>NZ_KV833376.1:13924-132389 GCF_001837635.1 Neisseria sp. HMSC070H10
ATCTGATTGGCTTGCGGCATCACTTTATTGAATAGTCCCAAATCCACCGCACGCACCGGCGAAAAATTGCTCACGCCGATGGCGCGGATTTTGCCGGCTGCCTGATATTCTTCCAGCGCGCGCCATGTACCGTAGCTGTCGCCGTAAGGCTGATGAATCAGCACCATATCGATGTAATCCAAATTCAGACGGCCCAATGAACGATCCAACGAGGCTTTGGCGGCTTCGTAGCCGAAATTTTCTACCCAAATTTTGGTGGTAACGAACAATTCTTCGCGCGCCACACCGCTGTTTTTAATTCCCAAACCGACTTCGGTTTCATTCATATAAACCTGCGCGGTGTCGATGTGACGATAGCCTGCCTTGATGGCGGCAATCACGGCCTGTTCAGTTTCTGCGGGCGGAATTTGGAATACGCCGAAACCAAGTGCAGGAATTTGTACGCCGTTGTTTAATGTGATGTTTTGCATGATATTGTCTCCTGTTTGTTCTCATAAACGTGTAGCCATTTTAGCCCGTGTTTTTATTGAGATAAATTAGGTTTGGTTTTATGATGTCGTGAATTAAATTCACTAATCACCTAAAACGGGGTAGGAAAATGCAGAACTTTAACGAACTGAATTATTTTTTGACCTTGGCGCAAACGCAGAGTTTTGTGAAGGCAGGACAGCTTTTGGGGATTTCTTCTTCGGCGTTGAGCCACAGCATGAAAAATTTAGAAACGCGGCTAAATTTGCGCCTGCTCAACCGCACTACGCGCAATGTGTCGCTGACCGAAGCCGGACAGCAGCTTTTCGACCAACTTTTCCCACTTTATCAAGCCATAAACCAAGAAGTCGATGCTTTAAATGATTTTTTGAATACGCCATCGGGATTGATTCGCATCAATGCCCCTGCAATGGCAGCGGAAGCCGTGTTGTATCCAAAATTAAAGCCGATTTTGAACCAATACCCGAAAATCCGCTTGGAAATCGTGGTGGACGACCGCTGGGCAGATATTGTGAAAGAAGGGTTTGACATAGGCGTGCGGCTGGGCAACGATGTGGCGAAAGAGATGATTGCCGTGCCGATTTCTGCACCGCTCAAAATGGTATTGGTTGCCTCGCCCGATTATTTGGCGCAATACGGTTCGCCGAAAAATATTGATGATCTGCAACAGCACCGCCTTATCGGCATAAAACTCTCTGCTGAACACGGCACGGAGATGCAGTGGGAATTCAAATACAAAAAAGAGCTGATTACGTTCACGCCAAAATCGCAGTTTTCCATCAATAATCATCTGCGCCTGCAAGCCGTTTCAGACGGCCTTGGCATTGCGTGGATAGCATATATGAGCGTAGCGGATGCACTCAATTCGGGGCACCTGGTCGAGCTGTTGCCTGAATACGCAATCACTTACGAACCGTTTTACCTCTATTACCCCAGCCGCCGCGGGCATTCCAATGTATTTAAGTTGATTGTGGATGCGTTAAAAGTAAAAGCCGTCTGAAATTTCAGACGGCTTTTTTCATAACAAAGAGAGGCCAAATTTTCCAGTATTTTTGCAAATTCTCTTTAAAAGATGACCGCTTATCAATCTAGCCTCACAGTCTCTCCGTCTTCCGGAACGTTAACACGGCTTTCAATGCCTTGACCGCGTATAAATTTACGCATATCGGCGCGGCTGACGGCGGTATGATTCACGGTATCCATGTGTACGGTGATGATTTTGGCTTTAGGCATGACTTGGCTGGCTTTTAATACATCAGCCGTCCCCATAATAATGCCGTCTGAAATGCCTGAAATCAGCGCGTAGCCTGTGTTCATAATCAGATAATCGGGTTTGTAGCGGTTCAATGCTTTGTTTACATCTGCCGTCCACACAGTATCACCCATAATATAAGCGGTTTTATGTCCGCTGCTTTGGAATACCACACCCATTGCATCACCTAAGATTTCGGCTAGCTGCGGGTTGGCATACATGGCCTCTGTACCATGTACGCCGCCGGTTTTGCTGATAGTTACGCCGTTGAAGACAGTGCTGCCGTTCAACACGCGTACATCAGTAAAGCCTTGGCTGCGGATTTTTGCCGCGTCGGCTTGGTGCTGCACATATACGGGCAGGTTTTTCGGAATGGAACGTGCGGCGGTTTCGTCCCAATGGTCTTCGTGGGTATGGGTAACGATGACTGCATCCACACCGTCCAAAATTTTATTCACGCTCATCGGCAGCCCGACCAGCGGCATTTTGGCTTGGTTATTGAACGTGCCGGCAAAGCCGTTCATGGAATGCTTGGGGGCGAAAAACGGGTCAATCAAAAACGTCTGCCCCGCATATTCGACCTTGGCGGTAGCGTTACGGATATGTTGGTATGAATCGTCTGCCCAAGCGGAAAAGGCTGTCGCGCCCAAAACAGTGGCAAGAATAAATTGCTTGAATTTCATGATGTTGCTCCTTAAAAAATCATGGAGCGTATTTTAAGCAGCAGGTGTATCGGCTAAAATAGGCAATATTGCCAACAAACGCAAGGATAGTGCCAAAATGTCGTCTGAAAACGAGCGTAACGAGTTTCGCCAAAATCAAGCTGTTCCCAAAATCGTGTTATATGCTCAATCGGGCATGAATGATTTTGTCTTCAACATTCCCTTTTCTGTTTTTCAGACGGCCTATCGGGACAATCCGCTCTTTGACCTGAAAATCTGTTCCGATGATAGCAAAGACGTCATCACGGCACTGGGCGCAAGCATTCCCGTACACGGCGGATTGGATTTGACGGAAGAAGCCGACATCATCGTCATCGCAGGCTGGCGCAATATTGAAGAAACCCCGACGCCGGAACTGGCTGAGAATTTACAGCGGGCAGCGAAACGTGGTGCGCATATCACCGCCCTATGCTACGGCTCTTACGCCCTTGCCTACACAGGACTTTTAGACGGCAGAACCGCCGCCACCCACTGGCTTGCCGAAGACGACTTTGTCCGCCGTTTCCCTAAAATTCATCTGGATACCAACCGCCTATATGCGGAAGACGGCAACTTTTTAACATCGGCAGGTGCGGCAGGCGGGCTAGATTGCTGCCTGTACCTCATCCGCAAAATCCACGGTGCAACCATTGCCAACGACCTTGCCCGTACCTTGGTTGCGGCACCACACCGCGAAGGCGGGCAGGCACAGTTTATCCACCGACCTGTCGAACGTCGTACCGCCGATGACAAAATCAACCGCTTATTGGACGAACTGCGCCAAAACCTTGCCACCTCATACCGCTTGGACGATTTGGCAAAAAAATTAGCTGTTTCCCGCCGTACCTTTATCCGCCATTTTTCTCAAGCCACAGGCATGAATTTCGGCGAGTGGCTCACCACAGAGCGGCTATGGCAGGCGCAGGATTTATTGGAAAATACGGATTTGCCGATAGACCGCATCGCCGAACAAAGCGGCTTCGGCAGCGCGGCAAACCTACGTTTACAGTTCAAAGCCAAGTTTAAAATCAATCCGAATGCCTGGCGGAAAGTATTTGGCAGATAGCTTGCGTTAGTCAATCCAAAATACCTGAGTGCAGGCTGCTTTGGAGGTCGTCTGAAAACCCAAAAAGCAGCCTGTACTTTTCAGACGGCCTTTTTTCTTTTTCAAAGAGTAGAGAAATTTCAAAGAGTTTTTATAAATCATCTTCAAAATCCAAACGCTTGTTCTATCCTAATCATTTATATTCAAAGATGACAAGCTCAATCTCATCCTCGCCAATAGAGATAGCGGCTATTATATGGATACAAGATGCCGTCTGAAAGTTGAGTTTCAGACGGCCTTTGTGTAATGTGAGCTTTCCTACCATTTTTCCTTGCATCGATGAATCATACTTCCTCTACGATGTAAATTATGTAAACACTGTGTTGATGGTTTATCATAGCTAGACTCGCACCTAGCAATCATAAATACCGCAATATGTATAAAATCAAAAACCAATAAGAGAAAAAATGAATAAACAACAACTTGCAGCCAAAATTTGGCAATCTGCGAATAAAATGCGTTCCAAAATTGAAGCGAACGAATACAAAGACTACATCTTAGGCTTTATTTTCTACAAATTTTTGTCCGACAAACTGGAGAAATTTGCCCTTGAACAAGGCTTAGAAAAATCAAATTTTGCCGATGAGCTTACCGAATCTAACGTGGATCTTGTCAACCATATCAAAAGAAACCTCGGCTATTTCATCAGCTACGAACATCTATTCTCAACTTGGTTAGCCCAAGGCTCGGATTTCAATATTGCCAACGTCCGCACTGCAATGAGCGCTTTCAGCCGCAATATTGCAGAAAACTACATCTCAGTTTTTGACGGCATTTTCAAAACCTTAGAATCCGGTTTGAGCAAATTGGGCGATACCGCCGCCAGCCAAACCAATGCGGTGAAAGACCTTTTCGTACTGATTGCCGATATTCCGATGGACGGCAAACAGGGCTATGACGTATTGGGCTTTATTTATGAATACCTGATTAGCATGTTTGCTGCCAACGCAGGCAAAAAAGCGGGTGAATTTTATACGCCGCACGAAGTATCTTTGCTGATGTCGGAGATCATTGCCGACCATCTCAAAGATCGCGAAGAAATCAGCATTTACGACCCGACCAGCGGCTCAGGTTCATTGCTGATCAACATCGGCCATAGCGTTGCCAAACATCTCAAAAGCGCCGACAGTATCAAATATTACGCACAAGAATTAAAAGAAAACACTTACAACCTCACGCGCATGAATTTGGTCATGCGCGGCATTTTGCCGAGCAATATTTTCACCCGCAACGCCGACACATTAGAAGACGACTGGCCGCTGGAAGGCGATCCGCTGTATCTGGATGCCGTAGTGTCCAATCCGCCCTATTCCCAGCCGTGGAATCCCAAAGACAAAGAAGGCGACATCCGCTACAAACGTTTTGGCGTCGCCCCGCAGGCAAAAGCCGATTTTGCCTTTTTATTGCACGACCTCTTCCACTTAAAACCCGACGGCATCATGACCATCGTCTTGCCGCATGGCGTGCTTTTTAGAGGTGGCGAAGAAGAGAAAATCCGAAAAAATCTGATTGAATACAATCATATCGATGCCATTATCGGTCTGCCTGCCAATATCTTTTTTGGTACGGGCATTCCCACCATCATCGTCGTTTTACGCCAAGAGCGCGAACGTAACGACGTGTTGATGATTGACGCCTCCAAGCATTTCATCAAAGTGGGCAAAAACAACCATTTGCAGGCAAGCGACATCAAGCGCATTGTCGATTGCGTGACCCATCGCCGGGAATTGCCTAAATTCTCCCGCATTGTGCCGAAAGCCGAAATTGTGGCAAACGGCTACAACCTCAACATTCCACGCTATGTCGACTCTGCCGAGCCGGCAGAGCAATGGGATATTTTCGCCACCATACACGGCGGCATTCCCAAAGCCGAGCTGGCACAATTCGCAGACTATTGGGCAGCCTTTGACGGTTTACAGACAGCCTTATTTACCGATAACGGCACACCTTATGTGCAGCCGAAAACTGACAATCTTAAAGCCGCCATGCAAAGCCACGCCAGCGTGCTGAATTACCAAGCGCAATTTGCAGAAAACTTTGCCGATTTCCCCGCTCGCTTGGAAATCCTGCTGATTGAGCCGATGGAAACGCTCAATATCTCCCAAACCCAGCAGCAGCTTGCCGAACTCATCCGCCAAAAAGTGCAGGCAATGCCCCTATTGGATTTTTATACCGCCTATCAAAAACTCGATGACCTATGGCGCGCCGATGTGGCAGGCATTGCCGCCGATTTGGAGATGATTCAAACCGAGGGCAAACAGGCAATTAAGCAGGTTGATCCATTTATGGTGTTGAAAAAAGACAGCAAAACCAAAAAAGAAGCCGAAGTACAAGACGGCTGGGTGGGGCATATTCTGCCGTTTGAATTGGTACAGGCCGTCAAATTGCCGCAGGAATTGGCAAACCTGAAAGCCAAAGAAACCCGTTTAGAGGAAATCGCCGCCGAAATGCAAAGCATTTTGGAAAACCTAAGTGAAGAAGAAAAAGCCTGCCCTGCCGTCAATGAACAAGGCGACGGCTTTATCAATGCCGAAATTCCAAAAGCCTTGCAACAAGAATTGGAAGCCGACGGCATAACAATTGCTAAAAAAGCCGACTTGACCAAAGCCATCGACAAACACATTTTTGCCGAAGAAAGCCTGGGCGCAAAATTGCAGGCTGCCTATAAACTGCTTGCCGAAGAAAAAACGCTCAAGGCAGAACTCAAAACCCAATCCGCCGAGCTTCACAGCAAAACCAAAGCCGCCATTGAAGCACTTAGCGATGCCGAAGCCCTCGATTTGCTCCGCCAAAAATGGTTTGTTCCGCTCAATGCCGCGATGTGCAGGCTGCCTGAAAACATGCTGGCGCAATTCAGCCAAAAACTGACCGCACTTTGCGACAAATATGCCGACACCTATCAGCACATCAGCGAGCGTAAACAGGAAAGCTCCGCCGCACTGGCGCAAATGATGGACGAACTCACCGGCAGCGAGTTTGATTTGCAGGGCATTGCCGCATGGCAGGCGATTTTGAAAGGCTAAGGGGGCAAAATGAATAAGCAACAAGAGCCACGTTTGCGGTTTAAAGGGTTTACAGAAGAGTGGAAAAATAAAACTTTAGGCGATTTAGGAAGAGTAGAAATGTGTCGCCGTATTTTTAAAGAGCAAACCCAGCCAAGTGGTGAAATTCCCTTTTTTAAAATCGGTACATTTGGACAAGAACCAGACGCATTTATCAGTAGTGAATTATTTGAGGAATACCGCCAAAAATACCCTTATCCTAAACAAGGAGATATTTTAATTTCTGCTGCGGGTACAATTGGCCGAACGGTTAAATTTACAGGGGAGAATGCGTATTTTCAAGATAGCAACATAGTTTGGTTGCGTTTTGATGAAAGCCAAATAACTTCAACATTTTTAAATATCACATACCAAAATATTAAATGGGATTTAGAAGGAAGCACAATCAAGCGGTTATATAACAGTGATTTATTATCAGCAGAAATAACTGTACCTTCCCTTCCTGAACAAACCCACCTCGGTTTGTTTTTCAGTCGTTTAGACAGCCAAATTGCCGAGAGCCGTGCGGTATTGGAAAAAAGCCGTCAGCTTAAAAAGGCAATGCTGGCAAAAATGTTCCCCGCAAACGGTGAAAAAATACCAAAAATCCGCTTTAAAGGGTTTGAGGGGGAATGGGAGACATATCAAATTTGTGATTTATTTAGAATTACTCGTGGTAATGTCTTAGCTACGACAAATTTAGTAGATAATAAAAATGAAGATTATTGTTATCCTGTCTATAGTTCACAAACGAAAAATAAAGGTCTGATGGGATATTGGAAACATTACCTGTTTGAAAATGCGATTACTTGGACAACTGATGGAGCAAATGCTGGAGATGTAAATTTTCGTTCAGGGAAATTCTATTGCACAAATGTGTGTGGGGTTCTAATTAATGAAGAGGGTTTTGCAAATCAATGTATTGCTGAGATTCTCAATTTAGTTACACACAGCTATGTATCCTATGTTGGAAATCCTAAATTGATGAATAATGTAATGGCGGAAATTCCTATACTTATTCCACCAACCATTAAAGAACAAACCGCTATCGGTAATTTCTTCCGCCAACTAGACGAAACCATTGCCTTACAGTCGGCAGAAGTCGAAAAATTAAACCAACTCAAAAAAGGGCTGTTGGCGGCGATGTTGGTATAGGGCAGTGTCCCTGCCCATGATTGAGGCCGTCTGAAAAATTGTAGTAGCGCCCTTACGGAGAAAAAGAATGTTTAATAAAGAAGCTGATTTTGAAAACGCACTGATTGCCTTGCTTGCCACCAAAAGCTGGGAAAAGGAAGTGTTGCGCTATCCTACCGAAGAAGAGTTGATTGCCAACTGGCAGGCGCATTTGAATAAAACCAACCAACATATCGACAAGCTCGATGTGCCGTTGCTTCGCACGGAAATGAACCAGATTTTGGAGCAGGTGCAGGCATTAAAAACGCCTTATGCGCTAAACGGCTTTATCAATGGCAAAACGGTGGCAATCAAGCGTGAAAATGAGGAAAGCCGTCATTTCGGCAAGGAAGTGTCGCTGGATATTTTCGACCGTGAGGAAATTTCTGCCGGCAAAAGCCGCTATCAAATTGCCCAGCAGCCCCAATTTACTCCTCGTTCGGATTTATACCCTAAGCAGCGAGGCGATTTGATGTTGTTAATCAACGGTATGCCGATGTTTCATATTGAGCTGAAACGCTCTGGCGTACCCATCAGCCAAGCAACCAATCAAATTGAGCGATACCATAAGGCAGGCGCGTTTTCGGGCATTTTTAGCCTGGTGCAGGTGTTTGTGGCTATGACGCCGGAAGAATGCCGCTATTTTGCCAATACCGGTGGTCAATTAAATCCTGCGTTTTATTTCCGTTGGGCGGATTTCAATAATGTGTATATGAACGATTGGAATAAGGTGGCGACGCATTTCCTCTCGATTCCGATGGCGCACCAGTTTATCGGCGATTACACCATTGCCGATGCGAAAGACGAGCAGCTGAAAGTGTTGCGCAGCTATCAGTATTATGCGGTCAACAAAATTGCCGACACGGTGGCAAAAACAGATTGGACTTTGGGCAATCAGCGCGGCGGCTATATTTGGCATACCACAGGCTCGGGCAAAACGATGTCGAGTTTTAAATCGGCACAGTTAATCAGCCGCCGTAAAGATGCGGATAAGGTGATTTTCTTGCTCGACCGTATTGAGCTGGGCAAGCAATCGCTGGAGGAATATCAGAATTTTGCCGATAGTAAAGATGATGTGCAGGCAACGGAAAACACCGCCATTTTGCTCGCCAAGCTGAAAAGCAAACAAGACCGCGACCGCTTAATCGTTACCTCCATTCAAAAAATGAGTAATATCAAGGCGGAAGAAGGGGTAAATGAGGCTGACATCGAGCAAATCAGTGGCAAGCGGCTAGTGTTTATCATTGATGAAGCCCACCGCACTACTTTTGGCGATATGTTGCTCACCATTAAGCACACCTTCCCCAATGCGATTTTCTTCGGCTTTACCGGCACGCCGATTGAAGAAGAAAACGCTAAGAAAAATTCAACCACTGCCACGGTTTTCGGCAATGAATTGCACCGCTATTCGATTGCAGACGGCATTCGCGATGAAAATGTGCTGGGCTTTCACCCCTTCCATATCCGTACCTTTAAAGACAGCGACTTACGCAGATCTGTCGCTTTGCAAGAAGCCAAAGCAACAGATGAAAGCGAAGTATTTGCCGATGATCAAAAGAAAAAAATCTACAATCAATTTATGAATGATGTGCCGATGGCGGGAGAATATACTTCAGACGGCAAATATCAAAAAGGCATTGAAGATTATATACCCAATGTGCAATATCAAACGCCGGAACATGTGAATGCAGTTATCGACGACATACTGGAAAATTGGCGACGCCTCAGCCAAGGCAAAAAATATCATGCCATTTTTGCCACCAGCTCTATTCCCGAAGCGGTCAATTATTACCGCCTAATTAAAGCCAGAATTGCTGAGGAAGCTAAAGATTCTGAGGAAGCTAAAAATTCCTTGCCGAAACTGACCGCCCTTTTTGATCCGAATATTCTTAACGATGGGCAAGGCAACGATAAGGAAAAATGGATTGCCGAAATTTTGGAAGATTACAACGCCCAGTTCGGCACAAGCCTCGGCTATGCCACTTATTCCCGATTTAAAACGGATTTGTCGGATAGGTTGTCGCATATCAATGCGTATAAGAGAATCAAGCCCGACGAGCAGCTGGATTTGTTGATTGTAGTCGATCAGATGCTGACAGGCTTCGACAGCAAATGGCTCAATACGCTCTATCTAGACAAAATTTTGGATTACGCCAACTTGATTCAGGCGTTTTCCCGCACTAACCGCGTATGCGACAAAACCGATAAGCCTTTTGGTTTAATCCGCTATTACCGCAAGCCGCATACGATGCAACGCAATATTGAGCGAGCCGTAAAACTTTATTCGGGCGACCGTCCAATGGGGCTGTTTGTCGATAATTTAGATAAGGTTATCGACAAAATGAATGTCTGTTTTTCCGATATTGCCGATATTTTCAAATGGGCAGGATTAGAGGATTTTTCAAAAAACCCTGATGATACAACCTCATGCGCAAAGTTTGTCAAACTATTCAATCAGCTCAATGAGCACTTACAAGCTGCTCGGCTCTTGGGTTTTTCTTGGGAAAAATCAAGCTATGACGTGGTACAGGAAGACGACAGCGTGATCACTGCCACACTCAATTTCGATCAAGAGACCTACGATAAACTGCTGGCTCGTTATAAAGATTTGTTTAAAGAAAGTTCAGGCAATGGTGGCGGTAGCGATGATGTGCCATTTGATTTGCGTTCGCACATCAACGAAATCGAAACCGATAAAATTGATCAAAATTATATGAATGCCCGTTTTGAAAAATGGCTTAAAACCATCGGCGGCATAGAAGAAGCTGCTGCACTTGAGGAGCTACACCACTCTTTTGCTACGCTTTCTAAGGAAGATCAAAAATTTGCTGAGTTGTTTTTACATGATGTGCAATCCGGCGATATCAAGCTTGATCCAAATTTAGCATTAAGTGATTACATCACCACGTATAAACAAAAAGATGCCAATGATAAGGTGCTAAAAGTAATTAAAGGTTTAGGGCTGGATGGAGATTTGCTACGTGCACTGCTGGCAAGAAAATATACCAGCGAAAATTTGGACTTAGGCAGACTAAATGACCTAAAAGAAACAGTCGATAGGGAAAAAGCCAAAGCTTATTTTAACGAAGAACGTATATTTTATTTAAATATACGGATTGATGAATTTCTAAGGGAACTAATTACAAGATAGTTATTACCTATTGAAAGATATTAAATAATCATCAAGTCAGCCTATCTCTACCTGAACATTAGTCCCCTTACTGATCCAACTACAAAGGCTGGGCCAAATCGTTTTCCGTGTTGTAGCTGATAAAATCCTGTTCATGAGGAAAATGGACGATCCGCGCGCGCTGTTGCTGCAGCCAGCCGCGGATGCTGCGCATTCCTGAATAAAGGTATGGCACGGTGCTTTGCAGGATTTGCGGCCGGATAAACATCACGCTGTAATGCGGTCTGGCAGGGGTCTCCACATAGAATGCATTACACAATGGCGTGCGCCGCGCGATGGTTTCAAACTGGGAAACCAAGTTTTCCGGCAAACGCGGCATATCGCAGGATACGATAAGCAGCCAATCGGCAGTGGCAATTTGCAAATCGTTGGCGGCTGTACACAAGGCGGCTAAAGGGCCGTAATGCTGCCATTGGCGCGCATCAGAGAAAACGTGCGCGCTGCGTTGGGCGTAAGACTCAAGGTTGCGATTGGCACTGATGGCGATGTGGCTGACTTGGGGGCGGATTTTTTCGATAACATGATCTATCAAGGCTTTGTTGTGCCATTGCACCAACCCCTTATCGACACCTTCCATCCGGCTTCCCTGCCCGCCGGCCAATATCAGTGCGAAAATTTTCATTTTGGTAGTCCTTTGCGAAGCAGAGTATGGAGTGTGGTTCAAGATGTTGTGTTTATTGGATAAGTTTCAAGGTTTCAGGCCGTCTGAAACCTTATTTTCATGATTTAATTCACTTGAGATGAATTTTATCATAACATGATTTTACATTAAACCCCTGTTTTTTCTTATCATAACCACACAATTATTTTAGACAGGTTGTTTATAGACCAAAAGAATGATATTTTTATAAGATTATCGGATTAGTTCCCCTGCGTGCTTTATGCGTTTATTCTCCGGATCTTCAGACGGCCTGAGCCTGTCTTCGCGTTTAAAACTGCTGACTTTTTTATGGGTCAGTTCGGCATTTTTGTCGATTGTCTTTACCCTTCTGCTTTCTTGGCGTTTGGAAAACGCGGCTAAAACGATTGAAGATGCAGGCAGTTTGAAAATGCAGGTGTATCGTTTGGCTTATATGGCAAGCGTCCGTACGCCCAATGCGCAAATTGATAACCAAATCAAAGAATTTGAGCGTACGCTGGCCAATGTGACGCAAAGTGATGCCATTCATCCGCTGATTCCGTCTCAAACGCCGTTGGCTTACGACTTGATTCAATCGATGCTGTTGATTGATTGGGAATCCAACATCAAGCCGTCTTTGCAACATTACGAGCGTCCAACCCAAATCGGCCTGTATCGTTTTGCCGGCAACATCGAGCTGTTTTTACAGGCGATGGAAAATGCCAACGAGCAAAATACCTTGTGGCTGCGCCGCTTTCAAATGGCCATGATGCTGATGATTGTTGTGGCCGCAGGCTTGATGATTGTTTGGCATTATTCATGGATTATCCGGCCCTTGGAAAAACTGCGTGATGGCGTAGAAACCATCAGCAAAGGGCATTTCGGCGTTCAAATCGAGACAGACCAGATCCGTGAGTTTGCCCAAGTAAGCAAGGGTTTTAACCAAATGAGCCGCCGTCTGCATACGCTTTATACAGACTTGGAAGGACAAGTTGCCAAACAAACCCAAGACTTGGCGCGGCAAAACCGTGATTTAACCCTGCTCTACCAAACCACGCGCAATCTGCACCAAACTTTTACGCCCCAACAGGCGGCAGAAGAATTTTTAACTCAGATTCTGCCGGCGTTTTCAGCCTTAGGAGGTACGGTATATCTTTCCGATGAGGAGCGGAAACGTTCTGATTTGGCGGCAAGCGTCGGTGAAACCGAAGAAGGAAATCGTGTAGAATTTCCGATCGTTTATCAAGACGAACAGCTCGGCGTACTGACCCTATATTTTTCAGACGGCCATATGCCTGATGAGCAAGACGAAAAACTGCTGCATACTTTAAGCGGACAGCTGGGCATTTCCATCGCCAACAACCGCATGGAACAAGAGCGCCGCCTGCTTGCAGTCTTGCAGGAGCGTAACTTGATTGCGCAAGGTTTACATGACAGCATCGCGCAAGCTTTGACCTTTTTGAATTTGCAGGTACAAATGCTGGAAAGCGCGTTTGCCTCAGACCAACGCGAGCAGGCCGAAGAAAATATCGGCTTCATCAAAGACGGCGTGCAGGAATGCTACGAGGACGTACGCGAACTTTTAATGAATTTCCGCACCAAAATCAGTAATAAAGATTTTCCTGAAGCGGTAGAATCGCTGCTGGCGCGTTTTGAACGACAAACCGGTATTCCAGTTGATTTAAAATGGCAGGACGACGGGCAGGCTTTGAATTATGATGAGCATTTGCAGATTATCTTCATCTTGCAGGAAAGCCTGTCTAATATCCGTAAGCACGCGCGTGCGCAACATGTCAGCGTCGAAATTGCCAACCACGGCGATTTTGTCATGACGATTCGTGACGACGGCGCTGGCTTTAATAAAGAACACCTATCAAACCGGCCTTCAGGCGAACATGTCGGCTTGGGCATTATGCAGGAACGGGCCCAACGGATTAACGCAGAATTGGCCATTACATCGCAGATTGGGCAAGGTACAGTTGTTATGCTGACGTTGCCGCAACAAATGAGAACAGCATCATGACGATTAAAATTACCCTTATTGACGACCACACCCTATTTCGCAGCGGTATCAAGGCCTTACTTTTACGCCAGCCTGATTTTGAAGTCGTCGGCGAAGCTTCAGACGGCCTGGCCGGCGTAAAAATGGTTGAGCAGCTCAAGCCTGATGTGGTTTTGCTGGACTTGGATATGCCGGTCATGAACGGCCGCGAAGCATTGGCCCAAATTTTAAGTATCAATCCGCAGCTGACCGTCATCATGCTGACCGTTTCTGAAGACAGCGATGATTTGACCGAATGTATGCGTATGGGTGCAAAAGGCTTTTTGCTGAAAAACATCAATGCCGACTTCCTGTTGGAAAGCATCCGCAAAGCCGTCGATGGCGACAATGTATTCTCTCCAGAAATGACCAGCCGCTTGGTGCAATCGCTGATTTCTCCATCTCCTTCCCGCTCCGACCATCTGCTGGAGCAACTGACCCCGCGTGAGATGGAAATCTTGGGCTATCTTGCCGCCGGACACAGCAACAAAATCATTGCCCGCCATTTGAATCTGGCAGAGTCAACCGTCAAAGTGCATGTGCAAAACCTGTTGCGCAAGTTGAACCTAAGCAGCCGCGTCCAAGCAGCGGTTTATGCGGTGCAACACAAAGTACCGCAACCGGTATTGTCTTAAAAAGGCCGTCTGAAACCTTCTTTTTAAAAGGTTTCAGGAAAAGCGTTTATTCGCTATAATCACGCCGATTTATATGCAGGGTTGTCTGATTCTTTCAGACGGCCTTTTTATTTGATTTCCCACTGATTTAAAACAACATGTCCGAAAATATTCCAGAAAATACACCCGAAAATACCGTTCCTGAAGAACACAAACGCAGCATCCGCAGTTTCGTCTTGCGCCAAGGCCATATGACCGCGGCCCAACAGCGCGCGATCGATACGATGTGGCCGCAATTCGGTGTGGACTTCCAAGAGGCTCCTTTGGATTTGAACCACGCTTTTGGACGGGATAATCCTAAAGTTTTGGAAATCGGTTTCGGTATGGGCGTTGCGACAGTGGAAATCGCCAAACGTCTGCCCGATACCGACTTTTTAGCAATTGATGTTCACGGCCCGGGCGTCGGCAATATCTTGAAGCTGATTGAGGAAGAACACATTTCCAATATCCGCGTGATGCGTCATGATGCGGTGGAAGTAGTGGAAAAGATGCTGGAAGACAGTTCTTTATACGGTATTCATATTTTCTTCCCTGACCCTTGGCACAAAAAACGTCACAATAAACGCCGCTTGGTACAAGTGCCGTTTGTTGAAAAGCTGCTGCCCAAACTCAAAAGCGGCGGCTATGTCCATATGGCAACCGACTGGGAAGAATACGCCGTGCAAATGCTGGAAGTTTTGAGCAGTTTTGACGCTTTGCAAAACACGGCTGCCGATTACGCCCCTACGCCTGATTATCGTCCTGAAACCAAATTTGAAGCCCGAGGCAAACGATTGGGTCATGGCGTTTGGGACTTGGTGTTCCGTAAGAAATAGCCGAACATAAAACACAAGGCCGTCTGAAAAATTTCAGACGGCCTTTTATCTTACTGATTAAGCTAAGAAAAGTTTATAAGCCGGATTATCGGTTTCTTCTTTATAAACATAACCCAAGCTCTCCAAGAAGTCGGTAAAGGCTTCATTGTCGCTTTCAGGTACATCGATACCGACCAAAATACGGCCATAGTCCGCACCATGATTGCGATAATGGAACAAGGTAATATTCCATTCGGCACGCATATGGTTCAAGAAGCGGGACAATGCGCCGGGACGCTCTGGGAATTCAAAGCTGACCAAGCGTTCGCTGGATACTTTTTCCGTACGTCCGCCGACCATGTAACGGATATGGATTTTGGCGATTTCGTCATTGGTCAGATCGACATTGGGCAGGCCTGCTTCAGTCAGTTGTTCACTGATGACGGCCAAGTCTTGCGCACCGGCGGTTTGCAGGCCGACAAAAATATGAGCATTGTTGTCGTTGCCGTAGCGGTAGTTGAACTCGGTAATGTTCCGACTACCCAATACATTGATAAACTTGAGGAAGCTGCCTTTTTCTTCAGGAATGGTAACGGCAAAAATACCTTCGTTGCCCTCGCCCAGTTCACTGCGTTCTGAAACATGGCGCAGGCGGTGGAAGTTCATGTTGGCGCCGCTGGTAACGGCAACCAGGTTTTGACCTTGGATATTGTTTTTCGCAACGTAAGCCTTCAAGCCGGCAAGCGCCAATGCGCCTGCAGGTTCGGTAATGCTGCGCGTATCGTCAAAAATATCTTTAATTGCGCCGCACAACATATCCGTATTGACCGTAATAATCTCGTCCAGCAGCTCTTTACACAGGCGGAAGGTTTCATCACCGACAACCTTGACCGCCGTGCCGTCTGAAAACAGGCCTACATCTTTCAAATGTACGATTTCCCCTGCCTCAACCGATTGTTTCATACAGCAAGAATCATCGGTTTGCACGCCAATGACTTTAATTTCAGGGCAAACCTGTTTGATAAACGCCGCTACACCCGCTGCCAAACCGCCGCCGCCAATCGGGACAAAAATCGCATTGATATTGCGATGTTGTCGGAGAATTTCCATGCCGACAGTTCCCTGACCGGCAATCACATCAGGATCATCAAACGGCGCGATATAAGTCAGTTTTTCCTTTTCTGCCAACTCCATCGCATAATCATAGGCATCGTTGTAAGACACGCCTTTCAATACCACTTCGCCGCCTCGGCTCTTGACCGCATCAATTTTGATTTTCGGCGTAGTTTCCGGCATCACAATCACCGCACGGCAACCCAAATACTGCGCCGACAAAGCCACACCCTGTGCATGGTTGCCCGCACTGGCAGCAATCACGCCGCAATCCAAGGCTTCTTTAGGCAGTTTCGCCATTTTGTTGTACGCGCCGCGGATTTTGAACGAAAACACCGGCTGCAAATCTTCACGTTTGAGCAAAACCTGATTGTTCAGACGGCCTGACAGACTGCGCGCCAAATCCAAGGGCGTTTCTACGGCCACATCATAAACGGAAGCGGTCAAAATACGGGTTAGATAATCAGAAAGAGGAAGGGAATGGTTCATGGTATTTTAGTGTTCGGAAATAAATTGCAATTCGGTCAAATCGACCGGAGGAAAAAGTTAAAACCATACCCCTGAGGCCGTCTGAAGGCAAGAAAAATCTTAGCAAAGCCTAAATGAGACGGTATAATGTCCGCTTAATATCTATTTAATATGCCAAACTGTTTACTTTGAAACAGTGTCCACTCATATTCAAATCCACACATAATGATGAAAAAAACGCTACTTAGCTTAATTTTTGCTGCCCTCCTGAATACTCCTGCCCTTGCTGCAGACCCGGTTGCTTCCGCACCTGCCGTACAAAGCGAGGCTCAAACGCAGCCGCTGCTGCGCAGCATCAACAGCCCGACAACACCGCCGGAAATTGCGGCGACTGCCTACATCGTTACCGACCTGCACAGCAAGCAAACTTTGGCATCCAACAATGCCGACACGCCTATCGAGCCTGCCGCATTGACACAAATGATGACCGCCTACCTTGCCTTTAAAGCACTGGAAAACGGTACGCTCCAAGCAGATCAAATGCTGACAGTTTCAAACGTCGGCTGGAAAGTCGAAGGTTCTCGTATGTTCCTCGCCCCCAAAGTTCCTGTCAGCGTCAGCGATTTGATTAAGGGTACAACCATCCAGTCAGCCAACGATGCCGCCATTACCCTTGCCGAAGCTATTGGCAACGGCTCTATCGACGAATTCGTCAAACAAATGAACGAAGAAGCCAAACGCTTGGGCATGAAGCATACCCACTTCAACAACCCGACCGGTATTTCTTCTAACGGCCATGTTTCAACCGTTGGCGACTTGGCCATTTTGGCAGCCGCGCTGATCAATGACTATCCGAAATACTATCCTTTGTTTGCAAACAAATCTTTCAAATACAATAACATCGAGCAGCCCAACCGTAATCTCCTGCTCTATCGCGACAGCAGTATCGATGGTTTGAAAACCGGATATAGCGAAGGCGCAGGCTACCATCTCGCTGCTTCCAGCAAACGCAACAACCGCCGCATTGTTTCCATCCTTGCCGGTGCCGAATCCACCGAAGCGCGCGCCAGCGAAAGCAGCAAATTGCTCAACTGGTCATTGCAGGCATTTGATACACCTAAACTGTACAACGGCGGAGAAGTGATTTCCCAAGTCAAAGTTTACAAAGGCGGTACCAAAGCCGTAGATATCGGTTTCTTGGACGATGTTTACATTACCATTCCCCACGATACCGGCAAAAACGTCAAACCAATCTTAGAAACGCTTCAGCCCGTCCTCGCCCCGATTGAAAAAGGCCAAGTATTGGGCAAGCTGAAAGTCATGAAAGACGGCAAAATCATTGCCGAAAAAGACGTCGTCGCCCTGACCGGCGTGGAAGAAGGCAGCTGGTTGCGCCGTATGTGGGACGCGATTGTGTTGTGGTTTAAAGGTTTATTCAGTTAATCCTCTTTCTATCAAAACATAAATAAAGGCCGTCTGAAATTTTCAGACGACCTTTTGTATATCTGTTTTATGGCTTTAATAAAAATTCCTAATAAGAAATTTATCCATTTTAATCTTAGCAGTTTCAGTGATTGACAATATGAAACGCTTCAAAAAAATGCCGTCTGAAAACATAAAGATTTTCAGACGGCATTTCAATACCTTAATAGGCTATCAGTATGGGCTTAAACTAAGCCTTTTTTCTCCAGATAGCTTTCGTAATCGCCCAAGTAGTGTTCATATCCGCCTTTGCCATCCAATTCGATGATTTGGGTAGCCAATGAAGATACAAACTGACGGTCATGCGATACGAAAATCAGCGTGCCGTTGTATTTTTCCAGCGCCATGTTCAAGGATTCGATGCTTTCCATGTCCATGTGGTTGGTCGGTTCGTCCATGACCAAAACATTAGGTTTCAACAGCAACAGTTTGCCGTAAAGCATACGGCCTTTTTCGCCACCGGAGAGAACCTTCACTTTTTTCACAACATCGTTGCTGCCGAAGAGCAAGCGGCCTAAAGTGCCGCGGATGACTTGTTCGTCATCGCCTTCTTGACCCCATTGGCGCATCCATTCACTCAGGTCCATATCGACGTCGAAGTCATTTTCATGGTCTTGCGGATAGTAGCCGACGCTAGCTTTTTCCGCCCATTTGATGGTGCCTTCGTCCGGCAACAGGCCGTCTGAATATTCGGGGTTGTACGCGCCGGCCAAGAGTTTCAGCAAGGTAGATTTACCTGCGCCGTTCGGGCCGATGATGGCAAGGCGTTGGCCTGCTTCAAGGATAAAGTTCAGGTTTTTAAACAACTGAGTTTCAAAACGTTTAGCCAGTTTTTCAACTTCCACCGCCTGACGGTGCAACTTGGCTTTTTCGTCGGCTTCAAAACGGATATATGGGTTTTGACGGGTAGAAGGTTTGACTTCGACCATCTCCGATTTGATTTTGTCTGCCTGTTTCAGACGGCTGGTTGCCTGACGGGCTTTGGATTTGTTAGCGGAGAAGCGTGCGACAAACTCTTGCAGCTCTTGCAGTTTCTCTTTGGCTTTGGCGTTGTCTTTCAGGGCGCGCTCACGCGACTGGGCAGAAGCGAGCATATAGTCGTCGTAGTTGCCCGGATAGATGGTGATGGTGTTGTAGTCCAAATCCGCCATGTGTGTGCAGACTTCGTTCAAAAAGTGACGGTCATGCGAGATGATGATCATGGTGGAGTCGTATTGGTTCAACACGCCTTCCAGCCAGCGGATGGTATTAATGTCCAAGTTATTGGTCGGTTCGTCCAAGAGCAATACATCTGGTTTGGAGAACAGGGCTTGCGCCAGCAATACGCGCAGTTTGAAGCCCGGAGCGACTTCTGCCATGGTCGCATTGTGCAAATCTTCGGAAATGCCCACGCCGCTCAATAATTCGGCAGCGCGCGCTTCGGCGGTGTAGCCGTCGTATTCGGCGAACTTGGCTTCCAGTTCGGCAGCTTTCATATAGTCGTCTTCGGTGGCTTCGAGGTTGGCGTAAATCGCGTCGCGTTCGGTCATCGCCGCCCACATTTCGGTGTGCCCCATCATCACCACGTCCAGCACGCGCATGTCTTCGTAGGCAAACTGGTCTTGGCGTAATTTACCCAAACGCACGCCGTTTTCAATCGCTACTTCGCCGGCAGTCTGTTCCAAATCGCCGCCGAGGATTTTCATGAAGGTGGATTTGCCTGAGCCGTTGGCGCCGATCAAGCCGTAACGGTTGCCTTCGCCGAATTTGACGGATACGTTTTCAAACAGCGGCTTTGCGCCGAACTGCATGGTGATGCCGTTGGTAGAAATCATTATTCGTAAAACCTTTATAAATAGAATGTTATAATCGGACGCGATTGTAGCATATTTTTGCAAAGACCTCAGGATTGAGGCCATGGCAAATGCGCCCAATTTCGATGCAAGATGAAAACAGGCAACGCTTCACGCAAAAATGCGTTGTAGGCAGCATTTCAGGCCGTCTGAAACGGAGAAACGATATGGAAACGCACAAAATCTATTACGCCGTGATTATTTTAGTATGTGCCGCTTCCATGCTGCTCAGCCCGTTTTTCTATATCCGCCGCACGCGCTCGGGCGCCGAATTGCGGCGCGCACCCAGACAGTGGAAACCCATCCTATTCGCCAACATCATCATGATTGCGGCTTTGTTTGTTTGGTGGAAATGGTTTTAAGGAAAAATAAAAATGAACAAACTTTGGATCAGCACATTACTGCTCGCTTTGACAACTGCGGTTTCCGCCGCGCCTATTTTTGAATGTACCGATTCTGCCGGCCGCAAAATCTATACCCAAGCCGGCGGCAAAAACTGCAAAACCAGCAATATCGGCAAACCGTCCGTATATACTTCTGCGCCTGTTTCAACACCGGCAACGCCGACTTCCCCAAGCAAAGCCGAGCAGGCGGAAGAAGCTGTCGCCCCGATCAATCCGGCTGACGTTGGCGCGGCCAAGCGTGCTTTAGATACCGCCAAGAAAAATTTGGAAGAAGGCAAAAAAGTGCGTTATGGCAATGAACGCAACTATGCCCGTTATCTCGAACGGATCAACGGTTTGGAAAAAGCCGTCCGCTCGGCTCAGGAAAACTATGACGCGGCGCAACGCCAGCCTGCATATCAAGATCCTGTTGCCTATTGATTCTTACCACACCAGCAAGGCCGTCTGAAATTTGGTTTTCAGACGGCCTTTTCAGCTTTTCAATATAACAAAATCGTCTTTATACCAAACAAAGCATTCTTTCCAGTTTTCAGACGGCCTTGTTAAAGTAAGCGTGTATTAAATTCTGACGGTTGCCATTATGTTGTTACTCAAAACGCCTTCTGTATTGCCGGGTTTCAAGCTCAGCCTGGGTTTGACGGTTTTATGCCTGTCGCTTTTGGTGGTTTTGCCGTTTACAATGATGGCGGCCAAAGCGGCGGAAATCGGCTGGAGCGGATTTTGGAACACAATTACCGAACCCAATGTCTTGGCGGCCGTCTGGCTGAGCTTGCGGATGTCGTTTTATGCGATGTTGACCAATATCGTGTTCGGCACGTTGGTTGCCTGGGTATTGGTGCGCTATGAATTTCCGGGCAAAGGATTGGTAAACGCTTTGGTCGATTTGCCGTTTGCGCTGCCGACGGCGGTAACAGGCATTGCGTTGGCAACCTTGTATGCGCCCAATGGCTGGATAGGCCATTTTTTCGAGCCTTTGGGCATCAAAATCGCCTTTACGCCCATCGGTATTTGGATTGCGCTGATTGTCGTCAGCCTGCCCTTTATCGTCCGCGCCGTGCAGCCGGTATTGGAAGAATTGTCGGGCGAGTATGAAGAAGCGGCGGCGACTTTGGGCGCAAGCCGTTGGACTACGTTCCGCCGCGTCCTTTTGCCTGAAATTACACCAGCCCTGTTGACCGGAGCTGGCATGATGTTTGCCCGCTCTACCGGCGAATACGGCTCGGTCATTTTTATCGCAGGCAATATTCCGATGGTGTCTGAAATCCTGCCCTTGATTATTACCGGCAAGCTGGAGCAATACGATGCTCAGGGCGCGTCTGCCGTTGCTCTGTTTATGCTGATGATTTCGTTTGTCATCCTGCTGATTTTGAACATTATGCAATGGACTTTAAGCCGCCGCGCCGGAGCGAGGGTTTAACAAACAACAGGCCGTCTGAAACATCAAGCAAAAATTTTTCAGACGGCCTAAACGGATACAAGAATAAATAGAGACTTCACTAACATGAGAACCCATTCCACTAATCCAAACCTGAGCGAACCGCGTTGGCTGCGCGTGTTGCTGACCGCTACCGCCTTGGGCTTTCTGCTGCTGATGCTGGTCGTGCCTTTGGTTGCCGTGTTTTACGAAGCCTTAAAAGGCGGTTGGGATTTGTACCTGCAATCTCTGACCGATCCCGAAGCATGGTCTGCCATCAAATTAACGCTAATTACCGCGCTGATTGTCGTTCCTGTCAATGCCGTATTGGGCGTGGCGATGGCGTGGCTGTTGACCCGTTTTGATTTTCGCGGCAAGCAGTTGCTGACTACCCTGCTCGATTTGCCGTTTTCCGTATCGCCCGTGGTAGCCGGTTTGATGTTCGTCTTATTGTTCGGCGCGCACACGGCATTGGGCGGCTGGCTGGAAGCGCAAGGCATACAGATTATCTTCGCTATCCCCGGCATTATTTTGGCGACGCTGTTCGTTACCTTTCCCTTTGTCGCACGTGAAATCATTCCTTTAATGCAGGCGCAGGGCGACAGCGAAGAACAGGCCGCGCTGATTCTCGGCGCAAGCGGCTGGCAGATGTTTTGGCGCGTTACCCTGCCCAACATCAAATGGGCGCTGCTCTACGGCATCATCCTCACCAACGCCCGTGCGATGGGCGAGTTCGGCGCGGTCAGCGTGGTATCGGGGCATATCCGCGGCGAAACCAACACCATCCCGCTTTTGGTCGAAATCTTCTACAACGAATACAACTTCACCGGCGCATTCGCCCTCTCCGGCGTATTGGCACTTTTAGCCTTGGCCACCTTGCTGGTGCAAAATATCATCACAAAATTACAAGACAAAAAACTCGCCGCCGCCGAAAGGAACGCAGCATGAGCATTACTATTCAAAACCTAAACAAACACTTCGGAACGTTCCACGCGCTGAAAAACATCAACCTCAACGTCCCCACCGGCAAACTCGTTTCCCTGCTCGGCCCTTCCGGCTGCGGCAAAACCACTCTCCTGCGCATTATCGCCGGACTGGAAAACGCCGACGGTGGCAATATTCTCTTTGACGGCCAAGACGTAACCGCCAAGCATGTGCGCGAGCGCAAAGTCGGCTTCGTATTCCAACACTACGCCCTCTTCCGCCACATGAACGTGTTTGACAACGTCGCCTTCGGTTTGACCGTATTGCCCAAGTCCGAACGCCCGTCCAAAGAACAAATCCGCGCCAAAGTCGAAGAATTGCTCAAACTCGTGCAGCTCTCCCACCTCGCCAAATCCTATCCGCACCAACTCTCCGGCGGCCAACGCCAGCGCATCGCCCTCGCCCGTGCGCTTGCGGTCGAACCGAAACTCCTGCTTTTGGACGAACCCTTCGGCGCGCTGGATGCCAAAGTGCGCAAAGAATTGCGTACCTGGCTGCGCGACATTCATCATAACCTAGGCGTAACCAGCATTCTGGTAACACACGACCAAGAAGAAGCCCTCGAAGTTTCCGACGAAATCGTCGTCATGAACCACGGCAAAATCGAACAAACCGGCAGCGCCGAAGCCATTTACCGCAAACCCGAAAACGCCTTCGTTACCGAGTTTCTCGGCGAAACCGACGCATTTGAAGGACGCATCGAAAAAGGCATCTGGCATTACCACGGCTTCGCGTGGAAATTGGACGCGCACTATAAATGGCAGGAACAAACCGCTATCGGCTACATCCGTCCGCACGAATGGCAGCTTGCCGCCGAAAACGAAACACCGATGATCCGTGCCAAAATCGAAAAAATCCACGCCGTCGGCGCATTGACGCATATTTTGGTCAAACACGACAAACAGGACGTACATATCACGCTGGCTGGCAGCGATGCCGCGCGTTACCAAATTGCCGAAGGCAAAGAATTGAAGCTGATTCCGAAACAGGTTTATGTCTTTTCTCAAAACGAACTGATTGAATATTCGATTTGAGACTAAATCATAAGGCCGTCTGAAAATCTGCTGTCAGACGGCCTTTCATCTTATTTAAACCTGCCAATCAATCGGCTCTAAACCATGTGCCTGCAAATAAGCGTTTGCCTGCGAAAAATGTTTGCAGCCGAAAAAACCTCTATAAGCAGACAAGGGAGAAGGATGCGGCGCGGTCAGCACCAAATGACGGTTGCGGTCGATAAACGCGCCTTTCTTCTGCGCATGGCTGCCCCACAGCATAAAGACTAAATGCTCGCGTTCCTTATCCAATTGTCGGATGACTTCATCGGTAAACGCCTCCCAGCCGAAGGTCGCATGGGAATGCGCCGCACCGGCACGGACAGTCAATACTGTGTTCAACAGCAACACGCCCTGTTCCGCCCAATGCTGCAAATAGCCATGTTGCGGAATCTGAAAGCCTTCAATATCCGTCGCCAACTCTTTATAAATATTGACCAGCGACGGCGGCACCGCAATTTCAGGCTGGACGGAAAACGCCAAACCATGCGCCTGACCCGCACCGTGATACGGGTCTTGCCCCAATATCACTACTTTTACATTTCCGAATTCAGTCGTCCGAAAAGCATTGAATACGTCGCGCTCAGGCGGATAAACGGTTATCCCCGCCTGCCTGTCATTGCGTACTTTCTCCAAAATCGATTGAAAATACGCCTTTTCTTTTTCCGCACCAATTGCCTCGTGCCAAGTCTGCATTATTTGCCGCTCCGTATTTGAATGGACTTAATTATAACTGAAATAAATTTCAACCTTAGCCTTTTCATTTTAAGCCCTTGCCATTATGATAAGGATTATCAAAAGATTATTAAAAGGATATGCCGCATGACGATATGGTTTGTTGCCGCTGCCGTTGTTCTGATTGTCGAATTGTTTATCGGAACGGTTTATCTTTTGGTGGTCAGCGTAGCGCTGGCCGCCGCCGGAATCATGTACGGATTAAGCGGACACTTCTCTACCGCCGTTTTGACCGCGGCCATCATCAGTGCACTCGGTATCTGGCTGGTACACGGCCGTCTGAAAAACCGCTTGGCTCCCCAAGCGCTCAACGATGATTTGGATATTGGACAAAACGTCCGCATTCTACGCCACCTGCATGACAATATTTACGAAGTCGCCTACCGCGGTACACATTGGCAAGCACAAGCCGAACGGCCTCAAGATACTTTTCAGACGGCCTCAAGCGCAGTCATTACTGCCAGAAACGGTAATCTACTGATTATCCGCACACTCTCCCAACCATCATCATAAGGAAACATTATGGAATTTCTGCTCAGCCTCCCCGTCCTAATCCTCATCGTCGTTGTTGTTTTTGGTTTCAAATCCTTTATCGTTGTACCGCAACAGGAAGTTTATGTAGTCGAACGATTAGGCCGTTTTCACAAAGCGCTGACTGCAGGCCTGAACATCCTTATCCCATTTATCGACCGTGTCGCCTATCGTCACTCGCTGAAAGAAGTTCCTTTGGATGTTCCCAGCCAAGTCTGTATTACCCGCGACAACACTCAGCTGACTGTGGACGGCATCATCTACTTCCAAGTTACCGATCCTAAACTCGCTTCATATGGTTCCAGCAACTACATCATGGCGATTACCCAGCTTGCGCAGACAACTTTGCGCTCTGTCATCGGCCGCATGGAATTGGATAAAACCTTTGAAGAGCGCGATGAAATCAACAGCATTGTCGTTGCTGCTTTGGACGAAGCCGCAGGCGCATGGGGTGTGAAAGTCTTGCGTTACGAAATCAAAGACTTGGTTCCGCCGCAAGAAATTCTGCGCTCAATGCAGGCGCAAATTACCGCCGAACGTGAAAAACGCGCGCGCATTGCCGAATCCGAAGGCCGTAAAATCGAGCAGATCAACCTTGCAAGCGGTCAGCGCGAAGCAGAAATCCAACAATCCGAAGGTGAAGCGCAAGCCGCCATCAACGCGTCAAACGGTGAAAAAATCGCCCGCATCAACCGCGCACAAGGTGAAGCCGAAGCCCTGCGCCTGGTGGCCGAAGCGAACGCCGACGCCATCCGCAAAATCGCCGAGGCAGTCCGCTCAGAGGGCGGTTCCGAAGCCGTCAACCTGAAAGTTGCCGAGCAATATGTCGCCGCCTTCAGCAATTTGGCAAAAGAAAGCAACACGCTGATTATGCCTGCCAACGTCGCCGACATCGGCAGCTTGGTCTCCGCCGGTTTGAAAATCATCGACGGCAACAAGCCTAAAGCCTCATAATAGCGTTCTGACCCAGGCCGTCTGAAAACCCGATACGGCTTTTCAGACGGCCTTTTTATATCGTTCGATTTTTATATGAATACACAAACCATCAAAACCTATCTTGTCGGCGGCGCCGTCCGCGACCATCTTTTAGGCCTACCCGTTAAGGACCGCGACTGGGTAGTCGTCGGTGCAGATGCGCAAACCATGCTGGCTCAAGGCTATCAACCTGTCGGCAAGGATTTTCCCGTCTTTCTCCATCCAGACAGCCACGAAGAATACGCCCTCGCCCGTACCGAGCGCAAAACCGCCAAAGGTTATGCCGGATTCAGCTTTCATGCCGATAAAGACGTTACGCTGGAACAAGACCTGATGCGCCGCGACCTGACCATCAATGCCATGGCGCAGGATTCAGACGGCACGATCATCGACCCCTTTGGCGGACAACAAGATTTGGCGGCCGGCATCCTGCGCCACGTTTCGCCTGCCTTTGCCGAAGACCCCGTGCGGATTTTACGTATTGCCCGTTTTGCCGCGCGTTATGGTTTTCAAATTGCCGATGAAACCATGTCGCTGATGCGGAAAATGGTAGAAAACGGCGAAGCGGACGCTTTAGTCGCCGAACGCGTCTGGCAGGAATTGGCCAAAGGCTTGATGGAAAAAAATCCGCGCCGAATGATTGAAGTTTTGCGCGAATGCGGCGCACTCAAAGTTTTACTGCCCGAAGTCGATGCCCTTTTCGGCGTACCGCAACGCGCCGACTATCATCCCGAAATCGACAGCGGTATTCATACGCTGATGGTTGTACAACGAGCCGCCGAGATGAACCTCTCCCTCGCCGAACGCTATGCCGCCTTATTGCACGACTTGGGCAAGGCAAAAACACCGGCCGATATACTGCCGAAACACTACGGACACGACGTCAACGGCGTCGAACCCGTCCGCGAAGTCAATCAACGGCTGCGCACACCGAAACACTGCGCCGAGCTTGCCGAACTCGTCTGCCGTTGGCACATCATGCTCCATCAAGTCGGGCAGTTCAAAAGCAAAACCATTTTGAATGTTTTGAAAAAAACCGACGCATTCCGCCGCCCCGAACGTTTTCAGACGGCCTTAAACGTTTGCGTGGCCGACAAACAAGGCCGTCTGAACCTTGAAGACGCCCCCTATCCGCAACGCGAATACTGGCTGGCCTTACTTGAGGCCGCCAACCAAGTAGATGCAGGCAAAATTGCCGCCGAGTGCCGCACACAAGGAAAAGCCCATTTAATTGCCGAACAAATCGATCATGCACGCTTGGCGCAAATTAGGCCGCTGCAAAAAGCGTATCAGGCTGAAAAAATAGGAGGCTATTGATGGTATAGACAAGCTTTGAAACAGCCGACACAATATCCGCTATAATACGCACCTTGACCATCTTATTTCAACAATAAAAATCATGACCATCCAGACCGATTTACTTCACGAAAAAATCAGCAATGAAGATTATCAACGCCTCATTGTCAAACACAGCGAATCTTTCAGCGACGGCGAAATCTGCCTATTGAATGAGATTTTGGAAAAATTTGAATTTGATGTCGTACAGGAACAAGCATTGGCGCAAGCTGTGATGCAGCAGGTGCGCTTCGATCCAAACGACTACCATATCGACAGCGACGATGAAGACACAACCGGTATCTGTCCGCACTGCATCAATCCGCCCATGCCACCCCTGCGCGATTATTTGGTTTGGCGCGAAACACGCGGCTGAAAATTTTCCTAATCGATTTTGATAAGTTATTAACCATTCGTTATCGAACAAGGCCGTCTGAACAGGTGTCATCGTTACATTTGTTAAGACGGCCTTTTGTAAATAAATGTTCATGACTAGGATAAATCAGTATAATCTGCGCCGTTTGAATTTTCTTCGGAGCTTTTATGAATCAGCTTAAAACGGCGGTAGCCGGTGCGCAGATTTTGTTTGTCGCATTCGGTGCCATGGTGCTTGTGCCGCTTCTGACGGGACTGAACCCGGCTTTGGCATTATTGGGCGCAGGCTTGGGCACCTTGTTGTTCCAATTGGTTACCAAACGTAAAGTGCCGATTTTCCTCGGCTCTTCTTTTGCCTTTATTGCACCGATTATCTACTCCATCGGCGAATGGGGTCTGCCATCTACCATGTTCGGTCTGTTTGCGGCCGGCTTCATGTACTTTGTTTTTGCCGCGTTGATCAGATGGCGCGGTCTGGATGCGGTACACAAGCTATTGCCGCCCGTGGTTATCGGCCCGGTGATTATGGTAATCGGTTTGTCCGTGGCCGCTGCAGCCAGTAGCATGGCCATGGGTCAGGCAGATGGAAAACAGGTCATCGACTATATCGACTCGCTGATTCTCTCTGGCTTTACCTTTGCGGTAACCGTCATTGTTTCTGTCTTCGGCAGCAAAATGATGAAGCTGATTCCAATTTTGATCGGCGTGGCTTCTGGCTATGTGTTGGCTTTGATCATGGGCTTGGTCGATACCAGCGCCATCGTCAACGCCCCTTGGTTTGCCGTCCCTCATTTTGAAACGCCTCAAGTCAATTGGCAGGCTGCCTTGTTTATGTTGCCCGTCGCCATTGCCCCTGCCATCGAACACATCGGCGGCATTATGGCCATCGGTAATGTAACCGGCAAAAACTACACTAAAGACCCGGGCTTGGATAAAACCCTCGCCGGCGACGGCTTGGGCGTGTGCGTAGCCGGTTTGATTGGCGGCCCTCCTGTAACCACTTACGGTGAAGTAACCGGCGCGGTGATGATTACCAAAAACAGCAACCCCGTTATCATGACTTGGGCGGCAATTTTTGCGATTTTCATGGCGTTTTTCGGTAAGTTCAACGCGTTTTTGGCTTCGATTCCCATGCCGGTTATGGGCGGCATTATGTTGCTGCTGTTCGGTACAATCGCCTCTTTGGGCATCAAAACATTGATTGATGCGAAAGTCGATTTGATGCAGCCGAAAAATCTGGTTATCGTCAGCTCCGTATTGACGACCGGCATCGGCGGCATGATTATCAAAGTAGGTACTTTGAGCTTCGCCGGTGTAGGTTTGTGCGCCGTATTGGCGATTATCCTGAACTGCGTTTTGCCCAATACAAAATCAGAAGAAGCATAAATAGCTGGCTCATAAACTCAAAGGCCGTCTGAAAATAAGATTTCAGACGGCCTTTTTATTACGCTTTATACAATGAAAAATGCCGGAGACTTAACTATCTCCGGCATTTTTGAATAAGGTGGCGAGCCGAACCCCCGGCACTGGCTCATCAGAGTGGGCTGCTGGCTTCCGCCCCTGACCCGGTGTTCCGAATTACCATGCGGGGAGACCCGCCGTAGAAGAGACGCATTATAGCGGTTTTACAGAAAAACTCAAGTGATAAAATCTTTCAGGCCGTCTGAAAACCATTTACACGACAAGATTGTAAACAATATTACCTAGTTGCAAATCATTCCCATTGAAATGTTTATCGTCTTTTCCGTTGAAAAATATCGAAAATTACACTACATTAACACCTTACGCCATCAAGAAGAAATTGCATTTTTCAGACGGCCTTTAATATAAAAACATTACATCCATCAACGGAACACAACCATGACCACGACTACTGCCCCTCAGCGTATTCGAGAAATTCCCTATAACTATACTTCTTATACCGACCGCGAAATCGTCATCCGACTGTTGGGCGACGAAGCGTGGCAAATCCTGCAAGACCTGCGCGGTCAACGGAAAACAGGACGTTCGGCACGAATGCTGTTTGAAGTATTGGGCGATATTTGGGTGGTCGTGCGCAATCCGTATCTGGTCGATGACTTGCTGGAGCACCCAAAACGCCGCGCCGCGTTGGTACGCGAAATGCGCCACCGCTTAAATGAAATCCGCAAACGCCGCGACGATAATCGGCAAGTGGATGTCTTGGTTGCCGCAGCAGAAAAAGCAGTCGAGCGTTTTGATAGCAGTTTTGATGAAACCAGCCAAAAACGCCATCAGATTTTGGAACGCTTAAGCAAAATCACCAAGCCGCACAACATCATGTTTGACGGCTTGGCGCGCGTAACGCACGTTACCGATGCGACCGACTGGCGCGTGGAGTATCCATTTGTCGTTGTCAATCCTGATACCGAGGCAGAGATCGCGCCTTTGGTGCGCGCCTTAATCGAGTTGGACTTGGTTATTATCCCGCGTGGCGGCGGTACGGGTTATACCGGTGGCGCAGTACCTTTGGACGCAAACAGCGCAGTCATCAATACCGAAAAACTCGACAAGCATCGCGGCGTCGAATACGTTGAGCTGGCAGGCTTGGACGGCAGACATCCGATTATCCATTGCGGCGCAGGCGTAGTAACCCGCCGAGTGGAAGAAACCGCGCATCAGGCAGGTTTGGTGTTCGCCGTTGATCCGACTTCCGCCGATGCGTCTTGCGTGGGCGGTAATGTGGCGATGAATGCAGGTGGCAAAAAAGCCGTACTGTGGGGTACTGCCTTGGATAACCTCGCCTACTGGAACATGGTCAACCCTCAAGGCGAATGGTTGCGTATCGAGCGCGTGCGCCACAATTTCGGCAAAATCCACGATGAAGAAACCGCCGTGTTTGACGTACATACGCTGGATTCAGACGGCCGCAATATCGTCAATACCAAACGTTTGGAAATTCCCGGTCACAAATTCCGCAAAGTCGGTTTGGGCAAAGACGTTACCGATAAATTCTTGAGCGGCCTGCCCGGCGTGCAGAAAGAAGGCACGGACGGTATCATCACCAGCGTCGCCTTCGTGTTGCATAAAATGCCGAAATACACGCGCACCGTGTGTATGGAGTTTTTCGGTACGGTCGCCACCGCTACCCCGTCCATTGTCGAAATCCGCGATTTCCTGCTTACCCATGAAAGCGTACGACTGGCCGGTTTGGAACATTTAGATTGGCGTTACGTCCGCGCCGTCGGCTATGCCACCAAAGCAGCAGGCAAAGGCCGGCCAAAAATGGTCTTGCTGGCAGACGTGGTTTCAGACGACGAAGCCGCCGTAGAGACAGCCGCCGAACACATCTGCGAACTTGCCCGCGCCCGCGACGGCGAAGGCTTTATCGCTATATCTCCCGAAGCCCGTAAAACCTTCTGGCTTGACCGCAGCCGCACTGCTGCCATCGCCAAACACACCAATGCCTTTAAAATCAACGAAGACGTAGTAATCCCACTCGAAAGACTCGGTGAGTATTCAGACGGCATCGAACGCATCAACATTGAACTTTCCATCCAAAACAAACTCAAACTCTGTGCCGCTTTGGAACAATATCTGTCCGGCAAACTCCCCATCGACAAAATGGGCACGGACCTGCCGACCGCCGAACTTTTGGGCGAACGCGGCAAACACGCCCTTGCCCACGTTTCCGCTGTCAAAGCGCGTTGGGAATGGTTGCTCGCCAATCTCGATACGCCTCTTGCCGACTACAAAGCCCGCTACGGCGCAGCCGTCCACGCCGCGCCCGAAGCCAAAGACAATGAAAGCTGCTTTATTGCCTTCCGCGATTTCCGCCTGCGCGTGTCTGTCAAAGCAGACGTAATGAAGCCACTTTCAGAAATCTTCAGCGGCAAAACCGATACCAAAATTATCCAAGGCTTGGGCAAAATCCACGCCAAAACCGTACGCAGCCGCGTCTTCGTCGCCCTGCATATGCACGCCGGCGACGGTAACGTTCACACCAATATTCCGGTTAACTCAGACGATGCTGAAATGCTTCAGACGGCCTACCGTTCTGTGGAACGCATCATGAAAATCGCCCGCTCGCTCGGCGGTGTGATTTCCGGCGAACACGGCATCGGCATCACCAAGCTCGAATTCCTGACCGATGAAGATTTGCAACCGTTTTGGAACTACAAAAACCAAGTCGATCCCAAACACACCTTCAACCGTCACAAACTGATGAAAGGCTCGGACTTACGCAACGCCTACACGCCATCTTTCGAGCTTTTGGGGGCGGAATCGCTGATTATGGAAAAATCAGACCTCGGCACCATCGCCGATTCCGTCAAAGACTGTCTGCGCTGCGGCAAATGTAAACCTGTTTGCTCTACTCACGTTCCGCGTGCCAACCTGCTGTACAGCCCACGCAACAAAATCCTCGGCGTAGGCTTGCTGACCGAAGCCTTCTTATACGAAGAACAAACCCGTCGCGGCGTTTCCATTAAACATTTTGAAGAACTGATGGACATCGGCGACCACTGCACCGTGTGCCACCGCTGCGTTAAACCTTGCCCTGTCAATATCGACTTTGGCGATGTTACCGTAGCCGTCCGCAACTACCTTGCCGATTCCGGCCACAAACGCTTTGCGCCTGCGGCTTCAATGGGCATGGCATTTTTGAACGCCACCGGCCCAAAAACCATCAAAGCCCTTCGCGCCGCCATGATACAGACCGGCTTCCCTGCGCAAAACTTTGCCTACAAAATCGGCAAGCTTCTTCCGATTGGCACTAAAAAGCAAAAAGCCGAACCGAAAGCCACCGTCGGTACCGCTTCAATCAAAGAACAGGTTATCCATTTCATCAACCGTCCTTTGCCGAAAAGTGTGCCTGCCAAAACTCCGCGCTCCATGCTGGGTATAGAAGACGACAAGAGTATTCCCATCATCCGCAACCCTGCCACGCCTGAAGATGCCGAAGCCGTGTTCTACTTCCCAGGTTGCGGCTCTGAGCGTCTGTTCAGCCAAATCGGACTTGCCGTTCAAGCCATGCTCTGGCATGTCGGTATACAAACCGTCCTGCCACCCGGCTATATGTGTTGCGGCTATCCGCAAGACGCAGGCGGCAATAAGGCTAAAGCCGAAGAAATGAGCACCAACAACCGCGTGGCTTTCCACCGTATGGCAAACACCCTCAACTACCTCGACATTAAAACCGTCGTCGTCAGTTGCGGTACCTGCTATGACCAACTGGAAAAATACCGTTTTGAGGAAATCTTCCCAGGCTGCCGTATCATCGACATCCACGAATATCTGCTTGAAAAAGGGGTGCAACTGAACGGCGTACAAGGTCAGCAATACCTCTATCACGACCCTTGTCATACCCCGATTAAAACCATGAATGCTACCCAAATGGCCAGCAGCCTGATGGGACAGAAAGTCGTCTTAAGCGACCGCTGCTGCGGCGAGTCCGGTATGTTTGCCGTCAAACGACCAGACATTGCCACTCAGGTCAAGTTCCGCAAACAAGAGGAAATTGAGAAAAACCTCAAAGAGCTGCCGCAGGGCGAACCCGTCAAAATGCTCACCTCCTGCCCAGCCTGCCTGCAAGGCTTGAGCCGCTACGCCGACGACAACAATATGCCTGCAGACTACATCGTCATCGAAATGGCAAAACACATCCTCGGTGAAAACTGGCTGGATGAGTTTGTGAAAAAAGCCAATAACGGAGGTGTAGAAAAAGTATTGCTCTAAGGACTTAGACAAAAACTTGTGGCTGTAATAAAGGCCGTCTGAAAATCTTTCAGACGGCCTTTTTATTCAAAAGAATCAAGATAAAATAATCAAATCAAACGCCTTTACAAATAGTGATGCCACACCAGCAGCATTCAATAAAAAAATAAAACCTGAGGCCTTTTATACCTCAGGTTTTATTTATTAAGCCTTATGCTTTTAAGCCTTATGCTTTTAAGCCTTATGCTTTTTCTTGCTGACGTTTTCTTTCTGCCATCATCTCATGCAATGTTTGCTTGGCAGGTTTCATCGGAACATGGTTATTGGTCCAGCTTAACTGCTTGCTTGGCGTCAATGCACGGAATTTGGTAGCAGCCCAGCCGAATGCTCGATAAGCCTTACTGCCGCTGAAAATGCCGTTAAACGTACGCCACGCCATTTGCTCGCCGAAGGTATGCGATGCACCTTGACCACGGATAGGATGTGGAACGGTTTCTGTTGGCGAACGTTGTGCTTCAACACGCAGACGTTGCATTTGTTCGGTAATCGGAATGCGTACCGGGCAAACTTCAACACAGGCGCCGCACATGGTACACGCAGTCGGCAGATCGCGTGTCGCATCCAAGCCCAACAAGTGCGGAGAGATAATCTCGCCAATCGGGCCGGGATAAGTCGTACCGTAAGCCGCACCGCCGATACGGGTATAAACCGGACAGTGGTTCATACACGCACCGCAACGGATACATTGCAAGGTACGGCGCATTTGATCTTCTGCATAAGCTTGGCTACGGCCGTTATCAAGCAGTACCAAGTGCATTTCCTGCGGGCCGTCCAGCTCTTCGCTACGGCGAGGGCCGGTAATCATATTGAAATAAGTGGTAATGTTCTGACCGATGGCGGAGCGTGGCAACAGACTGTACAAAGGCGGAACATCCGACAGCTTCGCAACCACTTTTTCAATACCGGTAATGGCGATGTGCACAGGCGGTACAGTGGTACTCAAGCGGCCGTTACCTTCGTTTTCGACCAGACACAAAGTACCTGTTTCCGCGACGGCAAAGTTCACACCGCTCAAACCGACATCGGCAGTGCTGTAAATATCGCGCAAAGCTTTACGCGCAAATCCGGTCAGCTGGTCTACATCGTCTGTTAATGGAGTGCCAAGGTTTTGATGGAAAAGCTCGCTAACCTGCTCTTTGGTCTTGTGAATGGCAGGCATCACGATATGAGTTGGTTTCTCGCCGGCCATTTGAACGATAAACTCGCCCAAGTCGCTCTCAACCGCTTTAATGCCTTGATCTTGCAGATAATGGTTCAGCTCAATCTCTTCGCTGACCATAGATTTGCCTTTCACCATCAGCTTGCCGTTTTTATCGGTAATGATGTTGTGAATGATTTGGCAGGCTTCGGCAGGGGTTTCCGCCCAGTGGACTTTAACGCCCAACTTGGTCAGGTTTTCTTCCAGCTGTTCCAATAATGCAGGTAATTTGGACAACGAACGTTGACGGACATGTTCACATAAGTCACGCAGGCTTTGCAGCTCTTCTTCATCTGTCAAAACGGCTTTGCGCTTGGTCATCAGCATATCCATCGCCGTGCGCAAGCTTTTACGCAGGGGTTTGTCTTGCAAAGAAATCGCAGCGTTTTGCTTGAACGTTTCCGGCTTCATATGGAATTTAATGGTTTGGGAACTCATGCTTTTTCCTCCAAATCGGCAGGGGAAATATGATCAGGCAGAACGGCCAAAACCACCAAATCGCGCGGGCCGTGTGCACCATAGGCCAAAGTTAATTGAATATCGGCAGTCTTAGACGGACCGGAAATCAAAATAACGTTGGTAGGCATGCCTTTTTCTACCAGTTTTTCGCCTTCAACAGCATTATGGAATTCGTTGTACATTTTGCGGGTGTCAAACAGGCAGAAATGCACAGGCGGAACCAAACTCAGGCTGCGCGGCTCAACAGGGCTGGACTCCAGCATAATCGTACCGGTACGGGCAATACCGCATTTAGAGCCGCTAAAACCAGCCTCAATATCGGTAAAGAATTCGTTTTTCCAGTCGTCGATTTTTCGCTCAAAACCACGCGGTTCAATATTGGTATCGGCCAAAGCTGCACGGGCCAGCTGACCATGTTCTGTTTCCAATGGAAGCAGAATGTTTTTCAAGCCTTTGCCTTCGGCTGCTTGGCGGAATACTTGTGGCCAATTGGTTTTGGTAACCCAATAGATTTCTGTTTTAACGGCACGCATGGCACCCACCCAATGTTTCAAGCGTTCGACATCGTTAGCCCAAGAAACACCCATTTCACGGTAATAATCGAAAACCGGCGGCTCTTCCATCGGTAAGGCATCGGCTTTTTTCAATTTCGCCAAAATATTTTCGCGCGCGCTCATGCTTTACCTCCGGTGCGTTCCAACAGGAAAGATGCAATATGTTTCGGCCGTGGCATATTCGGTTCGTCTTTAGCGATTTTGCCGCCGATATTCATCATGCAGCCGCAGTCCGCGCTGATGATTTCAGTTGCGCCTGTTTCTTTTAAGGCTGCGACTTTGTCGGTTACCATCGCGCCGGAAATATCGGCTTGTTTCACAGAGAATGTACCGCCAAAACCGCAGCATTCGCTTTCATGGTCGTGGACGATACGTTCAACATTTTCCATGCCGTCAATCAGCTGCCAGCCTGACAAATGGACATTCATCTCGCGACGTGCCGCGCAGGAAGTATGGACAGCCACTTTAACCGGCTCGCCTTTATCTTCAGGTTTGTAACCAATCGCCAGCAGGAAGTGGGTAAATTCAATGATACGGTTGGCGCAATCAATGGCTTTTTGCTCGTACTCGGTGCCTTTGAAAAGAGTCGGCCAGTGGTGTTTCATCATGCCGCCGCAAGAACCGGAAGGCACGACAATCGGCCAATTTTCAGGGAATAAATCCAGTTGCGCTTTGGCAACATCAAAGGCTTCTTTAGGATGGCCTGACGAATAGGCCGGTTGACCGCAGCAGCTTTGTTCCATTGGATAATGGATACGGATGCCTTGTTGTTCGATTAAAGTGATGGCATCCATGCCTGCTTCCGGCATGAAAAGGTCGAGAACGCAAGTACCGAAGAAATAAGCATCGGTTGGCTTGCTGTCGAATACGGTGATTTGTGGTGGTTTGATTGCGCTCATTTTTTTGGAACGGGACAACCCGTTTTCTTGTGTAAAAATAAGATGGATACTTTAAGTAATTGCTTGTAATGGGTCAAGTCTAATTTTAAAAAATAATATTAAACAAGCATGACAAATCAGACAGAGGGCTTTCCCTTATTAACTTGATAATCTATATAATAACCACTATCAATAAGAAAACTAATGAATTCATTTTTTAATAAATGAAATTTAACTACTCCCTCTCTCTCTTCAAATCAGAATAACTATCTCTTTATTGAATCTTGATTTACATCAGAAGTCATGAATTTAATCGCTATGACACGTTTTTAGACGAAACAAGCAATCCGCTATGCTGTACATATGTTTCAGACGGCCATATTGGAATAAAAAGATATCTAAGATGATAAAAATAAAAGTTTTTCTCATAAACTCAGGCCGTCTGAAAGATAAGTTCGTCAAAAGGCTACTTTCCGTATACTCAACCCTACTTTTAATCAAAATCAAACACTTGAAAAATCATCGTTCCTAACCTTGAAAACCCTTTGCACACTCAAGCACTTCCAGTATCATTGAGACAGTTTCTTGACGCAAAATTACAGTCTTAGCCGCCCACGATCGGCATGGATTTGCAAAAGAAGTGAAACCAAGCTTCAAAACAATTTCACCTTAATTTCGGAGTAGGCATTATGTTGACCCAGACTCAACAGGTTGATTTGACCTTGCATCACCTTAAAGAACGCACCTTATCGATTTATACCACCGAACAGCGTGCAAGCATCGAGACATCTGAAGACTGGAAACAGTTTGACAGACGACTTGAGGAACACTTCCCAAAACTGATGCACGAGCTGGACAACGTTTACAACAACAACGAAGCCGTCCTCCCCATGTTGGAGCAACTGATTGCCCAAGCATGGCAAAGCTATTCCCAACGCAACTCATCCTTAAAAGATATCGATATCGCGCGCGAAAATGATCCTGACTGGATTTTGTCCAACAAACAGGTTGGCGGCGTGTGCTACGTCGATTTGTTCGCAGGTGATCTGCAAGGCTTGAAAGCCAAAATCCCTTATTTCCAAGAATTGGGCCTGACCTATCTGCACCTGATGCCCCTGTTTAAATGTCCCGAAGGCAAAAGCGACGGCGGATATGCGGTCAGCAGCTACCGCGATGTCAATCCGGCACTGGGTACGATAGACGACTTGCGTGATGTCATTGCTGCCTTGCATGAAGCAGGTATTTCCGCCGTTGTCGATTTCATCTTCAACCACACATCCAACGAACACAAATGGGCAAAAGGCTGCGCCGCCGGTGATCCGCTCTACGACAACTTCTATTACATCTTCCCCGACCGCTGGATGCCCGATCAATACGACCGCACCCTGCGTGAAATCTTCCCTGATCAACATCCTGGTGGTTTCTCGCAATTGGAAGACGGCCGCTGGGTATGGACAACGTTCAATTCCTTCCAATGGGACTTGAATTACAGTAATCCTTGGGTATTCCGCGCTATGGCAGGCGAAATGATGTTCCTTGCCAACCTGGGCGTTGATATTCTGCGCATGGATGCCGTTGCCTTTATTTGGAAGCAAATGGGCACAAGTTGCGAAAACCTGCCTCAGGCACACGCCCTGATTCGCGCGTTTAACTCCGTAATGCGTATCGCAGCGCCAGCCGTATTCTTCAAATCCGAAGCCATCGTCCATCCTGACCAAGTTGTCCAATACATCAGCCAAGACGAATGCCAAATCGGCTACAACCCTCTGCAAATGGCATTGTTGTGGAACACCCTCGCCACGCGCGAAGTCAACCTGCTCCATCAAGCACTGACCTACCGCCACAACCTGCCCGACCACACAGCATGGGTCAACTACGTCCGCAGTCATGACGACATCGGCTGGACATTTGCCGATGAGGACGCATGGCAGTTCGGTATTCACGGCTACGACCACCGACAATTCCTCAACCGTTTCTTCGTCAACCATTTTGACGGTAGTTTCGCGCGCGGTGTACCGTTCCAATACAACCCAAGCACAGGCGACTGCCGTGTCAGCGGTACAGCCGCAGCATTGGTCGGCTTAGCGCAAAACGATCCGCATGCCGTTGACCGCATCAAACTCTTGTACAGCATTGCTTTGAGTACCGGCGGCCTGCCGCTGATTTACCTAGGCGACGAAGTCGGTACGCTCAATGACGACGACTGGTCGCAAGACAGTAATAAGAGTGACGACAGCCGCTGGGCACACCGTCCTCGTTACAATGAGGAGTTGTACAACCAACGCCATGACAGCTCGACCACTGCCGGTCAAATCTTCCAAGGTTTGCGCCATATGATTTCCATCCGCCAAAGCAATCCGCGCTTTAATGGCGGCAGGTTGATTACCTTCAACACCAACAACAAACACATCATCGGCTATATGCGCAACAACGCGCTTTTGGTATTCGGCAACTTCAGCGAACATGCTCAAACCATCAGTGCGCACACTCTGCAGGCCATGCCGTTTAAAGCGCACGATTTGATCAGCGGTCAAACCGTTTCTCTGAATCAGGACTTGGTACTGCAACCCTATCAAGTCATGTGGCTTGAAATTGCATAAGCTGAATTTTTTATACATCATTCAAGGCCGTCTGAACAAATCAGCATTCAGACGGCCTTTTAAGGCATAAGATGTATTTTGTATTTTGGGCAGTTTCGCTTAGAATGCACGCTTTAATACCAAATGACACACTTAAAGTCAGGAGTAAAAATCCATGTTGAAAAAATTCGTACTTGGCAGCATCGCTGCAGTAGTTTTGGCAGCTTGTGGCGGAGAAGGCAGCAACTCAGCTTCTTCTACACCAGCCCAATCCGGCGCGGCCTCCGGCTCACTGATTGAGCGTATCAACAACAAAGGTACCATCACTGTCGGTACGGAAGGTACTTACGCACCATTCACCTACCACGACAAAGACGGCAAATTGACCGGCTACGATGTCGAAGTAACCCGCGCAGTTGCCGACAAACTGGGTATCAAAGTTGAATTTAAAGAAACACAATGGGACTCCATGATGGCAGGTTTGAAAGCCGGCCGTTTTGACGTAGTCGCCAACCAAGTTGGCCTGACCAGCCCTGAGCGTCAAGCGACTTTTGACAAATCCGAACCTTACAGCTGGAGCGGTGCTGTATTGGTTGTACGCAAAGACAGCAACATCAAATCCATAGATGACATCAAAGGCGTGAAAACCGCACAATCCCTGACCAGTAACTATGGTGAAAAAGCCAAAGCTGCAGGCGCAGAACTCGTACCGGTAGATGGTTTGGCACAATCTCTGACCCTGATTGAACAAAAACGTGCCGACGCAACCCTGAACGACGAATTGGCAGTATTGGACTACCTGAAAAATAAACCTGATGCTGGTGTAAAAATCGTTTGGTCTGCCCCGGCTGATGAAAAAGTCGGCTCCGGCTTGATTGTCAATAAAGGCAATGATGAGGCATTGGCCAAATTCAGCACAGCCATGACTGAGCTGAAAGCCGACGGCACGCTGAAAAAGCTGGGCGAACAATTCTTCGGAAAAGACATCAGTGTTAAATAATTTTCTTGCTTCTCTGCCGTTTATGACGGAAACACGCGCTGATATGTTCATCAGCGCGTTTTGGCCTATGGTCAAAGCCTGCTTTATAGTATCTCTTCCTCTGGCGATTGCTTCTTTCGTTATCGGTATGATTATTGCCGTAGCCGTTGCTTTGGTAAGAATCATGCCACCAGGTGGAATTCTTCAAAAAATTCTACTTAAAGTGGTTGAATTCTATATTTCGGTCATTCGTGGAACACCGCTTTTAATACAACTAGCAGTGGTCTTCTACGGTCTGCCATCTGTTGGTATTTATATCGACCCGATTCCTGCCGCCATCATCGGCTTTTCGCTCAATGTCGGCTCATACGCTTCCGAAACCATACGCGCGGCAATTTTGTCCGTACCTAAAGGCCAATGGGAAGCCGGTTTCTCCATCGGTATGACCTATATGCAGACTTTCCACCGCATTGTCGCTCCGCAGGCATTCCGCGTTGCCGTACCGCCTTTGAGCAATGAATTTATCGGTTTATTCAAAAATACCTCGCTTGCAGCTGTTGTAACGGTAACTGAATTATTCCAAGTTACCCAACAGATTGCGAATCGCTCCTATGACTATCTACCGGTTTATATCGAAGCCGCATTGGTTTATTGGTGTTTCTGTAAAGTGCTGTTTTTGATTCAGGCGCGTTTGGAAAAACGTTTCGACCGTTATGTCGCCAAATAAGGAGTTGTCATGATTAAAATCCGCAATATCCATAAGACCTTTGGCGAAAATACCATTTTGCGCGGCATCGATTTGGATGTCGGCAAAGGACAGGTGGTGGTTATCCTAGGCCCGTCCGGATCAGGCAAAACCACGTTTTTACGCTGTTTAAACGCTTTAGAAATGCCTGAACAAGGTCAGATCGAGTTTGACAATGCGCAGCCGTTAAGCATCGATTTTTCCAAAAAACCAAGCAAACATGATATTTTGGCACTGCGCCGCAAATCCGGCATGGTGTTCCAACAATACAACCTCTTTCCTCACAAAACTGCGTTGGAAAACGTCATGGAAGGGCCGGTTGCCGTACAAGGCAAGCCTGTCGCTCAAGCGCGTGAAGAGGCTGTCAAATTGCTTGAAAAAGTCGGTTTGGGCGATAAGATTGACCTCTACCCCTACCAGCTTTCCGGCGGTCAACAGCAGCGTGTCGGCATTGCCCGCGCATTGGCGATTCAGCCTGAATTGATGCTGTTTGACGAACCGACTTCCGCGCTTGACCCTGAATTGGTGCAAGATGTTTTGGATACCATGAAGGAATTGGCACAAGAAGGCTGGACCATGGTTGTCGTTACGCATGAAATCAAATTCGCCTTGGAAGTGGCAACCACCGTTGTCGTGATGGACGGCGGCGTTATTGTCGAACAAGGCAGCCCGCAAGATTTGTTCAATCATCCCAAACATGAGCGGACACAAAAATTCCTGCGCCAAATCCGTGCAGACAATGCCGATCTTCAAATTTAATTGAAACGACAGACAATTTGAAAGCATTTCCGACCGTCATTTCATAAAGGCCGTCTGAATAAGTGAAATAGAAATCGTTGATTTCGTTTTCATACTTGTTCAGACGGCCTTTTATATGTCTTTTCAGGTAAAATAACGCCTTTCGTTTTACTCATCCCCTTGCCTGCCATCATGATAGAAATTAAAAAACTCACCTTACAACGCGGTTTGAAAGTCCTGCTCGATAAAGCCGATGCCGTAATCAACCCTGGCCAACGCGTTGGTTTAATCGGTAAAAACGGTACGGGCAAATCCAGCCTGTTTGCGCTAATAAAAGGTGAAATCACTCAAGATGGCGGCGAAATCCTTATTCCCAAAACATGGCGCCTTGCTTCCGTCTCTCAAGAAACGCCTGATTTAGATATTTCCGCTTTAGACTACGTTTTACAAGGCGATGCCGAATTGCAGGCTTTTCAGACGGCCTTGGCTCAAGCAGAAGCGCAAAACGACGGCATGAAGCAAGCCGAATATCACGCCAAACTTGAAGAAATCGATGCCTACACTGCTCCGGCACGTGCCGCCAAACTGCTTAACGGCTTAGGTTTTGCACAAGAAGAACATACGCGCCCCGTCAAATCCTTCTCCGGCGGCTGGCGTATGCGCCTCAACCTTGCCCAAGCGCTGATTTGTCGTGCCGATTTGTTGCTTTTGGACGAACCGACCAACCACTTGGATTTAGAAACCGTGTTATGGCTGGAAAACCATCTCGCTTCCCTGCCCTGTACGCAAATCATCATCTCCCATGACCGTGACTTCTTGAATGCCACCACAACGCACACCATCGAGCTGTCGCAACAAAAACTGACCCAATACGGCGGCAATTACGATTTCTATCAAGCCGAACGCGCCCAACGTCTGGCGCAACAACAAGCCGCCTACGTCAAACAGCAGGCGCAAATCAAACATCTGCAATCCTTTATCGACCGTTTCAAAGCCAAAGCCACAAAGGCCGTACAAGCCCAAAGCCGCATGAAGGCATTAGCCAAACTTGAGCGCATCGCTCCTGCGCATTTGGATAGCGAGTTTTCCTTTGAGTTTGCCAATCCGACCCATCTGCCTAATCCATTATTGAAACTCGACCATGCCGACTTAGGTTATGGCGACAATACCGTTTTACACGATATCACCTTGTCTTTGGAAAGCGGCGCACGTTACGGCCTATTGGGCGTTAACGGCAGCGGTAAATCTACATTTATCAAAGCATTGGCAGGAAAAATCGATTTACTTTCCGGCAGCATCGTACGCTCCGAGAAGCTCAATATCGGCTATTTTGCCCAACACCAACTAGACACATTGCGCGCCGATCAAAGTCCGGTTTGGCATATCCAGCAGCTTTCGCCCGAAGTCCGCGAACAGGAAATCCGTAACTTTTTAGGCGGTTTCAACTTTATCGGCGATATGGCGGTTCAAAAGACCGAGCCCTTTTCTGGCGGCGAAAAAGCGCGGCTCGCCCTTGCCATGATTATCTGGCAAAAACCTAATCTGCTGCTGCTTGACGAACCGACCAACCACCTAGACTTGGATATGCGCCACGCCCTGACACTTGCTCTGCAAAGTTTCCAAGGCGCATTGATTGTCGTATCACACGACCGCAGCCTGCTTGAAGCGACTACCGACAGCTTCCTATTGATTGACAAAGGCCGTCTGAACAACTTCGACGGCGATTTGAACGACTACCGTCAATGGCGGTTGGCACAAGAAAACGCCGCAGCAGCCCCCGCCGCATCTGCACAAAGCCAAAGCCGCAAGGACACCAAGCGTATCGAGGCACAAATCCGTCAGGAAAAAGCCAAACGCAGCAAACCGATTCAGCAGAAAATCGACAAAGCCGAAAAAGAAATCACTCGATTGACTGATATTCAGACGGCCTGTGAAGCATTTTTGGCACAAGAATCTGCTTATTCAGAAGAAAATAAACCCAAATTGCAAGAGACACTCGCACAATTAACAGAAACTAAAGTAAAATTAACGCAACTGGAAGAAAACTGGCTGCAATGGCAGGAAGAGCTTGAGCAAATCCAAGTGGATGTCGAAGCCGAGTTTTCCCAATAAAAATAGAGCCATCAGGCCGTCTGAAATAAAACACAATACGGAAAAACATGACTTCAACCATCAAACAAGCCGGATACTTCCTCGTATCCTCTTTCGTCTTGGGCATTTCTCTTCACGCAGCCGCCGCAGTTTATTCCTGCGGCAACGGCAGCTATACTTCCGAACCCAAATCCTCCTGCGCACAGGCACAATTGCCTAAAATCAGCGGCCATCAAGGCAGCGGTTACCACCTCAACATCCGCAGCCTCAATGCCTCTAATGAACGCGCAAGTGCAAAGCCTAAGAAAAAGGCACGCGCGGAAAAATCCGATAAACAAGAGAAAAAAGCCGACAAACCGAGCAAAAACAAAAACGGTACAAAAGCTAAAAAACAGCAGCCCATGCCGTCTGAACAAGAATAAAATGCTCAACTGCAACGAATCGGCCCTACCTGAATCATGAAAAAATATCTGCTTACCCTATCCCTGCTGCCGCTTGCCGTTTTCAATAGCCAAGCCCACGCCGCAAAAATCTACACCTGTGAAGTCAACGGCTCGATTGTCTATACCTCGCGCCCAAGCGGCAACTGCCAAGCCGTCAACGATTTGCCGATTGTCGGCAAATACAGCAGCAGCCGATACGACGCCCCGGTTAGCGATGCGCCTACACTCAACGCACCGACATCACAAACGGCTCCGGCAAAAAGCAAAAACACAGCAGCAAAATCCAACCACAAAGCAACGCCCAAACCTGCCCCTATCCGCACTGCTTCTGAAACGGCTCCTCCTCCGGTTCCAAAATCCTCCGGTGTCAACAGTCGCCGCTCTATTCTGGAAACCGAGTTATCCAATGAACGCGCGGCTTTGGCCAATGCCAAAAAGCAACTGAGCCAAGCGCGGACAGCCAAAGGTGGCAGCGTCAATCAACAGGCCATCAGTACGCTGCAAGGTGCGGTTTTGGATAGAGAGAAAAACATTCAAGCCCTCCAGCGCGAACTGGGCAGAATGTAAGTCCAAATCAATCAAAACATCAGGCCTTCTGAATAGGTGGAAACGAAATCCAAAATTTTCGTCATGCCAAACAGACGGCCTGAATCCTATAATGATTACGCCCGTTTCAATTTCTTGTGCCTAGTAAATACGGTATAATTTGCCCTTTACGCACATTACCTCCGGTCTTTTCAGACGGCCTTTATCTCATGACTGCAAAATCTTCTAAAACCCAAACAAAAAAACGCGTCTCTACCAAACCGGCAGCCAAACCGACCACACGCAAATCCACCAAAGCACAAACTCAAGCCGACAATAAAGTCTCCCAACGCCTCAAGGCCGCCAAAGAGCTGCAAAAAAACGAAGAAAAAAAAGCGCGTCCCGAGCATGTCGTCAACTTGATTAATGATGCTTTATGGCTGTTTGGCTTGGTTATCACCATTTATCTGGCCATTTCCCTGGCCAGCTTCAGCATGGACGACCCTGCATGGTCGCGCAGCGTTCCCAAAAGCAACGATGTCGCCAACCTCGGCGGCCTCTTTGGCTCCTATCTTTCCGATGTCGGATATTATCTGTTCGGCCTATCGTTTTGGTGGTGGATAGCTGCCTCTTGCGTTTTCCTCTACAAAAATTTCCGCCCCATGAAAAAGCAGGAAAACCACAAGCCCTACAATCACAGCGTAGCCGCTTTGGCATTGTTTCTCCTGCTGGTGTGCAGCCCGATTATCGAACATTTCCTGTTTGACAATGCATTGAGCGAATCCCTTCCCGTCGGTGCAGGCGGCTTGGTCGGCTTGCTGGCGGGTTCAGGCTTGGCTTGGCTGTTGGGTAAGTCGGGCAGTCTGTTGATTATGCTGGTGATGTTGCTTTTATCCATTTCCCTGCTGGCTCAGGTGTCATGGTTGGAAGTCATGGCCAAATCCGGCAGCCATATGGGTGGTCTGTTTGGCAACCTGATGAAAAAACTGTCTCAGTTCCGAAATAAAAAAGAAGATGTCTGCTCCGAAGCTTTGGAAACCCAAAATACGCGCCGCATGGTTAAAGAAGCCAAAACCATTACCGCCACTCCGGTTACTCCGTTGGCAGGCAGCAGCAGCAACCGTAAAACCGTTGCCGTATCCGTTGCGCCGCCCCCTAAAATCCAAACTTCCCTGTTTGACGATACTGAACCTAAAAACAACGGCGAATACCACAAACCCAATATGAACCTGTTGCGTATGCCGTCTGAAGAACCGGTTGCCGTCAATCCGGATGAATTGCAACAAACCGCAGAATTGATCGAAGCCAAGCTGGCTGAATTTGGCATCGGCGTACAGGTTGTTTCCGCCACTTCCGGCCCCGTGATTACCCGCTACGAAATCGAACCGGCACAAGGTGTCAAAGGTAGTCAAATTGTCGCCCTGTCCAAAGATTTGGCGCGCTCGATGTCTCTGCAAGCGGTACGCATCGTAGAAACCATTGCCGGTAAAAACACCATGGGCATTGAATTGCCCAATGAGAAACGCCAAGACGTGATGTTGAGCGAAATCCTCTCTTCACCCGTGTTTACCGACGCCAAATCCAAACTGACCGTTGCCTTGGGTAAAGATATTGCAGGTACGCCCGTTGTCGGCGACTTGGCAAAAATGCCGCATCTTTTGGTCGCTGGTATGACCGGCTCGGGTAAATCCGTCGGCGTGAACGGCATGATTATGTCCATGCTCTTCAAAGCCACGCCCGACGAAGTCCGCTTCATTATGATTGACCCTAAAATGCTGGAATTGAGCATTTACGACGGCATTCCGCACCTGCTTTGTCCGGTTGTGACCGATATGCGCGAGGCAGGACAAGCGTTGAACTGGTGTGTTGCCGAAATGGAAAAACGTTATCGCTTACTTTCCCATGCCGGCGTGCGTAATTTGGACGGTTTCAACCAAAAAGTCGAACAAGCCAAAGCAGCAGGTAAGCCATTACTCAATCCGTTCAGCTTAAATCCTGACGATCCTGAGCCTCTGGAAAAACTGCCGTTGATTGTAGTCGTCATTGACGAATTGGCAGACTTGATGATGACCGAACGCAAATCCGTTGAGCAACAAATCGCACGCCTTGCCCAAAAAGCGCGTGCAGCAGGCATTCACATGATTGTCGCCACCCAACGCCCAAGCGTTGATGTGGTTACCGGCCTGATTAAAGCCAACATTCCGACACGTATGGCCTTTACCGTACAAAGCAAAATCGACAGCCGCACTATTCTTGACCAAATGGGTGCAGACGAATTGCTCAAATACGGCGACTCATTATTCCTGCAACCGGGAAGCGCAGAACCGACACGCCTGCAAGGTGCGTTTGTTTCCGATGATGAAGTGCATCAGGTCGTCAATTTCGTCAAAGAACAGGCTCCGACCAATTATGTAGAAGGCCTGCTCAGTGGTGAAGCGGCCATCGAAACCACCAATATTGTCAATCCGAATGCAAACAGCGATGAGTTATTTGATCAAGCCGTTGCCTTCGTATTGGAAAGCCGGAAAACTTCCATTTCCGCACTCCAACGCCAATTACGCATCGGCTACAACCGTGCCGCCAATTTGGTAGATGCGCTTGAAAATGCCGGTGTTCTTTCTCCGGCAGACATCAACGGCAGCCGACGGATTCTGGCGCAAAAAGACCAGCTGTAAAAAACAACAATATCGAAACGCAAAGGCCGTCTGAAAAGAATTTCCCACTTTTCAGACGGCCTTTTTATGTTATTCGTGAAACATTGTGTTATACTAAGCAGCTAAATTTTGACCTTATGCACGCTTCCGAAGTTCTTCGGAATACTGAGCAGAAGGATAACCGTTTAAACACAACAAATTTAAGGGCTTACGATGAGCGTAACTGTTGAAACTTTAGAAAATCTGGAACGCAAAGTAGTATTGTCTCTGCCTTGGTCCAAAATCAACGCAGAAACTGAGAAAAAACTGAAACAAACCCAACGCCGTGCAAAAGTTGACGGCTTCCGTCCGGGTAAAGCACCGTTCAAAATGATTGCCCAAATGTACGGCGCAAGCGCACAAAACGACGTTATCAACGAATTGGTACAACGCGAATTCTACGAAGTTGCCGTTGCTCAAGAATTGAAAGTTGCCGGTTACCCACGTTTTGAAGCCGTTGAAGAACAAGACGATCAAGAGTCTTTCAAAGTTGCCGCTATTTTTGAAGTTTTCCCTGAAGTAACTATTGGCGACCTGTCAACCCAAGAAGTAGAAAAAGTAACTGCGACTGTTGGCGATGCCGAAGTCGACCAAACTGTAGAAATCCTGCGTAAACAACGCACCCGCTTCAACCATGTTGACCGCGAAGCCCAAAACGGCGACCGCGTCATCATCGACTTTGAAGGCAAAATCGACGGCGAACCTTTCGCTGGCGGCGCGTCTAAAAACTACGCTTTCGTATTGGGCGCAGGTCAAATGCTGCCTGAATTCGAAGCCGGTGTCGTCGGCATGAAAGCCGGCGAAAGCAAAGATGTTACCGTAAACTTCCCTGAAGACTACCACGGTAAAGATGTTGCCGGTAAATCTGCCGTATTCACCATCACTCTGAACAACGTTTCTGAAGCTACTTTGCCTGAAGTTGATGCAGACTTCGCTAAAGCTTTGGGTATTGAAGACGGCGACGTTGCCAAAATGCGTGAAGAAGTGAAGAAAAACGTTGGCCGCGAAGTTGAGCGCCGCATCGGTGAACAAACTAAAGAATCTGTCATGAACGCCCTGCTCAAAGCAGCCGATTTGCAAGTTCCTGTTGCTTTGGTCAACGAAGAAGCCGCTCGCTTGGCAAACGAAATGAAACAAAACTTCGTTAACCAAGGTATGGCTGACGCTGCCAACTTGGATCTGCCTTTGGATATGTTCAAAGAACAAGCAGAACGCCGCGTTTCTTTGGGTCTGATTTTGGCTAAATTGGTTGAAGAAAACAAACTTGAGCCAACTGAAGACCAAATCAAAGCCGTTGTTGCCAACTTCGCTGAAAGCTACGAAGATCCTCAAGAAGTTATCGACTGGTACTACGCAGAGCCTTCCCGCCTGCAAGGCCCGACTTCTTTGGCAGTAGAAAGCAACGTTGTTGATTTCGTTCTGAGCAAAGCTAAAGTAACTGAAAAAGCGCTGTCTTTTGACGAAGTAATGGGCGCACAAGCTTAATTGCTCCAAGGCCGTCTGAAACAGACAATCAAAAGCACCGAAGCGCTTTAAATGCTTTGGTGCTTTTCCATCATTAACAGGAGACAAAAATGTCCTTCGATTTCAATAATTACCTTGTCCCTACCGTTATCGAGCAAAGCGGTCGCGGCGAGCGCGCATTCGACATCTACTCACGCCTTTTGAAAGAGCGCATCGTTTTCTTGATCGGCCCGGTGACAGACGAATCTGCCAACTTGGTTGTTGCGCAATTACTGTTCTTGGAAAGTGAAAACCCTGATAAAGATATCTTCTTCTATATCAACTCTCCGGGCGGTTCGGTTACTGCCGGTATGTCGATTTACGACACCATGAACTTCATCAAGCCTCATGTTTCTACCTTATGCTTGGGTCAAGCAGCAAGTATGGGCGCATTCCTGTTGTCCGCAGGCGAAAAAGGCAAACGCTTTGCCCTGCCAAACAGCCGCATCATGATTCACCAACCGCTCATCAGCGGCGGATTGGCCGGTCAGGCTTCCGATATTGAAATTCACGCTAAAGAGCTGCTGAAAATCAAAGAGAAACTGAACCGCTTACTCGCCAAACATTGTGATCGCGATTTGGCTGACTTGGAACGCGATACCGACCGCGATAATTATATGTCTGCCGATGAAGCTAAAGAATATGGTTTGATTGACCAAGTTTTGGAAAACCGCGCCTCTCTGCAAGCCTAATCTTTATCGATTTTAAATTAAAAGGCCGTCTGAAAAATATATATTCAGACGGCCTTTCTTCAATCTTACTTCGCGTTGTCTTTATTATTCACTTGAACCGGATACAGCAAAATCAAAGGATTGGCTTTCACTTGACTCCAGAAGCTCTTCAGAAGATTACGCATACTACCCAAACGCGTACCGCGAGAACGGAGCGCAACAGCCAAAGCCAAAGAAAAACTGACCACCAGATTCACCATGCCGATTGCCAATACACTGGCCAAGCCAAGCATAAAAGTGAATATATCTGCATGACCGCTAATCGCGGCATAACCCAAATTTGCCGAAGAGAACGCCACATGGCGAATATCCAGCGGCAAGCCGAAAAGATGGCCAAAATAGCCGGTCATCCCCAAAAGCATACCGAAAATAAAATTGCCCATAAGCGAGCCGTAATGCTTATGAATATAAGCAGCCAAACGGCGGCGCGGCTGAGGACGCATGATTTTTCGTAAAAACGGATTAAACGGCAGGCGCTGACGCAGGTTCAGATAATCGGAACGGTTGTCAAAAAAGCCCGCAATAATCCCCGAGCAAAACAGCCATACCCCGGCAATAGCGGCATACCATAAGGTCGGCTGAGTAAAAATCTCAATAGATTTAAGCTGGTAGGCTGTAACCGCCTCGTTTAATAAAGGCTGACCATGCGTGTAGGCATAGCCAAAAGCAATCCCTGCTGCCAACAATACCGCAATCGATACATTGCCAAACACGGCAACACTTTGCGAACGGCATACGTCAATCAGCAGTTTAGCCAATTTATTGTCCACCGCTTTGCTGCCTTCATTTGAGTCCACCTGTTCAGCAAAGCTCGCCGCCGTCATAGCAGGCTGTTTGGTTGCAACAGTGCAATGCAGCATATGAATCAGCATAAAGCCCAAACCATAATTGAGCCCGGCCAAGAATGAAGTAGTAAACTCACCGAATCCCAAAGACGCGATATGGATTTTATTCAATGCCATCAAAGCAATAATTACGCCGCCGCCCGCTGCGGAATAAAACATTTTGAAATATTCGCTACGGTTGCGCGTAATGTAATGCTCGCCATGATGACTTTTGTTTTCCGTAATACTGCGTGCCAGCATTCGGATACTGCTTTTACGCAAGTGGCTGGTACTATATTGCTCTACCGCCGCGTAAATCATCGCATTCATCAGATTGATGGTTAAGCGAGTACGGCTGCCGGTTTCGATTTGAATATTAGTCAACAGTTTCAGACGGTCTATGGTTTGTTGCAGGCGCTCCAACAAGTGCGCCACTTTCACTGACGAGCCAGACCCCGCTCCTGTACCACGCCGACGCAGATACTCAATTTGCTTGTCGCACTGGTCAAACATGACCTCCAAGTGCGCCGTATCATAAGTTTCTTCACTGTGGCGATAGTGTTCTACCAATTTTGCAATTTCACGTTGCAAAGCAACAAATGCTGAATCTGCCTCCAACAAACGGGGGGCAATCCGTATTAAATCCGGCTCAATCGCTTCGGAAGCAATCCAAATAGACAGCATTTCCACCGCTCGCAAACGGGCATCTGCCAACTGTCGGCTGGCCGTCTGAAGCAAAGCAGGATCCGCTTTGCCCTGCAACAATTCATACATGCTCAACCATTGGCGCAAACTCAGGGTTTGCAACCATTTATCATCGTTTTTCGAATGAAAAAGATATAAAAATACTTCGCGCAGATTGGAAAAATCTTTATAAGACGGGCTGAAACGTTCGTAAATCCGTATGCCCATCTCCCGAGTAAAACTATGGCGCGAGAAAATACCCAGCTTAATCAGCGCAGGATAGATGTGAACTTTGGACAGCCAGGCATAGAAGCGCAGACTGAATTGACGGCATAAAGCATCGTCTTGTTTTAAAGTAGATAAAATCAAATCGAAACGTTCGGAAGCCTGTTTTTTGCCTCCTCGGCGCAAAAATTTGATTAATGCATTGAGAATAAGAACAAAGTCGGTATCATTTAAGCGTTCCGACAAAATAATGTGAAGATTTTGATTAGTCAGTTTTTGCATTGTAGTATTAGTACATAAAATGAGATATTTAGCAAGAACCTTGGCAAACAGGTCGGATTATATCGCATTCTTTATCAACCCATGTCACAAGATTTTCAATTAATATTCTCTAAAATTCAATGAATAATCAAATTACATAACAAATATATGATGTGAATCAATAACTAAGAAAGGCCGTCTGAATTCTTTCAGCCGGCCTTTTACAACAACATACTACATTGTTTTAAACTTATGCAAACAAGAGCTTACCACCCTCTTCTTTAACATGGATTGTGCTATCGGGCGCATATTTGCCTTCAAGCAAGGCTTTTGCCAGCGCATTTTCGATTTCAGACTGAATAGCGCGTTTGAGCGGACGGGCACCATACACAGGGTCGAAACCGGCTTTGGCAATCAGATCCAAGGCAGCATCATCGACTTTCAGATGCAGATGTTGCGCTTCCAAACGTTTTTCCAAACCTTTAAGCTGGATTTTCGCAATACTGCGGATATTAGCCTGATCCAAACCGTGGAACACGACAACTTCGTCAATACGGTTGATCATTTCAGGACGGAAATGTTCTTTCACATCCTCCATCACGACTTCTTTTACTGCTTCGTAGTCCTGAGTACCCATTTGTTGGATATGTTGGCTGCCGATGTTGGAAGTCATGACAATAACGGTATTTTTAAAGTCTACGGTACGGCCTTGTCCGTCGGTCAAGCGGCCGTCATCCAATACTTGCAGCAAGATGTTGAATACGTCCGGATGGGCTTTTTCCACTTCATCCAAAAGAATCACGCTGTACGGTTTGCGGCGGACTTGTTCGGTCAGGTAACCGCCCTCTTCGTAGCCAACATAGCCGGGAGGCGCACCGATTAAGCGGGCAACAGCATGTTTTTCCATGTATTCGGACATATCGATACGAATCAGATGATCTTCGCTGTCAAACAGGAAGCCTGCCAAAGCTTTGCACAATTCGGTTTTACCCACACCGGTCAGGCCTAGGAACAGGAAGCTGCCGTAAGGCTTGTTTGGATCGGCAAGGCCTGAGCGGCTTCGGCGGATAGCGTCGGACACGGCACGCACGGCTTCATCTTGACCAACCACGCGGCGGTGCAATACTTCTTCCATCTTCAGCAGCTTATCGCGTTCACCTTCCATCATTTTTGACACAGGAATGCCGGTCATACGGGAAACAATTTCGGCCACTTCATCCGCCCCGACTTCAGTACGGAAAAGTTTGTTTTGTTTTTTGCCGTCGGGGTTACTTTCCGCAGCTTGCAACTGTGCGCCCAATTTCGGTAACTCACCGTATTCGAGTTCGGACGCACGGGCAAAATCGCCTTGACGTTTGGCCTGCTCGATTTTGACTTTGATGTCGTCCATCTGTTTTTTGATGTCGGCAGTGCTGGAAGAGGCGGCTTTTTCTGCTTTCCAGATTTCGTCCAAATCGGCGTATTCTTTTTGCAATCCGTCGATTTCTTCGTCTATCAATTCCAGACGTTTCTTGCTGGCATCATCGGTTTCTTTGGCAACGTGCATTTTTTCCATTTTGAGCTGGATAATGCGACGGTCAAGTTTATCCATTTGCTCAGGTTTGCTATCCAGCTCCATTTTGATGCGGCTGGCTGCTTCATCGATCAAATCAATCGCTTTATCAGGCAGGAAGCGGTCGGTAATATAACGGTCGCTCAACTCCGCTGCGGCAACAATAGCAGGGTCGGTAATATCGATACCGTGGTGGATTTCATAACGCTCTTGCAAACCGCGCAAAATAGCGATGGTATCTTCTACGCTTGGCTCACCAACCAATACTTTTTGGAAGCGGCGTTCGAGTGCCGCGTCTTTTTCGATGTATTGACGATATTCGTCCAAAGTGGTCGCGCCGATGCAGTGCAGTTCGCCGCGTGCCAAGGCCGGTTTCAACATATTACCCGCGTCCATCGCGCCGTCGGTTTTACCCGCGCCAACCAAAGTATGGATTTCGTCAATGAAAATCAAAGTGTTGCCATCGTCTTTAGCCAAGTCGTTCAACACACCTTTCAAGCGTTCTTCAAATTCGCCGCGGTATTTCGCGCCGGCAATCAATGCCGCCAAATCCAAAACCAGCAGGCGTTTGTTGCGCAGGGATTCAGGCACTTCGCCGTTGACAATGCGTTGCGCCAAGCCTTCAACAATAGCGGTTTTACCCACACCAGGCTCACCAATCAGCACAGGGTTGTTTTTTGTACGGCGTTGCAATACCTGAATTGCACGACGAATCTCATCATCGCGGCCGATAACGGGGTCAAGTTTGCCGTCGCGGGCGCGCTGGGTCAGATCGAGCGTGTATTTTTTCAGAGCATCGCGTTGGTCTTCAGCATTCGCATCGTTCACGTTTTGTCCTCCTCGTACCGCATCAATTGCGGCATTGATATTTTGTTCGGTCGCACCAGCTTCTTTCAAGATTTTGCCGGCCGCATCATTCTGCTGAACCAAAGCCAGCAGGAAAAGTTCGCTGGCGATATAGGCATCGCCACGTTTGGTTGCAGCCTTGTCCATCAAGTTCAATACAGCTTGCAGCTCACGGCTAGGCATAATATCGCCACTTTGACCGGATACTTTTGGCAAGCTGCTCAAATGTTGCTGCAAACGTTGTTTTACTTGAGGCACATTCACACCTGCATGAGCAAGTAACGCAGCGGCACCACTGTTTTGATCGTCAAGCAACGCTTTTAAGATAAAGCCGGCCTCAAGGTAGCTACTGTCCGCAGCCAAAGCCAAACTTTGACCTTCTTGCAAAGCTTGCTGAAATTTGGCAGTCAATTTATCAAATCTCATTTTACGTTCCTCTTCAAATATATTCTGTTAGAGTCTATATAAGCGCAAATGTGGATAACTCAAGAGCCATTTACCCCATTAATCAACAATTTTTAATATATTATTGTTTTATAACGTTTTATTTTTATGATTTTATGTGTATAACTTTTATTATCTATCTACTCTTTACTCAAAAGGCCGTCTGAAAAATCAAGAATAATCAGGTATAATCGGCACCATATTTATTTTCAGACGGCCTTTGTGCCGAAGGATACTTTCATGAGCAAAAAACGAGTTTTAACAGGCGTTACCACAACAGGTATTCCACACTTGGGCAACTACGTCGGTGCCATCCGCCCGGCCATCCGCGCGGCGCAAGATTCCAATACCGAATCATTCCTCTTTTTGGCCGACTATCACGGCATCATCAAATGTCATGAACCAGAAATGATTCATCAATCTACTCAAGCTGTTGCCGCCACATGGCTTGCCTGCGGACTCAATCCGGAACAGACCACTTTCTATCGTCAAAGCGATATTCCCGAGGTGATGGAGTTGAACTGGATTCTGACCTGTATCACTGCAAAAGGCCTGATGAACCGCGCTCACGCTTATAAAGCTGCAGTACAGGCAAATACCGAAAACGGTCAGGAAGATCCGGATCATGGCGTGGAAATGGGCCTGTACAGCTACCCTATCCTCATGACTGCCGACATCCTGATGTTCAATGCCCATGAAGTTCCAGTCGGTCGCGACCAAATCCAACACGTTGAAATGGCACGTGATATTGCCGGTCGCTTCAACCACCGCTTCCAAGAGCTCTTCACCCTGCCAGAAGTAAAAATCGACGAAAACGTCGAACTCTTGGTCGGCTTGGACGGACGCAAAATGTCCAAATCCTACGGCAATACCATTCCGCTTTGGGAAAACGACAAGAAAACCCAAAAATCGGTCAACAAAATCATCACCAACATGAAAGAGCCCGGAGAGCCGAAACAGCCTGATGAAAGTCCTTTGTTTGAAATCTACAAAGCCTTCTCCACGCCGTCTGAAACTGCCGAGTTCACGCAAATGCTGGCCGAAGGCCTTGCTTGGGGTGAAGCCAAGAAACTCTTGGGCGCAAAAATCAATGCCGAGCTCGCAGAACCGCGCGAGCGTTACAACGAGTTAACAGCCAAACCCTCTCAAATTGAAGACATTTTGCAGGCCGGCGCACACAAAGCGCGTAAAGAAGCACGCGAATTGTTGGATAAAGTACGCGATGCGGTAGGTATTCGTCCGTTGAAATAATAATAGTAAGGCTGTCTGAAAATTTCAGACGGCCATAATATCGTTTATCATTTGAAATATAATCGTTTTCTAGGGTTTCTCATATGAAAAAAACCTTCCCCCTTATCTTGCTCAGCCTTTCATTGGCTGCCTGCGGCGGTAAATCTGAAGATACTACAGCCAATGATATTGCTTCAGGCAAAGCGCCCAAGCCTACCTTCAAAGTTAAATATATCGATGAACAAGCCATAGCCGGTTTGAATTTAGGTACAGCTCAAGAAGGCGAAACGAAAGAAGGTAAGAAACAACGCACCTATCCGATTAACGGCATAGAGGGCGGTGTTATCAATCTGATTGGTAAGCACCCTACCGACTTAGAAGTCATCAGCGGCCAATGCATGGAAAAAAATGAAAAAGGCGTTTCAGCCGGCTGGTCAGCCAACGGAGTTTGCCACACTGCCTTTGCAAAAATGGTGGACAATATTGCCCAAGACGGCGGCCAACTGACCGACTATCTGATTTCACACGCTGCTTTGCAGCCTTATACCGAAGGCAAAAGCGGTTATGCTGCCGTCCAAAACGGCCGCTATATTTTAGAAATTGACAGCGAAGGCATGTTCTATTTCCGTCGCCGTCATTACTAAAATCCTGCCTATCCTATTTTCCCCCTGACACAAGGACTGAATCATGGCTCAAGTTACTTTCCAAGGCTCTCCTATTTCTACAAACGGCAATTTGCCTGCCATCGGCCAAGTTGCACCTGATTTCACATTGGTAGCAGCAGACCTATCTGAGAAATCATTGGCTGACTTTGCAGGCAAACGCAAAGTGCTGAATATTTTCCCTAGCATTGACACCGGCGTATGCGCCCAGTCCGTCCGCACTTTCAACAAACGCGCCTCTTCTTTGGACAATACCGTCGTCTTGTGCATTTCTGCCGATTTACCGTTCGCACAAGCCCGTTTCTGCGGCGCAGAAGGTTTAGAAAATGTAGTGACACTTTCTACATTCCGCAGCAGCTTTTCTAACGATTACGGTGTTACACTGACAGAAAGCCCATTACGCGGCCTGACTGCCCGCGCAGTGGTGGTTTTGAATGAGCAAAACCAAGTTCTCCACGCTGAGCTGGTATCTGAAATTGCGAACGAGCCTGACTACGAAGCTGCTTTGACTGTTTTGTAATTAACCAAATAAAATCAGGCCGTCTGAAGCTTTTCAGACGGCCTTTAGATTATCCTCAAAATAAAAACGGTAGCTTAAAAGCTACCGTTTTCTGTTTCAAGCCTTATACAGATTTATCTGTTTTGTCTGCTTCTACTGACTCAGCATTCTGAACCTCATTTTGCTCAACAGGTTCAGCAGCTTCAGCAACAGGCGCTTCAGGCGCTTTAGGCTCTTCTACTTTGTCATCACGGACATTGTGGCTGTAATCTTTAGGCGGACTAGGCTGTTTACCGGCCATAATTTCCAAAACTTGATCTCGATCGATAGTTTCCCAATCCATCAGTGCTTTGCACATGGTTTCCATCTTATCGCGATTTTCATCCAAGATTTTGTAAGCCACTTGGTATTGCTCATCCAAAATACGGCGGATTTCTGCATCGATATCTTGTTGGGTTTTCTCGGAAATATTTTGAGAACGAGTTACGCTGCGACCCAAGAATACCTCACCTTCGTTCTCAGCATAAACCATCACACCCATTTTGTCGCTCATACCATAACGCGTTACCATCTCGCGTGCCATTTGAGTTGCACGCTCAAAGTCGTTAGATGCACCGGTAGAAATACGGCCGACAAAAATATCTTCAGCAATACGGCCACCAAACAAGATTGAGAGCTGGCTCAGCATTTGGTCTTTGTACATACTGATGCGGTCACGCTCAGGCAGCTGCCAAGTCAAACCCAATGCACGGCCGCGAGGCATAATTGTTACTTTGTGAACCGGATCGGTAAACGGCAGGCTTTCCGCTACGATTGCATGACCGGCCTCATGATAGGCTGTCGCACGTTTTTCATCTTCGTGCATCACCATGCTGCGACGTTCCGGACCCATGTAGATTTTGTCTTTAGCATCTTCAAAGTCGCTTTGATCGACTTTAACTTTATTACGACGACCGGCAAACAAAGCTGCTTCATTGACCAAGTTTGCCAAATCCGCACCTGAAAAACCAGGGGTACCGCGTGCTAAAGAAGTCAAATCTACGGATGCATCCAAAGGTACTTTTTTAGCGTGTACTTTCAAGATTTGCTCACGGCCACGGATATCAGGCAATGGAACAACGACTTGACGGTCAAAACGGCCCGGACGCTGCAACGCGGGGTCAAGTACATCAGGACGGTTGGTTGCTGCGATCACAATAACGGTTTGGTTACTTTCAAAACCATCCATTTCAACCAACAATTGGTTCAATGTTTGCTCACGCTCATCATTACCACCACCCAAACCAGCACCACGCTGACGGCCAACCGCATCAATTTCATCGATAAAGATGATACATGGCGCGTTTTTCTTGGCCTGCTCGAACATATCGCGGACACGGCTCGCACCGACACCGACAAACATTTCTACGAAGTCAGAACCTGAAATACTGAAGAATGGCACACCGGCCTCACCGGCAATCGCTTTAGCCAGCAATGTTTTACCCGTACCAGGGCTACCGGCCAACAAAATACCGCGAGGTACACGACCACCTAGGCTTTGGTAACGATTGGGGGCTTTTAAATAATCTACGATTTCTTGTACTTCTTCTTTTGCCTCATCACAACCGGCAACATCGGCAAAAGTCACTTTATTGGAATCTTTATCCAACAAACGAGCACGGCTTTTACCAAAAGAGAAGGCGCCGCCTTTACCGCCACCGCCGCTTTGCATGCGCATGAAGTAGAACCATGCACCGATCAACAACAAAACAGGCAGCAGGCTGTAAAACAGACTGGCCAGCATACTTGGTTTTTCTTCCGGAGTCACTTTGACGCGTACTTTGTTGTCCAACAGTGTTTTAACCAAGTTGTCATCCAAAGGCGCATTGGTATAGAAGGCAGTTTTATCGGTGCGCTCACCTTTAATCAGATAGCCGCTGACAACAGATCCTTCAATATTGACATTGGATACTTCGCCACTATTAACTTGCTGAATAAATTGAGAATATTCGATTTGCTGTTTATCTTCCTGCTTATCGCTGAGTGCATTGAATGCTGCTAAAAGCATAGCACCACCCACTACCCAGACTAATATGTTTTTAATGGTATTCCCCACTGAACAGGCTCCATGGTTACAAAATAAATAAAATCAAGGGAAAGAATTTTAAAGCACCCACCCTACATTGTCAGCGTTTATTTTTGCCTAATAGGTAAATCTCACTGGAACGATTGCGGGAAGCATCCGGCTTTCTAGTTTGTACACTGGCAAAAATTTCGCGCATTGCCGCCGTATATTCCTGATAGCCCGCGCCTTGAAACACCTTCACCAAAAAACTGCCTCCGGGTTTCAAATGCTGCGAGGCAAAATCCAAAGCCAGTTCACACAGGTAAAAACTGCGTGCCTGGTCTGTTACGGCATTGCCTGACATATTGGGTGCCATATCACAGATTACAAGGTCTAACGGACGATTATCCAATAAGGCTTCAAACTGCTCTAAAACAGCATCTTCCCTAAAGTCGCCCTGAATAAACGACACACCTTCAATAGCATCCATCGGCAAAATATCCAAAGCAAACACTGCTCCTGTTTTACCGACCAGCTTGGCCGCCACCTGTGACCAACTTCCCGGCGCGCTGCCCAAATCCGCCAAAACCGTACCTAGCTTGATTAATTTGTCTTTTTGATTGATTTCCAATAATTTATAAGCCGCTCTGGCACGATATCCGTCCTTTTGTGCCATATGGACATAATGATCGTTGACGTGCTCATGCAGCCATGCTTTTGAAGATTTTGAGCGTACAGCCATCTTGATTTGAAATGCTTAAGTTAAAATCAGCATTGTACGTTATTTCCCCCGTAAATGTTCTAAATCGCGTACAATATAGCCATTATTCTTTTGAATTGGATACTTATTAATATGAGCGACAACAAATTAAGCACCAAAGAAATTTTGGCCTTGAAAGCCCAAGCACATCACCTCCATCCTGTCGTTATGGTTGGCCAACAAGGCTTGACCGACTCAGTCATCAAAGAAACCGATGCCGCATTGACAGCACATGAATTGATTAAAGTCCGTGTTTTTGGCGATGATCGCGCTGAACGTATTGAAATTTGCAATGCCCTGTGTGAAACACTGGGTGCTCAACTGGTGCAACATATTGGCAAATTACTTGTTTTGTGGCGTAAGAAACCGGACGGCGAATAATTTAAACTAAATAAACAACAGAAGTATTTTCTCAACCCACTTTAATCATATCCTTCTGTTGTATTTACGCAGTACGGAATGATTTATTCCATTATTCTAAGCATAAAAATACAAATACGGTTGTCTGTTTTTGTAAATAACCTCAAAATTACAAAATCATAACGGCCGCACTCTGTCGGCCGATTATTTTATTCTTAATCCTTCGCAAAATATAAAAGCAAACCGATGAATGCTCAACAATATGAAGAATCTTTTCTTCTAGCAGAAAAATTAATCACTCAAGACCCTCCTGACTTTGCACGAGCCATCCCATTGCTCTGCGAGGCAGCAGAAGCCGGGCATATTGAGGCCGCATTTCAGCTAGCAGGATACCTGATCGAACACCACGAAAATGCGCAAGATTTAGCAATTGCAGTTGAATATTTAAAGCAAGCTGCAAGAGCTGGTCATCCATACGCCCGCTATAATCTTCTCCAGTTACAAGAAAATAATGGAATAGAAATAGAAAAACTCATTGCAGCCTATCAAGAGCTTGCTGAAGAAGGATTAGCCCCAGCACAACTACGCCTCATGCGTTTATATGCAGATAATGGCAATGACCAAGAAGCAGTCAAATGGGCATTGAAAGCTGCCGAACAGCAAAATCCTCAGGCGCAATACTTCTTAGCCCAACATTACCAATATTCCAGCTCTTCTGATTTGGAATATTCCCATAAACTCTATCAGCAATCCGCTGCACAGGGATTTATTGCAGCACACTGGCAACTCGGTCTCCAATACAAATTGGGGCAAGGTGTCGCACAAAATCCTGAAAAAGCAATCGAACATTTACGTATTGCCGCCGATTACGACATTGTTCCAGCGCAAACTTCTCTTGCGGAACTCTTAGCCGCATCAAATCCTGCTGAAGCATTGGAATGGTTTGAAAAAGCTGCCGCACAAGGTGACAGCAATGCGAATGTAGCACTTGCCGAAATCTATCTGCTAGGCAAAAACACCGAACGAGACCCTCAGAAGGCCTATCAGCACGCTAAATTTGCTGCTGATCAAAATGATCCGGAAGGTTTGCGCCTTTTAGGTGATATCTATCGCTACGGATTGGGACGAGCAGTTGATGCTGACACCGCACGCCAATATTATCAACGCTCGGCTGATTTAGGTAATCTTGCCGCTTACCAAAAACTTCTGTCTGACAGCGCATTGAATAACCAGCAAAACTATGAGCTAACCAAAGAAATCGCCCTCCAACGTCAGGAAGCCGAGCGTCTGTACAAGCTGGCATTTGCAGCGCACTATGGCTTAAAACGCAAACAGAATTACGCTGAAGCACTGGAGTTATACCATCAGTCCGCAGAACGTGGACACAGTAAATCCCAAACCAATCTAGGTATGATGTATTACTGCGGACAAGGCGTACCTGTCGACTACGCCCAAGCTGCAAAATGGTTTGAAGCAGCGGCCAAACAAAGAGACACGATGGCTCAATATAATCTTGCCTGCCTGTATTATCACGGCATGGGTGTAAAAAAAGACATCAACAATGCTTGCTTCTGGTTGCAAGAAGCCATCCAACATGGACATGAACAGCAAGACGTTCTCAAAGAGCTTCTGACTCAATGGAAGCAATTCTCTCAAAAAGGCTCTACTGATAATTAGAGGCCGTCTGAAATTCTAACTTCCTACATAAATGACATGTCAGCGCTAAAGTAGCCTGTACATGTCATTTTTTTCATTTACCCTTCCTCAACAATCGCCATCTTCAAATCCCATTTCTCCTTAATCTCTTTAGAGTCTTCAGACGGCCTATTCTCTTTGTAAAAAACCAGATAATCTAAATTTAATTTTCTATTTACAACAAAATTTGAAAAATATTTTTCGTATTCGAATAAACTTTCTCAAATATCTGATGCTTTTTTACTGTATCCACTCAATATCTCGATTTAAAAACAAGCTACATAACTCTTTTAAAAAATCTTAATTTCAACCTCTAAATCCTATCAATATCTACAGCACAATTTGCCAGTTTGCCCAATTACTGATAGCATTTGCAGGTTAGCTGGTTTGTAAAAAGTTCAATTCTTTCTGATTTTTTATCAACGGTTATAACGTATTGATAATATTTCAGTAATTAAAACTTTTTTCGAATTTAACTCTAGGAATTTTCGTTTTAAACTCACATCTGTTCGCAAACGAAAATATCGGAGTAATACTCCGTCATTGAAAAACACTCAACACAAGGATAGATATTATGTCCACCCAATTACACGATGTTGACCCAATTGAAACCAAAGAATGGTTAGACGCGTTAAGCTCTGTTTTAGAATATGAAGGTAGCGAACGCGCCCAATACCTGCTGGAAAGTTTGGTCAAATACAGCCGTGACAAAGGCATCCGTATGCCTCACGGCACCACTACTCCATATTTGAACACCGTTTCCGTAGAAGACGAAAAAGGCATCCCTGGCGACCAAAACATCGAACACCGCATCCGTGCATTCGTTCGTTGGAACGCTGCCGCTATCGTTTTGCGCGCAGGTAAAAAAGATTTGGAATTGGGTGGACATATTGCATCTTTCCAATCAGCCGCCACTATGTACGAAGTCGGCTTCAACCACTTCTGGAAAGCTAAAGGCGAAGGCGAAGAAGGCGATCTGGTATTCTTCCAAGGCCACGTAGCCCCTGGTATCTACGCACGTGCGTTTGTTGAAGGCCGTCTGACTGAAGACCAGCTGAACAACTTCCGTCAAGAAGTTGGCGGTAAAGGTCTGCCTTCTTACCCTCACCCTCACCTGTTGCCTGACTTCTGGCAATTCCCAACCGTATCTATGGGTCTTGGCCCATTGATGGCAATTTACCAAGCACGCTTCCTGAAATACTTGGAATCTCGCGGTCTGGCTAAAACCAAAGGCCGTAAAGTATGGGTATTCTGTGGCGACGGTGAAATGGACGAACCTGAAAGCCAAGGTGCTATTGCTCTGGCTTCACGCGAAGGCTTGGACAACTTGGTATTCGTCATCAACTGTAACCTGCAACGTTTGGACGGCCCAGTACGCGGTAACGGCAAAATCATTCAAGAGCTGGAAGGCAACTTTGCCGGCGCCGGCTGGAATGTTGTGAAAGTCGTCTGGGGTCGTCGTTGGGACCGCCTCTTGGCAAAAGACAAAGATGGCATCCTGCGCAAACGTATGGAAGAGTGCTTGGACGGTGACTACCAAACTTACAAATCCAAAGACGGTGCATACGTTCGCGAACACTTCTTCAATACACCTGAACTGAAAGCATTGGTCGCCGATATGACTGATGACGAAATTTGGGCATTGAACCGCGGTGGTCATGACCCTCAAAAAGTCTACAACGCTTACGACCGCGCTGCGAATCACGCTAACGGCAAACCTACTGTAATCTTGGCAAAAACCATTAAAGGTTACGGTATGGGTGCATCCGGCGAAGGTCAAAACGTTGCCCACCAAGCCAAAAAAATGGACAAAGCGTCTCTGAAACAATTCCGTGACCGCTTTGACATTCCTGTAACTGACGAGCAAATCGACAGTGGCGACCTGCCTTACCTGACTTTTGCTCCTGACAGCGAAGAATACAAATACCTGCACGCACGTCGCGAATCTTTGGGTGGCTACCTGCCTCAACGCAACCCTACCCAAGACGTTCTGGAAGTGCCTGAACTGTCAGCATTTGATGCCCAACTGAAATCCAGCGGTGACCGTGAATTCTCCACCACCATGGCTTTCGTACGCATCCTGTCTACTTTGCTGAAAGACAAAAAAATCGGCAAACGCGTTGTACCTATCGTTCCTGACGAAAGCCGTACTTTCGGTATGGAAGGTATGTTCCGCCAATACGGCATTTGGAACCCTAAAGGCCAACAATACACCCCTCAAGATAAAGACCAACTGATGTTCTACAAAGAATCCGTCGACGGTCAAATCTTGCAAGAAGGTATTAACGAGCCAGGCGCAATGGCTGACTGGATCGCGGCTGCAACCAGCTACGCCAACAGCAACTTTGCGATGATTCCTTTCTACATCTACTACTCTATGTTCGGTTTCCAACGTATCGGCGACTTGGCATGGGCTGCCGGCGATATGCACGCACGCGGCTTCCTGTTGGGTGGTACTGCCGGCCGTACAACGCTGAATGGTGAAGGTCTGCAACACGAAGACGGCCACAGCCATATTCAAGCAGATTTGATTCCAAATTGTGTTTCTTACGATCCAACATTCCAATACGAAGTAGCCGTTATCGTTCAAGACGGTCTGCGCCGTATGTATGCCAATAACGAAGACGTGTTCTACTACATCACCCTAATGAACGAGAACTACGCTCACCCGGACATGCCTGAAGGCGCAGAAGAAAACATCCTGAAAGGTATGTATCTGCTGAAAGCCAGCGGCAAAGGCGACAAGAAAGTTCAATTGATGGGTTCCGGTACTATCCTGCAAGAAGTAATTGCCGGTGCCGAATTGTTGAAAGCCGACTTCGGCGTAGAAGCAGACATCTGGTCTTGCCCATCATTCAACCAGCTGCACCGCGATGCCATCGAAGTGGAACGCTTCAATCGTCTGAACCCATTGGAAACTGCAAAAGTACCGTTTGTTACTTCTCAACTGCAAGGTCATGACGGTCCGGTTATTGCCGCTACCGACTACATCCGCAGCTATGCTGACCGCATCCGTGCCTACATCCCTAACGACTACCACGTCTTGGGTACTGACGGCTTCGGTCGCTCCGACAGCCGTGCCAACCTGCGCAGCTTCTTTGAAGTTGACCGCTACAACGTTGCCGTTGCTGCATTGAGCGCATTGGCCGAACAAGGCAAAGTCAGCAAAGAAACCGTTCAACAAGCTATTGAAAAATATGGCATCAAAGCCGATTCAGCTCCTAGCTGGAAACGCTAATTGATGTTTCAGACGGCCTGTTTGCTTCATTCAGACATCAGGCCGTCTGAAAACCAAATGCTTGAATGGTTTGAACAAACTGTACCGATGCCGTGTGAAACAGTTTTCAGACGGCATCAAACTGAAAATATTAAAGGAACTCAAATGAGTATCGTAGAAATCAAAGTCCCTGATATCGGCGGTCATGAAAACGTCGACATCATCGCTGTAGAAGTTAAAGCAGGCGACACCATTGCCGTTGACGACACCCTGATTACTTTAGAAACCGACAAAGCCACTATGGACGTACCTGCCGATACAGCCGGTGTCGTGAAAGAAGTTAAAGTTAAAGTTGGCGATAAAATCTCTGAAGGCGGCGTTATTCTGACCGTTGAAACCGATGCCGCCGCTGCCGATGCAGCCCCGGCTCCTGCAGCTGAAGCTCCTGCAGCTCCAGCTGCTGCGCCTGCAGCCGCTCCTGCAGGCGGTGCAACTGTAAAAGTCGTTGTACCGGATATTGGCGGTCATACAGATGTAGACATTATTGCCGTTGAAATCAAGGTTGGCGACACTGTTGCCGTTGACGACACTCTGATTACTCTGGAAACCGACAAAGCCACCATGGACGTACCATGTACAGAAGCCGGTGTGGTTAAAGCCGTATTTGTAAAAGTTGGCGACAAAGTATCCGAAGGCTCTGCCATTATCGAAGTAGAAACCGCCGGTTCCGCCGCAGCTGCTCCTGCTCCTGCCGCTCAAGCTGCCGCACCTGCACCAGCCGCTACTCCGACTCCTGCTGCTCCAGCACCAGCCGCTGCGCCTGCTCCGGCTGCACCTGCAGCTGCCAAAATTGACGAAGCTGCATTTGCCAAAGCCCATGCAGGTCCTTCCGCACGTAAACTGGCGCGTGAATTGGGCGTAGATTTGGGTCAAGTCAAAGGTACCGGTCTGAAAGGCCGTATCATGGGCGAAGACGTTAAAGCCTTCGTTAAATCCGTTATGCAAAGTGGTGCAGGCAAACCTGCCGCTGCCTCTTTGGGCGGTGGTCTGGACTTGTTGCCATGGCCTAAAGTCGACTTCTCTAAATTCGGCAGCGTCGAAGTTAAAGAACTGTCTCGCATTAAGAAAATCTCCGGTCAAAACCTTTCTCGCAACTGGGTTGTGATTCCTCACGTTACCGTACACGAAGAAGCGGACATGACCGAATTGGAAGAATTCCGCAAACAACTGAACAAAGAATGGGAACGTGAAGGCGTAAAATTGTCCCCATTGGCGTTCATCATTAAAGCCTCTGTTGCTGCGCTGAAAGCCTTCCCTGAATTCAATGCCTCTTTGGATGGCGACAACTTAGTGCTGAAAAACTACTTCAACATCGGTTTCGCAGCCGACACACCAAACGGCTTGGTTGTTCCAGTAATCAAAGACGTAGATCAAAAAGGCTTGAAACAAATCAGCCAAGAGCTGACCGAATTGTCTAAAAAAGCCCGCGAAGGCAAGCTCAAACCACAAGAAATGCAAGGCGCATGCTTTACCATTTCCAGCTTGGGCGGTATCGGCGGCACAGGCTTCACACCAATCGTGAATGCTCCTGAAGTTGCTATCTTGGGCGTGTGCAAATCCCAAATCAAACCGGTTTGGAACGGCAAAGAATTCGCTCCTCGCCTGATGTGCCCATTGAGCCTGTCCTTCGACCACCGCGTCATCGACGGTGCTGCCGGTATGCGCTTTACCGTATTCCTGGCTAACCTGTTGAAAGACTTCCGCCGCATTACTCTGTAATCCGAGCATTTTCAGACGGTCTTTTTACTCAGGCCGTCTGAAAAAAGAAGTCCGAACATCATTCAGAAAGATTAGACATGAGCTTAGTTGAATTAAAAGTGCCCGACATTGGCGGTCACGAAAACGTAGATATTATTGCGGTTGAAGTAAATGTAGGCGACACCATTGCTGTGGACGATACCCTGATTACTTTGGAAACCGATAAAGCCACTATGGACGTACCTGCCGAAGTTGCAGGTGTCGTTAAAGAAGTTAAAGTTAAAGTCGGCGATAAAATCTCTGAAGGCGGCTTGATTGCAATCGTTGAAGCCGAAGGTGCGGCTGCCGCTCCTAAAGCTGAAGTACCAGCTGCTCCTGCACAAGAAGCCCCTAAAGCTGCTGCTCCAGCTCCTCAAGCAGCACAATTTGGCGGTTCTGCCGATGCTGAATACGACGTAGTCGTATTGGGTGGCGGCCCTGGCGGTTATTCTGCTGCATTTGCCGCTGCTGACGAAGGCTTGAAAGTTGCCATCGTCGAGCGTTACAAAACTTTGGGCGGCGTTTGCTTGAACGTCGGCTGTATCCCTTCCAAAGCTTTATTGCACAACGCTGCCGTTATCGATGAAGTACGTCACTTGGCTGCCAACGGTATCAAATACCCAGAGCCTGAACTCGATATCGACATGCTGCGTGCTTACAAAGACGGCGTGGTTTCCCGTTTGACTACCGGTTTGGCAGGCATGGCCAAAGGCCGTAAAGTAGACGTTATCCAAGGCGACGGCCAATTCTTAGATCCGCACCACTTGGAAGTGTCGCTGACTACCGGCGACGTGTACGAGCAAGCGACTCCTACCGGCGAGAAAAAAATCGTTGCCTTCAAAAACTGTATCATTGCAGCAGGCAGCCGCGTAACCAAACTGCCTTTCATTCCTGAAGATCCACGCATCATCGATTCCAGCGGTGCACTGGCTCTGAAAGAAGTACCAGGCAAACTGTTGATCATCGGTGGCGGTATTATCGGTCTCGAAATGGGTACGGTTTACAGCACCCTGGGTTCTCGCCTGGATGTTGTTGAAATGATGGACGGCCTGATGCAAGGCGCAGACCGCGACTTAGTTAAAGTATGGCAAAAACAAAACGAATACCGTTTTGACAACATCATGATCAACACCAAAACTGTTGCTGTTGAGCCTAAAGAAGACGGTGTTTACGTTACATTCGAAGGTGCAAATGCGCCTAAAGAGCCACAACGTTACGATGCCGTATTGGTGGCTGCCGGTCGTGCACCTAACGGCAAACTGATCAGCGCTGAAAAAGCAGGTGTTGCCGTAACCGACCGCGGCTTTATCGAAGTGGACAAACAAATGCGCACCAATGTGCCGCACATCTACGCTATCGGCGATATCGTCGGTCAACCGATGTTGGCACACAAAGCCGTTCACGAAGGCCACGTTGCCGCTGAAAACTGTGCCGGCCACAAAGCCTACTTCGACGCGCGCGTTATTCCGGGCGTTGCCTACACTTCTCCTGAGGTGGCATGGGTTGGCGAAACCGAGTTGTCTGCCAAAGCCTCCGGCCGCAAAATCACCAAAGCCAACTTCCCATGGGCTGCTTCCGGCCGTGCGATTGCCAACGGTTGCGACAATGGTTTCACCAAGCTGATTTTTGATGCTGAAACCGGCCGCATCATCGGCGGCGGTATCGTTGGTCCTAACGGTGGCGATATGATCGGCGAAGTCTGCTTGGCGATTGAAATGGGCTGTGATGCAGCCGATATCGGTAAAACCATCCACCCACACCCAACCCTGGGCGAATCCATCGGTATGGCTGCGGAAGTGGCATTGGGCGTATGTACCGACCTGCCTGCTCAGAAAAAGAAATAAGTTCACTCAAATAAAATTTGAACGAACTTGATGGAACAAAGGCCGTCTGAATGTTTCAGACGGCCTTTTCGCAAATAAGGAGACTCAATATGAAAAAAATCGAAGCCATTATCAAACCTTTCAAACTCGACGATGTACGCGAAATCCTGACTGAAATCGGCATTACCGGCATGACTGTCAGCGAAGTCAAAGGTTTCGGCCGCCAAAAAGGCCATACGGAAATTTATCGCGGCGCGGAATACGCAGTCGATTTTCTTCCTAAAGTGAAAATCGAATTGGTATTGGCTGACGATAAAGTCGATCAAGCTGTTGATGCCATCTTGGAAACCGCGCATTCTGGCAAAATCGGTGACGGTAAAATCTTTATTTATCCGGTTGAAGAAGCTATCCGTATCCGTACCGGTGAACGCTCGGAAGCAGCGCTTTAATAGAAATCGCAAAATACAGAATACAAATGCCGTCTGAAAATAAGTCGTAGCGTGGTTTGCTCAGGACTTATTTTTCAAACGGCATTAATTGAATCCCCCCCCATTCTCTAAAGTCTATCCAAGTAAACCTATTATCGAAAACTTCACGCTATCAAGCATGGAGGAGTTCGAGGCAATGCTTCACCTGACCTTCGTGAACGACTTTACCGTATCAAATAACTCTTTCCAAAGCAGGGCTAACCCCAATCCCATACTTGCAAAACCTCAACGCCCTCCTTTTAAAATCAATTCTTCGCATTTTTTCCTATTCTTGTTGTTGCCTAACTTTTCAGACGACCCCTTTCTTTATCCAAACTCCGTTATAATGACGGCTTTAAAATTAATTTATCCAAAGACAGTCTTATCATGAAACACATCCACATTATCGGTATCGGCGGCACATTTATGGGCGGCGTAGCGGCTATTGCCAAAGAAGCAGGTTTTAAAGTCAGCGGTTGCGACGCCAAAATGTATCCACCGATGAGCACCCAGCTTGAAGCCTTGGGCATAGACGTACACGAAGGCTTTGATGCCGCTCAATTGAATAAATTTAAAGCCGATATTTACGTTATCGGTAATGTTGCCAAACGCGGCATGGATGTGATCGAAGCCATTTTGAACAAAGGCCTGCCTTATACTTCCGGCCCACAATGGCTGGCTGAAAACGTATTACACCAGCACTGGGTGCTCGGCGTAGCTGGAACACACGGCAAAACGACCACAGCCTCCATGCTGGCATGGGTCTTGGAATATGCCGGCCTTGCGCCAGGCTTCCTCATCGGCGGCATACCGGAAAACTTCAGTGTTTCTGCCCGCCTGCCGCAAACGCCGCGCCAAGACCCTAATTCAAAATCGCCATTCTTCGTTATCGAAGCCGACGAATACGACACTGCCTTCTTTGACAAACGCTCCAAATTCGTACATTACCATCCGCGTACCGCCATTTTGAACAATCTGGAATTCGACCACGCCGACATTTTTGCCGATTTGGGCGCCATTCAAACCCAATTCCATCATTTGGTACGCACCGTGCCGTCTGAAGGCCTCATCGTCTGCAACGGCCAGCAGCAAAGCCTGCAAGACACTTTGGACAAAGGCTGCTGGACGCCCGTAGAAAAATTTGGTACCGAACAAGGCTGGCAGGTTGGTACCGTCCATGCCGACGGCTCGTTCGACGTACGCCATCACGGCGAAACGGTCGGACACGTCGCTTGGGAACTGATGGGCGAACACAACCGCATGAACGCACTCGCCGTTATCTCTGCCGCGCGTCATGCCGGAGTCGATATTCAGACGGCCTGCGAAGCTTTGAGTGCATTTAAAAACGTCAAACGCCGTATGGAAATCAAAGGCACGGTGAACGGCATCACCGTTTACGACGACTTTGCCCACCACCCGACCGCCATCGAAACCACCATCGAAGGCCTGCGCCAATGTGTCGGTAACGCACGCATCCTCGCCGTCCTTGAGCCGCGTTCCAACACCATGAAGCTCGGCACCATGAAAGCCTCCCTGCCCGCAAGCTTAAACGATGCCGACCAAGTATTCTGCTACGCCGGCGGCGTGGACTGGGACGTCGCCGAAGCCCTCGCGCCTTTAGGCGGCAAGCTGCATGTGGGCACAGACTTCGATGCCTTTGTTGCCGAAATCGTGAAAAATGCCGAAGCCGGCGACCATATTTTGGTCATGAGCAACGGCGGTTTCGGCGGAATACACGGAAAGCTACTGGAAGCGTTGAAATAAGGGCTTGTTGAAAGTTTTGAATGATTGAGGCCGTCTGAAAACCGGAATTTGGTTTTCAGACGGCCTTTTTGTTGTGAAGTAATGAGATGGGAAAAAAACGATATTTCCGGCGAATCAGGTTTGGCTATAAACCAAGTCGGGTTTGCCATTTGCCTTTATTTAGTTTTTTTAGGCGGTTTGGTATTTTGGCTTTCTATTGCCTTTCGGTATAGGTCAAACAGGAAGGCGACGCGTTCTGCCTCATCGTCGGTGTTTTTGCCTTTTTTGTAGCCGTAGGCTTTATCTACTGCTTTGTCGAGGGCGGCGTGTGCTTTGACGAGATCGGGATAGCCTGCGTCGGGCGCATAAAGTTCGGCGAGCGTAGGGGGAGGCAGATCGTCAGCAAGCGCATCGGCGCGATATTTCTCGCGAATGTCGAAGATGGCTTGGGCGGCAGCTTCGATGGCAGAACGGAGGGGATTGTTTTCAGACGGCCTTGGCGTTTCGCCTTTTTTGCCCGAAGCTTCCTGACAGGCAGTTTCGTCATCATCAGGTTTACAGCAGCTTTCTGGGAAGGGAAAGTTGTTGTACACGACTGTATTAGAGTAGCGGTAACGACTTTCCAGGCGGCCTGCAACGGTACGCATAAAGGCATTGTGCATGGTTGAGCAGAGGATGCCGAAGTGGTAGAGGGTGGCGTTTGGAAGCATAAACGATGAATCGCTGATGATGATTTGATGCGACAGATAACCGATGGGGACGAAACGGCGGCTTTCAGAAGATACGCGTGGAATAATCAGAAAATTGCCGTCTGAAGGCTGGCGGATTTCGTCGAAGAGCCACGAGGTAGCCGCTTTTTTCTGCGTGGCGGCTTTTCTGCTGGCTTCGCGCATGGCTTTGACCGCCAGAATACGGGCTTGGACTTTGGGCATCTGTTTCAGGTCGTGATTGCGTTTGACGTCGGATACGCCGTGAAACCACAGGCACCAACGGGTTTTGCCGTTGATAAATTCCTCGGCGCCGATAAAGGGGCGGATGTATTGTTCCGCTAATGGTTCGGCGGCAATCAAAGCTTCTTTTTCATCAGTGGAAAGGATAAGGTTGCCACCGTCGGTCGGTTGATTGCCTTTGCACATTTCATTTTCCCTGCTGATTTGGGTTTTGCGCTTGGTAATAATCAAATCGGGCGCATCAATCAGATAAGGATTGATGTTGGCTACGGCGTGTTTTTGGGGTTCGCCTTTGATGTCGGGATAGTCGTAGAGGTATTTGGGCAGAGCGGAATTTTCTGAAGCGTTTGCGCCACAGTTTTCAGACAGCATTTGCGGCTTTTGGCGGAAGCCGACGATGATGCAATGGACGGCGGCTTTGCCTGCGGCTTGGCTCGTCCATTGGAAGGTACGGTGGGCAAAGTTGATTTCGATGCCTTGGTTCAAAAGGCTGCCCCAGAGGATTTCGACCTGCTGGCCTTGGCAGATGGAATTGGTGGAGACAAATGCCGTCTGAACTTGGGAATTCTGCGCCATGATGCCGGCGGCTTTGACATACCAGTTGCAGACGTAATCCAACAGGCCGTAGCCTTTGATATGGCCGCAAATGCTTTCGAGGTCGTTTTTCTGCTCTTTAGTTTGGTAGGTCGAGCCGATAAAGGGCGGATTGCCGAAGATGTAGTCTGCCGCCTGCCAAGGTGTGCGGAGGCTGTTGGCGTGGATGATTTCGGCGGCGTCTTCGAGCGGCAGCGTATGGCAGGCGACTTCGCCGTCGAAGCGGATTTGCGTGCGGATGTTGCATTGGTGGTTTTTGAGCCACATGGCGGTACGGGCGATAAGGACGGCAAATTCGTCTATTTCGATGCCGTGGAATTGTTTCAGACGGCATTGGACGGACGGGCTGTCGAATAAGCCGCCTGCTTTGTCTTTGAGCGCTTCGGCGATGATGTCGTCTTCAAGGGCGCGGATGCGGTCGTAGGCAACGATAAGGAAATTGCCACAGCCGCAGGCCGGGTCTAGGAACTGCAGGTTTTGGATTTTTTGGTAGAAGGCGGCGAGTTTTTTGGCTTTGTCGCGTTTGAGGGCTTTGACGGCTTCAAATTCGGCGCGCAGGTTTTCTAAAAAAAGGCCGTTGATGACTTTGTCGATGTTGGCGGCTTCGGTGTAGTGTGCGCCTGCTTCGCGCCGCTCTTGTGCGTCCATGACGGATTGGAAGAGCGTGCCGAAGATTTCTGGACTGATGTTGCGCCAGTCGAAATTACCGCAGTCGATTAAGGCGTGGTGCTGCTTGTCGGTGAAGTCGAAAGTGCGCAGGCGTTCTTTGAAAAGGCCGCCGTTGACGTATTCGAAACCTTTAAATTTTTCGCTTTGGGTCTTGCTGCGCTTTTGGTCGGGTGTGTTGAGGAATTCAAAGAGTTGATTGAGCTTGTCGCCAAGCATATCGGCCTCTTTGCAGCTTTCTAAAAAGTCTTGAAAGAGGTAGTTGCGCTGGAAAACGGCGCTGTCGTCGGCAAAAAAGAGGAAAAGCAGGCGCGTGATGAAGAGCCTGAGTTCGTGTTCTTCGTAAATGCCCTCTTCCTGCAAGGCATCGTGCAGTCTGCCAATGGCCGTCGCCGCTTGAATATTGGCTTCTTCTTGAATTTGGCGGACTTTGGCTTCGATGCCGAACATAAAGTCGAAAACGCCGCGCGTAATGTATTCGGGCAATTCTTCCAACGGGAATTGCCATTGGTTTTCTACGCCTTCTTTAGGATCGCGACGATAAAGGTGGAAATGGGCAAAATCGCTGACGGCGTAATATTCAGGTAAGGCAGACGGCTTGGTGCGCTCGATTTCCTGCAAATAACGCTCCGCCTGTTCTTTGGCTTTGGCTAGGTTTTTGTTGGCGGATTTGTGTTCTGCCAGGAAGATGCCTTCCCAAAAGACATCGACAAATTGGGTGTTGTTGCTCGGGTCTTTAACGGCATATTCGAAGTGGACGACGTTTTTGCGATCAATGCCGAAAATCGCAAAAAATTCATTCCAAAAAGTGTCTTTTTCACGGCGTTCGTCGGTTTGGTTTTTATAGTGGTCGGCGAAATTTTGTGCAGCGCTTTGGAGTTGGAGCAGGGTTTTCATGACTTTATGGAATGAATGTATTGTATAAATGGATGGGGCGTTATTATAACGGTTTGCGTTAAAAAGGTCGTCTGAAACCTCTTTTCAGACGACCTTTCTTCTTTCTGGTTATCAATATTTAACCGCAACCACCGCATTTGCCGCAGCCACTGCTGCAGTCGCGTTTTTTCGGTTTGAACACGAATTTTCGCAAGAGGAAGAATACGCAGGCGAGCATAATCAAGCCGACGATAATATATTGAGTCATGACGATAGTATCCTTGAAGAAAGTTGGTAAACCACAAATGCGGCAAAATAAGCCATCAGGAACAAATAGCCTGTAATCATAAGCATATTTTTCGTGGATTTGGTTTCGCGTCTAATCACGGTCAAAGTCGCGGCACACATCGGAGCATACACATACCAAGCCAAGAAGGCAAAGGCGGTCGGCAAGCCCCAGTTGTTGTGTATGATGGGAATTAATGCGTTTTGTACGGCATCTTCAGACGACGCGCTGACGGCATAAACGGTACCCAATGCGGCAACGACCACTTCGCGCGCGGCAATACCCGGAATCATGGCGATACACATTTCCCAAGTAAAACCCAAAGGTGCAAAAAACGGCTGAATAGCATGACCAAGCGTACCTGCCAAGCTGTAATCGATGGCGGCACCGGTTGCGCCTTCAGGCGGTTGCGGCCAGCTTACCAAGCCCCACAGAACCACGGCCAACGCAAAAATGATGGTACCCGCGCGTTTCAGGAAGGCTTTTACCCTATCCCACAAGCTGGTCATGATGTGTTTGAAGTTAGGCGTACGGAAAGTCGGCAATTCCATCAAAAGTGGGAATTGTTGCACATTGCCTTTCATCCGCGCCAAGCGTTTCATGATATACGCTGCCAATGCGGCCGACAGAATGCCTACGATATAAAGAATAAACAATGTCAGGCCTTGCAGGTTGAAAATCCCACCCACTGTACGGTCAGGAATAACAGCGGCGATAATCAGCGCATACACCGGCAAACGTGCGGAACAAGTCAGCAACGGCGCAACCGCGATGGTAACAAGGCGTTCGCGCGGGTCGTTAATGGTACGCGCCGACATCACGGCAGGAACGGCACAGGCAAAGCTGGACAAAAGGGGAATAAACGAACGGCCGGACAAACCGCTTTTTGCCATGATGTTATCCAGCAGGAAGGCTGCACGCGGCAGATAGCCTGAGTCTTCCAATAGCAGGATAAAGGCAAACAAAATCGTAATCTGAGGCAGGAACACCAACACGCTGCCCAAACCGGCAATGACGCCGTTGACCAGCAAATCGTTGAGGATGCCCGGCTCCATGTTGGCGCCTATCCATTCGCCCAGCGCGGTAAAGCCACCTTCGATGGCGTCCATAATCGGCGCCGCCCATGTGTAAACCGCTTGGAACACCATAAACAGGATGACCAGCAGCATAATCATGCCCCAGACGGGGTGCAGCACGATGTCGTCGAGTTTTTTGTGCCATGCGGGCAGCGTCATCTGGGTGCGTACCACTTGTGCCAAAATCGATTCGACTTCTTGATAAAGTTTGTCGCTATCCAGCGCATCGAGCGTGCGTTCGGCAGAGGCGGGGTTTGCGGGGAAAGAGCGTTTGCGCGGCAGCTTCGCCACGGCTTCGCGTACAGCCTGTACACCCGACGCGCTCACTGCAACTGTTTCCAAAACAGGTGCATCCAACAACTCGCTCAGTTTGGCCGCGTCGATATTCAAGCCCCTTTTGCGGGCCACGTCGCTCAAATTCAGCGACACCACCATAGGCAGTCCCAGCGTTTTCAGTTCCAAAATCATGCGCAGGGTCATACGCAGGTTGGTCGCGTCGGCAACGGCAATAATGGCATCGGGCGGAATGCCCATCTTGCCTACCATTACATCTTTCGCCACCGCTTCGTCGGGGCTGGTCGTGCGTAGGCTGTATGTGCCCGGCAGGTCGATAATGCGGACGGCCTCGTCGTCGAGGAAGGCGCCCTCGCGCTTATCGACAGTTACGCCCGGATAATTGGCAACCTTGGCATGTGAGCCGGTCAAACCGTTGAACAAAACGGTTTTGCCGCAGTTTGGCGCGCCAATCAAGGCAAAATAGCTTAGTTCCATCATTTTTCCTTATTCTTTCAGACGGCCTTAAACGGCCTCAACGATACGACACATAATCTTCCCGGCCTCTTCCGAACGCAGGGAAAATTGAGATTGGTTACCCAAACGTACCGCAAACGGGCCTCTCCCAAAACCACCCACTGCAATCACTTGCAACGGCATTCCGCTGGAAAAACCCAAATCTGCAAGACGACGGGTTACCAAGGTATCCAAATCACCAAAAACAGGATTGGGAGCAATGGAATCAATATGTACGACTGCGCCTTTTTTCAGGCGCGACAAAGGAACAGCAGACATAAGTCTCTCTTTTCTTTTTGTTTTAAAAATAGATTATTGAAAAAACGTGAGAAGTATGATGAATGTGTAGCACATTTGAAAGATTGTTTACGAATGGCTATTTGCCCCTTCTTTCGATAAGTGCGGTTTGTTTTGAATACTGTTATTGTTTCCCTTAATGATAAGGTATATCAATATAAAAATCAAATGTAACAAGATAAACTAAAAAGGCTAAAATCCTTTTATCATTAGGATTTCAGCCTTTTTATGCACTCAACAAACTAAAGGCCATCTGAAAGGTTTCAGACGGCCTTCAAAATAAAAAACCGAATCAAATCGGTTTTTTATTCCCATTCAGGGAAAGACTCTAAATTACAGAGCGTCTTTCAATGCTTTACCGGCACGGAATTTAGGAGTTTTAGCAGCAGCAATAGTCAAAGGCTCGCCAGTTTTTGGGTTGCGGCCTTGACGTTCGGCGCGTTCGCCGACGTAGAAAGTACCGAAACCGACCAGAGTAACAGTGTCGCCGCTTTTCAATGCGTTGGTTACGGCATTAGTAGTAGCATCCAAAGCTTTTTGCGCAGCAGATTTGGAAATGCCGGCTTCTTGAGCAATTGCTTCGATCAATTCAGACTTGTTCACAATTAGTCCCTTCCTATCGTATAAAGATGATGAAATGCCCGAATACTCGGGGCTTGAGCGCTTTCAAAGCACATACGCACTTTATAGCAATTCTGAAATTATCATGTCAAGTAAAAAATGTGGAATTGCCCTATTTTTGGGGCATTCAGGGCAAAACCACATTTTTTGCAACATCAGACGGCCAACTTAATGCTTGGTTGCTTTTGTTCTTGACTTTGTCTTAGGAGTTTGCACGGTCTCGGCAACTGCCAATTCGGCAACCCATTGCTCAGGCTGAGTTTCCAGACTCAAAGCCAACACTTCATCAATCCATTTGACCGGATGGATGGTCAGACCGGTTTTGACATTTTCAGGGATTTCTTCCAAATCTTTGACGTTGTCTTTCGGAATCAATACATGCTTGATGCCGCCGCGCAAAGCAGCCAGCAGTTTTTCTTTCAAACCGCCGATCGGCAACACTTCGCCACGCAAAGTGATTTCACCGGTCATCGCCACATCCGCACGCACCGGAATTTTGGTAAAGGCAGAAACCATCGCCAAAGTCATGGCAATACCTGCGCTTGGACCGTCTTTCGGCGTCGCACCTTCCGGCACATGGACGTGAATGTCTTTCTTCTCGTAAAAATCAGGAGCCAGACCCACTGATTCGGCACGGGAACGGACAACCGACCATGCGGCCGATACTGATTCTTTCATCACATCGCCCAGTTGGCCGGTACATTGAATCGTACCCTTGCCCGGCAAGGCAACCGCCTCAACAGTCAACAACTCGCCACCGACTTCAGTCCAAGCCAGACCGGTTACCTGGCCGATGCGGTTTTCGCTTTCGGCCACGCCATAGTCGAAACGGCGCACGCCTAGATAGTCATGCAGATTTTTCTCAGTAACTTTAATTGCTTTAGGCTTGGCCTTGCTTGCTGTTTTGGATTTGGACGCTTTTTTCTTATCCTCATTCAAGGTAACCTGCATTACTACTTTGCGGCAGATTTTGGCAATTTCGCGATCCAACGAGCGGACGCCGGCCTCGCGAGTGTAGTAACGGATAATATCGCGCACCGCACTTTCATCAACCACCAACTCACCCTCTTTCACACCATTGCGCTTCATTTGTTTCGGCACAAGGTATTGCATGGCGATATTGATTTTTTCATCTTCCGTGTAACCGGACAGACGGATGATTTCCATACGGTCAAGCAGCGGAGTCGGGATATTCAAGCTGTTTGAAGTGGCAATAAACATCACATCGCTCAAATCGTAATCGACTTCGGCATAATGGTCGGCAAACTTGTTATTTTGCTCAGGATCAAGCACCTCAAGCAATGCACTGGCTGGATCGCCACGGAAATCACTGCCCATTTTGTCGATTTCATCAAGCAGGAACAATGGGTTTTTTACACCCGCTTTTGCCATGTTTTGCAGGATTTTGCCCGGCATAGAGCCGATATAGGTACGGCGGTGGCCGCGGATTTCGCTTTCATCACGCACGCCGCCTAATGCCATACGCACATATTGACGGCCTGTAGCTTTGGCAATCGATTCGCCCAAGGAAGTTTTACCCACTCCCGGAGGACCGACCAAACACAAAATCGGGCCTTTGAGCTTGTCCATACGTTTTTGAACAGCCAAATATTCCAAAATACGTTCTTTGACTTTTTCCAAACCATAGTGGTCGGCATTCAAAATCAAATCAGCCTTGGCAATATCTTTGCTGACACGGGATTTTTTCTTCCATGGCAACTCAAGCAAAGTATCGATGTAGTTGCGCACGACGGTAGATTCCGCAGACATCGGCGGCATCATTTTCAGTTTTTTCAATTCAGACAGACATTTTTCTTCAGCCTCTTTGCTCATGCCTGCTTCTTTGATTTTTGCTTCCAACGCGTCCAGCTCGCCGCGCTCGTCTTCTTCGCCCAATTCTTTCTGAATCGCTTTCACTTGCTCATTCAAGTAATACTCGCGTTGGGATTTTTCCATTTGACGTTTCACGCGACCACGGATGCGTTTCTCAACCTGCATGATGTCGAGTTCGGCTTCCAACTGCGCCAGTAGAAATTCCAAACGGTCAACAATACCGGCAGTCTCCAGCACATATTGACGCTGCTCCAATTTCAGCTGCAAATGCGCGGCAATAGTATCGGCAAGACGGCTGTTGTCATCGATACTGCTGATGGTGCTGATAACTTCGGCAGGAATTTTTTTGTTCAACTTCGCATATTGCTCAAATTGAGTCAGCAGAGTACGGCGCAAGGCCTCAATTTCAGGATTGTCTTTGTCGCTATTCTCATCAATCGCCTCAACATGAGACAAAAACAATCCGCCTGTTTCATCAACCGTCAACGCGCGCGCACGACGGATACCTTCTACCAATACTTTAACGGTACCGTCAGGCAGCTTCAAAACCTGCAAAACTTGGGCAACCGTACCGGTCTGGTGCAAGTCTTCAGCTTTAGGGTCTTCTGTATTAGGGTCAAGCTGGGCCAACAGGAAAACCGGATCATCATTGGCCATTGCCGCCTCAAGGGCCGCAATCGATTTAGGACGACCGACGAACAGCGGCAATACCATATGCGGATACACCACGACATCGCGTAAAGGCAAGGTAGCCAGCGCACTGTATTCCTCGAAATATTTGTCTTTTGTCGGCATAGTTAATAATCTCAATCATTGTTAAATCAGAATGTAGCTCAAAATTGGGCTGAAGCGCTGCATTTCAAGACTTGAAAACAGCTTATCCGCACCTATTTTCGAAAACATCATTTTTATAGCCCGATATGGACGTTTACGATAAAATATATCGGATTTCGGGCCGTCTGAAAACTTTTCAGACGGCCCTGGCTAACCAAACAAGGTAGTAAACCATGACAGACTCAACCGAAAAAAAATCATTAATTGAATTCCCTTGCACCTTTCCTGTAAAAGTCATGGGCGCAGTTCATCCCGAATTTGAATCCGCCATCTTGGAAACCGTGCGTAAACACGCTCCCGACACCGAGCCGCACCACATTACTACGCGCCCAAGCAGCAAAGGCAACTACACCAGCGCAACCGTCAAAGTAAATGTTGATAACCAAGAGCAGCTCGACAATATCTACCGCGACCTGACTTCACACGAATTGGTAAAAGTGGTGCTGTAATGAAAATCGTGCACAAAGGCTTGGTCGATTACCTGCCGACTTTCGAAGCCATGAAGGCATTTAATGCCTCGCGTGACGAAAACACCGAAGACGAATTATGGGTGGTCGAACATCCGCCCGTATTCACCCAGGGCTTGGCCGGAAAACCTGAACACCTCCTCATTCGCGACGATATACCCGTTGTCCAAATTGACAGAGGCGGTCAAATTACCTACCACGGTCCCGGCCAATTGGTCGTTTATACGATGATCAATTTCAAACGCCGTAAGACCAGTGTGCGCCATATCGTTTCCGCACTTGAGAACAGCATCATCGCCACCTTGGCAGAATACGGCATCGAAGCAGCAGCCGATCCAAAACGTCCCGGCGTTTATGTCGGCGAGCGTAAAATCGCTTCCCTGGGCCTGCGTATCAAAGACGGTTCCGTTTACCACGGCTTGGCGCTTAACGTGAATATGGATTTAAGTCCGTTTACCCATATCAACCCCTGCGGTTATGCCGGTATGGAAATGACCCAAATTGCCGACTTTGTCTCTCCGGCACCCAGTTTGGCAGAAGTTGCAGATAAACTGACCAAGCATTTACAAAAAGAGCTGGCATAAGGCCGTCTGAAAATATTCGACCCCAACACCATCTTTTAACTGCCCCTCTGAACCCACAAGCCCTTAGGTCATAAAGACTACGATAAGCTTTTCAGACGGCCTTTATAACGACAGAAAGAACACATCACCATGAGTGAAGAAGTAAAAAACGACCCCAAACGCGGCATCAAACTAAAAGGTGCAGACAAAACTGCACGCATTCCGATTAAAGTGGTTCCATTGGAACAAAAATTGAAAAAGCCCGAATGGATCCGCGCCAAATTACCGGGCAAGAAATTCTTTGAAATCAAAAATATTCTTCGCGAACAAAAAATGCATACTGTATGCGAAGAAGCATCTTGTCCAAATATCAGCGAATGCTTTACCAAGGGTACGGCCACATTCATGATCATGGGCGATATTTGTACCCGCCGCTGCCCGTTCTGCGACGTTGGCCATGGCCGCCCCAATATGTTGGATCCTGACGAGCCTAAACACTTGGCCGAATCCGTCAAATCCATGAACCTGCGCTATGTCGTAATCACTTCCGTCGACCGTGACGACCTGCGTGATGGCGGCGCCCAACACTTCGCTGACTGCATTAAAGCCATCCGCGAAACCAGCCCGAATACCAAAATCGAAATCCTTGTTCCCGATTTCCGCGGCCGTCTGGACATCGCACTGGAAATCTTGGCAGAAACGCCACCCGACGTGATGAACCACAACTTGGAAACCCATCCAAGCCTGTATAAAAAAGCCCGTCCAGGTGCCAACTACCAACATTCCCTCGAGCTTCTGCGCCGCTACAAAGAAATGATGCCCCATATTCCGACCAAATCCGGCATCATGGTCGGCTTGGGCGAAACAGACGAGGACGTGCGCGAAATCATGCGCGATATGCGTGCCAACAATATCGAGATGATTACCATCGGCCAATATCTGCAACCTTCAGACGGCCACTTGCCCGTCTTGCGCTATGTAACGCCCGACCAATTCAAAGTTTTTGAAAAAGAAGCATACGAATTGGGCTTTACCAATGCCGCCATCGGCGCAATGGTTCGTTCCAGCTACCACGCTGACGAACAAGCAGCCGAAGCTTTGCGTGAAACCCACGGCGGTTGCAGCCATCACTAAGGTTTAAATCATATAAGGCCGCCTGAAAAATCAGGAAACTGTTTTTCAGACGGCCTTTATTTATGCAAAACTCTTTAGATTTTAAAAAAATGAACTTTAGTCGGTTTCTATTAAGCCAATCTTAAGCAATACAAAAAAGCGGCTAAACAGAATAAACACTGTTTGCCGCTTTTTAATTTATTTCTTTATTTACTTCTTCAACAATTTTGCCGCTTCAATCGCATAGTAAGTCAAAATGCCATCAGCACCGGCGCGTTTGAATGCCAATAAGCTTTCCAAAATGGTTTTTTCACCATCCAACCAGCCGTTTTGAATGGCAGCCTGAAGCATGGCATATTCGCCGGAAACTTGGTAAGCGTAAGTCGGTACGCCAAACTCGTCTTTGACTCGACGGACGACATCCAGATACGGCAGACCCGGTTTTACCATGACCATATCTGCGCCCTCTTGAATATCCAATGCTACTTCGTGCAAGGCTTCATCAGTGTTTGCAGGATCCATTTGGTAGGTTTTCTTGTCTGCCTTACCCAAATTACCGGAGCTGCCAACAGCATCACGGAACGGGCCATAGAACGCTGAAGCATATTTTGCCGAATACGCCATAATGCGCGTATGGATATGTCCAGCATCTTCTAAGGCTTCACGGATGGCAAGAATACGTCCGTCCATCATGTCTGATGGGGCAATGACTTGTGCGCCTGCATCAGCATGACACAAAGCCTGTTTTACCAAAACTTCAATGGTTTCATCGTTGAGGACATAGCCATTTTCATCGGTTAAACCATCTTGGCCGTGAATGGTATAAGGGTCCAAGGCAACGTCGGTCATGATACCCAACTCTGGGAATTTCTCGCGCAGGGTTCTTACTACTGTCGGTACCAAGCCTTCAGGGTTATAAGCCTCTTCTGCAAGCTCGGTTTTGTTTTGCGTTACCACGGGAAACAAAGCCAGCATAGGAATGCCGAGCTTCAATGCTTCTTCAGCAGTGAACAACAATTTGTCCAAACTTTGGCGTTTGACACCGGGCATGGACGGGACTGCCTCTTCCTGATTCTGGCCTTCCAATACAAAAACCGGATAGATCAAATCATCTGCTGTCAAAGTATGCTCGCGCATCAGGCGACGTGAAAAATCGTCTTTACGCATACGGCGCATACGGGTGTTTGAGACATAACGCGGAGGGAAATTCATAATAATTGCCTTTAAATGATGAAGTCTTAAAATCAGTCTTCGACTTGACGCATGGCCTTAACCGAACGCTTGATTTCGCTGAGCGTATCGGTTTTATAACCGCTACGTTCCTGTTCGGTCATACCGTTTTGATCCAATTGGGCGATATTTTTCAATGCCTCGGCATACTGGCCGTCTGAAAGTTTTTCCTGTTTGATGTGCCAACGGTTTTTCACTTCGGAAGCCGTCCATAAGCCTACTTTGTTGTAGTAGAACAAAATGCTTGCCGCTAGCGTTTTCATATCGCTGTCAGGCTTGGCACTGCCGATACTGCGGCCGATACGGTTGTTGCGCTGATCGACCGCTTGGTCGGCAAGGTAGCGGCTGAAGTAGTCATCTTTACCTTCACGCAATTCCATATCCGTCAGACGCGCATTACCTGCTTTTTCTGCAATAATGCTGTCGAATTTGGAAGCAATCGCCGCCTGCCACAATGCTTGGCGTACGGCATTGACTTGTGTTCCCCTGCTGTCGCCGTTTGCTTTGTCATCCAAACCTGAACGCTCGGCAAAGCGTGTGGCATTGCTGGTCATATTGATTAAACCTTCGTCTTCCATGCCGATAACTTGGGCGGCTACGGGATGGTTAAGCGCGAATTGAGCCATTTTACTGCGACGGCTTTGATCTTCCTGATACGATTGACAGCCGGACAATACCAGCATGCCGAGAACGGCGCATTGAATGTGTTTTTTAATATGTTTCATGATGTAACTATCGATATTATTGTGTGAGTTCAACTTCTTTGTTTAACATAGAAACGCCCGTAAGCGCAAATTAATTTCCATACGGACAAATCGGCGCATGAATGGCTATTTTATAATAAAAATAAGGCCGTCTGAAAACTTTCAGACGGCCTGAGTATTTTTAACCCAGTAAGCTGCGAATCTGCGGCCAGTAAAACAGGCAGGCTATCGAACAAATAGCAATGCTGATACCGGCTGCATTAATGCTGCTGATTTTTTCCTTAAATATTGCCGCACCAATCAGCGTACCCAAAACAATCACACCAATATTCATACCGGCAAATACCAATGTCGGATTATCCTTCATGATTTGGTGTGCAGAAATGTAGGTAACAATATTCAAAAAGTTCAGGCAGCCTAAAATCATACCGCCCACTATGCCCTCTTTGGTCCATTTGCTTCCTTTGGCAAACAGGTAGCCAAACATCAAGATACCGGCCAAACAAAACGCCACCAGCAAATTACCGGCAAACGCGGTACCGCTTTTCGCCACTTGCTTGAACAAAATATCGATGACGCCGTAGCCGCACCAAACGCCCAAAAGCAGCATTACTTGCGTGCTGAAGCCACCGGATTTCTTGCCGCCATCGCTTTTCCAAAGCAAGAAAAACAGTGCCGTAAATGCCAATACCAAACCGATCAGACGGCCTTCGGTCAACTGCTCATGGAAAAGCGTGAATGAAGCGACAATCGGCAGAAACAGCGATAAGCGTTGCGCCGCATCCGATTTGACGATACCTGCCGCATCGACGGATTTGCCCATAATGACAAACACGCTTGGCAACAAGATGCCCAAGGCCGCAAAAAGCCACCAAGTCGGCAAAAATACCTGCGGATTGCTCAAATCAGGTTTTAACACCAGCATGGTCAAAGTGACGGCAACGATATAGTTCACTGCTACCGCCTGCTCGATATTGATTTTTTGCTTGCGCGCCACTTTCAGCAATACGGAAACCAACACGCTGCAAACGATACTTGCCAATAAATATACCATGCTTTAAAACCATCCTTGAGTGGAAACAGGCTTATCTTCATTCAGTTTAATCAATCCGACGACTACACGATAAATGAGCCAAACACCGGTTGCCGCCAAAATCAGCCAACCGATTAAGATAAGTATGGTCAGCATCCCTAAAACCATACCAATCAAAGACACCCAAAATGTCTTAATCAGATAATCAATATGGCTGGCGTAAATGCTGCCTTGCGCTTCATCGCGTTTGATAAACGCCAAAATCACACCGACGACGGGTGTAAACCAAATAAACAAGCCCAACGCATATGTGACATAGGCAATAAAAACATAGTTTTTCACTTCGGATTTGGACGTATTGACCACGTTCGCCGCCGTATTATTGCTCCCTGTATTATAGTTTGCCGTATGATTGGCTGCCGTATCATTGAAGCTATTATCTTTGACTTCCTGACGTTCATACTGCATAGCCGCATCATAAGCCAGACGTTTTTCCGGATAAGACAATACTTCAAACGCCTGTCCGATGGCTTTAAACCGCTCCGCATCTTTCTGAATATCCGGATTGGCCACCAATTTACCGTAAGCCTCGCGGATAACGTTAATATCAGCATCCTGAGATACACCCAAGATTTCGTATAAATTTAATTGTTCCATCTGTATTCCTATCCTTTATGAATCGACTGCAACATGAACATTTTGCGGATTGAGCGTCCGCAGGTTTTCAGGCTTCATGCCCACGATAAACCCTCGCTTGCCGCCATTGATAAAAATCTCGTCCAGAGCCCAAATACTTTCTTCCACATAAACCGGCAACGCAGTTTTCATACCGAACGGCGACGTCCCGCCGACCAAATAGCCCGTCCATTTCGCCGCCTGATCCGCCGTTGCCGGCTCGATGTGTTTCAAGCCCAGTTCACGCGCCAGATTGCGGGTGGAAATATGTTTGTCGCCGTGCATTAAAACAACCAAGCCTTTTTTATGCTCATCCTGCAGAACGATTGTTTTGATGACCTGATGCTCGGGCTTGCCCGTACATTCGGCAAAACGCGCTGTACCGCCATGTTCTTCATACGCGTAAACATAAGGGACAAAATCGATTTTCTTACTGCGTAAAAAGCGTACTGCCTGCGTAACCGGATATTCTGCTTTACTCATGGGTTGTTTCCCACCATCCTTTTCAGACGGCCCCTCTTAAATGTGGAACGTAAACAACTGCAATGTTACCATACCTTCTTTTTGAAATCAGGAGACAACATGGACATCCGCTATCTTGGTGCAAGCAAACGCTATTCAGAAGCCGTCGTAGCCAACGGCTTGGTTTTCCTCTCCGGCATGGTTCCCGAAAATCCTGAAGCCGACGCCAAAGCGCAAACTGAAAACGTTTTGGCGCAAATCGATTCATGGCTCGCACAATGCCAATCCGACAAAGCCCATATTTTGGAGGCTACCATCTATCTGCCCGATATGAATGACTACGCCGCCATGAACGAAGCCTGGGACGCATGGACAGCCCCTGAACGCGCTCCGGCTCGTGCCTGCGTGGAGGCGAAACTGGCTTCGCCCGACTGGAAGGTTGAAATCAAAATTACCGCCCTTCAAATCAAATAAAGCACAAATATCAGGCCGTCTGAAAACGCCGCTTCAACCAAGCAAGCGCAGTTTTTCAGACGGCCTTTATTCTTTTGCGGTACAATACCGCCCTTAAATTTTTCTATTATTTCAAAGCACAAACAGCCATGTCCAAAAAAACCAAGCAAGAATTAGAAAACAACAAACTCAGCAAACGCCTGCGCCATGCCGTCGGCGATGCCATTAACGATTTCAACATGATCGAACCGGGCGACAAAATCATGGTCTGCCTCTCAGGCGGCAAAGACAGTTACGCCCTGTTAGATATTCTGCGCCAGCTTCAAGCCAGTGCGCCGATTGATTTTGAACTGGTCGCCGTCAATCTCGACCAAAAGCAGCCGGGCTTCCCTGAAGAAGTATTGCCGACCTATCTCGAAAGCATCGGCGTTCCCTACAAAATCGTTGAAGAAGACACTTATTCCACCGTCAAGCGCGTATTGGACGAAGGCAAAACGACTTGTTCGCTGTGCAGCCGCCTGCGCCGCGGCATCCTCTACCGCACCGCAAAAGAATTGGGCTGCACCAAAATCGCCTTGGGACACCACCGCGACGACATCCTTGCCACCATGTTCCTGAATATGTTTTACGGCGGCAAACTCAAAGCCATGCCGCCCAAACTGGTAAGCGACAACGGCGAACACATCGTCATCCGTCCTCTGGCGTATGTCAAAGAGAAGGACTTGATCAAATACGCCGAGATGAAGCAATTCCCAATTATCCCATGCAACCTCTGCGGCTCTCAGCCCAACCTGCAACGCCAAGTCATCGGCGACATGCTGCGCGATTGGGACAAACGTTTCCCCGGTCGTATCGAGTCTATGTTCTCCGCCCTGCAAAACGTCGTTCCATCGCATTTGGCCGATACCGAACTTTTCGACTTTGTCGGCTTGGAACGCGGTCAAAGCCTGAAACACGGCGGCGACTTAGCGTTTGACAGCGAAAAAATGCCGGAACGTTTCTCCGACGGCAGCGAAGAAGACGAAAGCGAAATCAAAATCGAACCGCAAAAAGCCGAACGCAAAGTCATCAATATTTTGGCAAACAAACCCAAAACCTGCGGTTTATAATTCCATTTAATATTCAGACGGCCTTTCGGTAGCTATTTACCGAAAGGCCGTCTGAATATTCATATTTAAAATTTTTCTATTCTTTTTTATCTATTCTTTCCCTGACAAACCGTGCAGCAGCAATCCCAATACGTCTTGCGGCAACTTTTGCGGCGCGGCGGCATAAAGCGCGGTCAGTTGAGGATGGCGCATCAATATATCCGCCTGACGGATAAACAGGTCGATGAGTTCCACAGGCAAATCAGGCTGAATCAGGCGGCGTTGCTGCAGAGTATGGAAGAATCCGCGCATAAAAGCGTATTTTTCTTCGTTCAATTCGTGGAAAAACCGCTCCAGCTCCAAATCGGTATTCTCTTCGATGTCGCGCAGGAAAGCGGCGGAATAAAGTTCTTCAAACGATTGTTTTTGTAGGGAAAACACAGCCTCGGCGGCTTCGCGCAGGCTGCATTGCCGTGCAAGCAGATTTTCAAATTCGGCACGAACGCGGTTTTTCTGCTCGGTAACAATTTCCTGCAAGAGTGCGTTTTTACCGCTGTAATATTTGTAAAAAGTGACGCGGCTGACACTGGCCTCGGCGCAGATACTGCCTACGGATACGGCGGAAAAGCCATGTTCGCGGAATAGGCGGCGGGCGGTGTCGGCGATGGTTTGTTGTTTGCTGGCGGTCATGACGGTAAGAAGATTTTGATTTTGTTCATAAAGGGTTTTCATTAAAGTTATCCGCAAGTCGGATACTCATCATATTTCCCCACGGCGGCAATGGCAATACGGCGGCGTTTCAGACGGCCTCTTTCCTTATTCCTTCACTGCCCTACTGATAGAGGCTGTCGGATGCTTAGCAGGCCAAATTCATGAAGATTACAGAATCTGCCTCCTCCAACCTTCTCCCAAAAATAGGAGAGGGATTTTTTTGGACAATTCACAAGATAAGAGGGAAGTAAAGTGAATGATAAACACTTGCATTCCTGTTTCTTATTTCTTATACTTTACATTAATAGTTTGTTTTATGTAAATATGTAAACACAAATATTTGCATACTGACGGAGCAATTGGATTACCTGATGTTCAATCCACCCCGACGTATGCCGTCTGAAAGGATAAGGAAATGCAGAAACACACCCTCCGCCGCCTCCCCCTATTGATTGCTGCCGCTTTCGCCTCCGAATGGATTTATGCCGCCGATGCGGTGCAAGATGCGGAACAGGTGCAGTTAGAAGAAGTCGTCGTCACCGGCGAACGCACCAACCGCAGCGGCTTTGAAACCGCCACGTCCAACCGCGTTTTCTCCACGCCGAACATCGACCGCAGCGGCCACAACCTTTCCGCAACCGACCTGCTCAAACAGACTGTGAACACGGTGGACTTGGGTAGCGGCAACGATTTGCCGACCGTGCGCGGCGTGGACGGCTCCGGCCCTGCCGTCGGTGCGGTGGTGTTTTTTGCGGGCACGCGGCCGCGCCTGAACCTGTCCATAGACGGCCGCTCCGCCACTTACAACGAATACGCCTTCGGCACGCAGTCGCTGTGGGATATGCAGCAAGTGGAAGTCTTGCGCGGGCCGCAAAGCCATGTGCGCGGGCAGAACGCTGTGGCGGGCGCGGTGGTGATGCGTTCCAAAGACCCGACCAACGAATGGGAAGGTGCGCTGCGCTTGGGTTTGGGCAACCAGAAAACGCGCAACATTGCCGGCGTAGTGTCTGGTCCGATTGTGAAAAACAACCTTGCCTTCCGCTTGAGCGCGGAACGGCAGCAGCGCGAAAGCTACGAGCCGTTCGTGTCCTATGAGCCGACCGGCAACCCGCGCCGCGTGGAAAACTCCAACGTGCGCTTCAAACTCCTGCTCACGCCCGAAAGCCATCCCGATTTTTACAGCCGCCTGACGCTGAACCACATCCGTTCGCGCGCGCCGCAAAACGAAATCATGGGTAACACCGCCAGCCGCCGTTTTTTAAAAGAAAAGCCCGTGTTCGTAACCGGCTCGACATCAGGCATCTGGGACGTATCGTGGCAGCTTAACGACTATCTGAAACTGGAAAACAAACTGGTTTACGGCCGCTACCACAACGAGCGGCTGCATCTGCCGATGACCGTCAGCCCGCAAGGCGTACCCGCCGAACTCAAAGGCCGCGAACTGCAATGGGAGCCGGTATTGCATTTTTCCAACAAAGGCCGTCTGAAAGGCCTTGCCGGGCTGCACTACTTCCACAGCAAACAAGACGAATGGGTGGATATCCGCAGCGTCGGCGGTCGCAACACCTTTGATGACCGCAACAACGTGCGCGCTCTGTTTGCCGAAACCACATACAGCCCCAGCGAAAAATGGGACATCACTGCCGCCGCCCGCCTTGAAAAAGAAACGCACAAACGAAGCGGCGGCAGCGGCGCACTGCACCTCGATTTAGACAAAGGCCAGACCGTGTTCCTGCCCAAAATCGACATCGCTTTCAAACCCACCGACCAATGGGTCAGCGGCATCAAAGCCGCGCGCGGCTACAACCCCGGCGGCGCGGGCATCACCTTCGGCCGCCCCGTCGTAACCTACACTTATGAACCCGAATATGTGAACAACTACGAGTGGTACACCCGCTGGCGCAGCGCAGACCGCCGCCTGCAACTCTCCGGCAACCTGTTCCTGAACCACTACCGCGACATGCAGCTTCCCTTCTATCTCGGCACCAACTCCGTCGTCATCCGCAACGCCAAAAAAGTCCACACATACGGCGCAGAACTTACCGCCGACTGGCAGGCGACCGACAGCCTGAAACTCACCACCGGACTGGGGCTGCTCAACACCAAAATCAAAAGCTATCCCGACAGCGGTATCGAAGGCAACAAACTCGGCCGCGCGCCCAAATACACCGCCAACATCGGCGTGAAATACCTGAACGACAAAGGCTGGGAAGCCGGCGGCGATGTGCGCTTCTACGGCGGCTACTACTCCGCTGCCGACAATGCCGAATCAGGCAAAATCAGCGCATACAACCAAGTCAACCTCTACACCGCCTACAACTTCAAACAAGGCCGCGTCTCGCTCTACGCCGACAACGTGTTCAACCGCCGCCAACCCATATTCATTTCCAGCGCCGACCGCCAAGACGCGCTCTACCAACGCCCCAGAAGCATGGGCGTGAGCGCGGAATGGAAGTTTTAAATGAAGCTGAAATGATGGAGGCCGTCTGAAAAAACATAGGTCGGACATTTATGCCCGACCTACCGTTTATTCCTCCAAAACACCCAAAGGAATCCCATGCACTACTTCACCCCCGCCAAAACCCTGCCCGAAGGCACCATCTACCTGACCGACCTGACCCACGTCGCCGACTTCGCCGACTGGCTGACCGAATTCGAAACCCTGTTAAACCAAAACCCCCGCTTTGCCACCGTCTGCACCCCGATGCGGCGGCAGGTGAGCGACGAACAGCGCATTGCCGATCGCAAAACCTACATCGAATGGATAAAGGCACACCGGCCGCAACTGTCCGAACGCTGCGCCGCCATGCTCCTTATCGAACCCGACGCGGCGCAACTGGCGTTCTTCCGTGAACAATCGTCCAAACTCGGCCCCGCGCTGGGTGTGAACTACATCGTCGAAGCAGATGAAACAACCGCCCTGCTTCGTGCAGAAGAAGCGTTGAAGGCCGTCTGAAAAGATACTAAACCTATTTAAATACAAATCAAGTATTGCCACCCAATATGTTCAGACGGCCTTGTCCCTTTATTTGCCTCATCTTCAAAAGAATCATGTGATGTCCGACAATCAGACTTCCCCAAACTCACGCGACTGGCTGCTGCTTATCGGCGGCAGCACTTACAAATTCACGCTAACCGGTTTTTATCTGGTCGCGCTGGTCGCTATTTTGAAAAATCACGGTTACAGCCTGAACCAACTGAGCTGGATACATTTAATCAGCGGTATCGAAGCGGCGAAGGTATTGTTTGCCGCACTGATGGAGCGGCGGCCGGCAGGGTGGTTCGGGCGGTTTCGCGGCTGGCTGCTGGCGGCGACGCTGGGGCTTTCGGCAGTATTCGGACTGATGGCCTGTACCGACATAACGCAGAACTTCGCGCTGCTTTTGACCTGCTGCGTACTGCTCTCGGCGATGTCGGCGGTGTACGGCTGCGCGATGCTGGGTTTGTCGTGCATCGTCCTGCCGCACCGCGAACGCGGTTTCGGCGGCGTGATTCAAACGATGGCGGCACGCGGCGGCAAGATGATCGGCGGCGCGCTGGTATTGTGGCTGTATCAGGAATACGGACAGACGGCGGCGGCCGGCTTTATGCTGGCGTTCAGCCTACTGATGCTGCTGCAACTCTTGTACTACCGCGAGCCGGAAAGCCCGACGGCGCAAGGCAGTTGGACAGCGTTGGCGGCGCGGCTGGTCTCCTTTTGGCGGCAGCCTGAAACGGGCTGGCGATGGCTGGTTTTTCTATTTGCCGTTGCCGCGCCATATGCGTTTATGGCGGCAACTTTTGTACCCAAGCTGGCGGATTTGGGCTTCACTCCGAAACAGACGGGCGGAATTTTGGCGGTAGGTATTCCTGTTGCCTGCCTGATTGTGACGCCGCTGTCGGGCTGGTTTTCGCGCAATTATCCGCGCCGCAAACTCGTGTTCCTGCTCTACGCGCTGCAACTGCCGCTTTTGGCGTCCATGACCGCCATCGACGCGCTCGCCCGCGTCCACCCTTGGCTGCCGCCCGCGCAAATCATTGCCCTGAGCCTGAGCTACACGCTGCTGCTGCCGGTGATACTGGCCTTGGTGATGGACAAATCCGACCGCGCCACCGCTGCACTCGACAGCAGCCTGCAATTTTCCGTCGTCCTGCTCGGCAGTTACGCGGCCGGTTTCGCCGCCCTACGTCTGGCAAAGGCTATTGGTTATACAGATGCGTATTGGGTTGCAGTGTGCTTGGCCGTATTGGTAGGCCTGCTTTTATATTTGAATAGAAATTTATTCAATCATTCAGAGCGTGATTCACAATAATTCGCTCAGATATTTATCTATTGATTTTAATTGGGCACTCCTCCGGATAATTTTTCATTTTATTGCACAATCTCTCATGAAAATATAACAAAACGTGCCCATAATACTGCCGTTATTACACTCTTAAATTCAAAAGGAACCTCATGACTGCTGTTCTCATCGTTCTCGGCTTGATCGCCATTGTTGTCGGCATTTTAGGCACGATTTACCCTGCCTTGCCCGGATTGGGTTTGATGTTTGGTGGCGCATGGCTGTTGGGTTATGCCGGCGATTATCAAGTGTTTGGCTCGGGTACGCTGACCTTTTTGGCCATCGTTGCCGTATTCGGTACTGCGATGGACTATGTGGCGGGGGCATTGGGTGCAAAATATACTGGAGCAAGTAAAACCGCGGTTTGGGGTGCATTTATCGGCGGTATCGTCGGTGCATTCTTCTCTATTCCCGGCTTGTTGCTCGGCCCTTTGACCGGTGCGGCCATCGGAGAATTTATCGCACGCAAAGACACTTGGCAGGCAGGCAAAGTCGGTATCGGTACGTTTATCGGCTTCATCATCGGCACTGTGGCCAAAATCGGCTGCGCATTGACCATTGCAATGACCATCCTGTTTGTTTGGTTGGCCTCGTTGTTCTAAGACAAAACATTAAAGGCCGTCTGAATTTCAAGCATTCAGACGGCCTTATATATTGCGTTCCATCAGGGGCGCATATTCTTAATTCTTGTAAAGCCCCTTAACTAAGCCAGTGAAGGGGCTTTAATTATGCTTATTTTCTATACCGTAAATCCCGAACCAGTATCTTTTCCAAAGTCTTATATCCTCAAAGTTTTCAAGGATATAAATGATGAATCTCAATGTGTCAAAACCCTTTGCTTTCCTATTTCTTATCCAGCTTTAAAACACAAGGCTGAAAATGCCGCAAACGAATGCGGAAGACTTCTAGTAAGGGAATTGATGAATGAGGAATTTAGACGTGAAAGCTTGGGAAGATAAAGCCGTGGCGGTAGGCACAGACATGGCGGCCGCGCCAGCGGACGGCAAGGCTGCGACAACCGCCGAAGGCTGCCCCCCTAGGCTAATAGGGGGGGAGCAAAATAAAACCCCTAATCCGAAGGGTGCGGAAAAATCGGAGAACCAAGACTTCGAATTTGAATATTTCAGCCATTTCGTATCGGATGGAAAAGGTAAATTCATTGAAATACCGTTAAGAAGAGGAAGGGATGACGGCGCATTTATTGACCAAATCACTTTCACAATTCACGAAGACAGTTTGCCGAAAGTAACAGGTAAAGGATTGGTATCCGATACGGAATTCGTTGTGAAGTATAGCGAGCTGTTAGAAGAAATTTTAGGTTTTGGTATTACACAAAAATTACCGTTCAAAGGAAAGTTTTTCTATAAAAGCTGTTACCAACTTGGCCCGGATAACGTCGAATACGGAAAAGTTCATTACGGCGGTCAGAGAGAAACAATGCTGGTTGAATTGAATGGTACAGGTTGTCAGGCTGCTATACCCGGTTGGGAAAACCGACTGTATGAGTTTTTAAGTAAGTGCATTCGTCCAAAAATTACCCGTGTTGACGTAGCCCATGATTTTTTTAATGGCGAATACACACCCGATCAGGCATTACTTGATCATGATAACGGTCATTTTGACGTGCATAACATGAGGCCTAAAAGCGAATGCCGAGGTACTGCATGGCGCAATGATGATGGTAGCGGCAAAACATTTTATGTAGGTAAACGCGGAAATTCTAAATTTACACGTGTTTATGAGAAAGGAAAACAATTTGGCGATGTTAACAGTCCTTGGGTCAGGTTTGAAACTGAATTTCGGGCGGGCGATATAGAAATTCCCTTAGATGTTTTGCTTTATCCCGGTTCGTATCTTGGTGGTGCTTATCCGATATGTACGGCGATATTCAAAACAGAATCCAAGCGGATGGATGCCAAGACAGAAACAGTAAATCTATCTTTCGATCATAAACTGTTTCATGCGCGTAATCAGGTTGGAAAGATGGTTAATTTCCTCCGCGATATAGGCTGGGATGATACAAAAATCGTCGATGAACTTGTAAAAGGCATTGAAGGTTATCCCAAAGGGTTACAACCTGAACAATACGATTGTAGAGATCAGACACAAAAGATTCAGTATATACACGAAGAGCAAAAAGCAATTGATGATTTGAACATGCAAACATTACTTGATGATTTGCTTGATGAGAAAGAAACCGCATTCCCACAAGATAGGGAAAAACAACACATTAAAGACATCGAACTCGAAGAGAAAATTATTTCAAATTTTTTAAACAAGTAAAGGAAATTCAAAATGTTTGAGCAAAGCCAAGTAACCACGTATTCATCAACCCTGTTGGGCGCAAAACAATTTAAAGGCGAAATCGACGGTAACAAAATCGATTCTTGCACTGTTTTGGTAGCCAGCCCCATGCCTTCAAACGGCAATGCCGTAGGCTTTACCGCGGCAAGCATGAAATTTGGCGATAGCCATAATTTCGACAAGCTGAAAAATCTTAAATTCCCATGCGCGGTTGACGTAACCGTTGCAATGGAATCAACAGGTAAAGGCCTTGTTCCAAAATTGCTTGATTTTCAGGTTAAAGGCGCAGCGCCCAAAGCCTAAGAAAGGCTGAATCATGAGTAAGTATCAGCAAAAATTTATTGTACAAGAACTCGAAAACCATGAATTTATCTATCCCGATCCATTCGGCGATATTGGCTTTACGCCTAACATTAAATCTGCCGGTCAATATGAAAGTTATGAAGATGCTTTCAGTTCGGCGATTGAAGAAATCGGCGGCGAATTTTTAATTTTCAGTTTTTATACAAAAGAAGATTAAGTTTAAGAGGCTCGGCGGGCGGTCTCTAAAACCTTCACATAGCCCGCAAACACATTTTTTTAAACATTTCGTTAAGGAAAACATCATGAAATTGATGAACACTTGCCGTAAATACGGCGCAAAACTGGCCGTTGTTGCCGCTGCTCCTCTGGCTTTTGCTACTCAAGCATTGGCCGAAGTACCTGAAAGCGTTAAAACCGACTTGGCTACTGCAAAGACTGACGCATTATCCGTTGCGGCCATCGTACTGGGTATTATCGCTTCAATCTTCGCTATCCAGCTGATCCGCCGCGTATTGCGCTAATTTGAGGCATATTTCAGACGACCCCTTAAAGGTCGTCTGAATACTAATTGACATGAGAATTTAAATAATGGGCTACCAAGTCGGAAATAATTGTTACGCAACCCGTCAGGATGCCGAAAACGTCTATTTCAGTTTAGTGCCTCCCAAAATTGGCGATGACGGAAAGTTATATCAGCTTAATTTTACTAAGTTTGGCTGGAAATATGGGGAGCAGATTTTAAAAGCTGAATTGCCAGAATGTAACCCGATAGACAGCATGAAGGACGGATCCTATATAGGCTGGTCAGTTGTTGCCATCATGGCAGCGGTTTGGGGTATCAGGTTGATATGGCAGAAATTGAGATAGAACCATGATGGATTTTTATTTTTATCTTGGTGTGTTTGTTCCGGTCGTGGTGGGCTGGATGATTTTTAAATAGGTAGTGATAGGTAGTGATATGGACGATGATTTTGAGTATGAACAAGGGGCTAGTTATGGTGGAGCAGATTATGGCTTCGGTGATTTTATGGAGCCTGACTCTGATCATGAAACGCACGAAGATTATATGGATAGGGTTTGGTCAGATGGTTATGACCAACATCAGGATTATTTAATTTTTCTGATTGATGCCGGTCTTATGCCAGAAGATAGTACGGTTGAAGACATGATAGCTAGTGGTTATGGTTCGTTTTAATGAAGAAGCGATATAATCTAACTTTCAGCAACCATTACGAAAGTTAGATTATGTTTTATATTTCAGAAGAAGAATTGAGATTTAAAAAAGATACGAATCCTAATTATTCAAATGAAAAATTGTGTCATGTGTTTATGACTGAATTATTCAATTTGAAAAATTTGTATCCGTTCCATAATTTTATTGAGATTGCAAAAAACGCAATGCAATATTATTTGAACAGAAGTTACTTAGATGAAGTAATTGTATTTTTTGAAGATTGTTCAATTCTGAAAGTGAATTTCAAAAAAGATGGGTTTGAGTGGTCTGAACATTATGATGAAGATATTACAACGGCTTTTTATTACGGTCGTTATACTTTTAGGGTTTAATTTTTCGTTCGCTGATGTCGACATACACGTTGAAAAAAATGGTCGTATGCGTGTACCGGCTGGCGGATTTAATCAGAATGGGATACGCCCTTGGATGTATCTTGATAATAATGGACCTAAGTTTCATCATGAATATGTTTCAAGATTTGATAAATCACTTCACGTCCGTGAAGCCTCCACCGGTCTCCGCTCTGCCTCAACTGTCCCCGTAACGTTAGAAGCTAGAGTATCCCGAAAAGCCGTCCTTTCAGGCGCATTTGGCCTGGTAAAAGCAGGCGCAAAACTTGCTTTAAAAGCTGCTCCTTATGTTGGTGCTGCTTCATATGCTTATGATGCCTATCAGGCCGTTAATCCGTCTCTTGAATCTGCTGGATATGAATACAATGATGTAAGCAACGAGTATTTAAAAGTTTATAAAGATGCTTTATGTACGATTGATAAAGATTCCTGTGTAGGCGTTGATACATCTGTTATGCGTGCATTAAGTAAAGGTGGCGTTAGTGAAAAACAAGCTCAACAATTATTATTAATGCAAGTTGAATCAGAATTTAAAAAGTATTTTGATAATGTCATAAAACCTAATGAGCCAGATATTTATTTTAAATATTGTTTTTGGCTCGATGGCGTAGCTTGTGAAACCAGTAAACAATCTAGGTATGGTTATTATTTTCAAAATAGAGCTTTAACAAAAATTTTAGAAGAGGATGAATTTTTAAATATTGCTACCCCTTCAATTGATTCAAATCCTACGCCATTTGTAGAAGGCACAGGCAGACCAGAATATAAAGAAAACATAAAAGTCCCTGCCGGTACTGTTGTAACCATTGGCCCTGTCACTCCCGAAAATGGCAAGCCGGTGCAAATTACCATTACTTTCGGCCAAGATTCAAATGGCAATACAACGGCAAATGTTGCAACAACACAGCGTCCTGATTTGACACCGGGCGGATCTGAAGCACCCAATAAAAAGCCTGATCCAGATCCTGCGCCTAATCCTGATGGCAAGCCTGATAAAAAACCTGATGATAAACCCGATCCAGATGGTAATCCTGATAAACGTCCAGATGATGATCCATCTGATAAAGATAAAGATAAAGATAAAAGAAAAGAAGATAAAAAAGATGACAAGAAAGAAGAATCAAAAGGGTTACTATGTAATATTTTCCCTGACATATTAGCTTGTTCAGAAAAAGGCGATGTAGAGGAACAAGAAGAACCTTTCAAAATTCCTCATACAAATAACGATACAACATTTAGCCCTGATTTCTTCCTACCCGATAATGGTGTTTGCCCTGCTCCAAGAACTGCAACCTATTTGGGCATAACGATGGAATTTAAATATGACATGATTTGTAATTTTGCCGAAATGATCCGATTCCTTGTGATTGGTATCGCTGCGGTAGCAGCAGCATATATCATGTTTTCAAGTAGAAAGGACTAAAGCATGAAAGCTGCGTTTTTCGCCATATTACAAAGGTTATTAACCTATATTGTTGCAAAAGTATTTATTGCCCTTGGTATTAGTTTTGTAACTTATACGGGTTTTACAGTTGGATTAGGTTTTATAAAAGACTACGTAAAAAATCAGTTCAACTCAATGCCATCAGACATACTTCAAATTGTCATGATGGCAGGTTTCGGCCATGCATTAGGTCTGATATTCGGTGCATTTGCATTTAACGTTGCCATGCAAAGTATTAGCAAACTGTCATTTATTCCAGGGGGAAAAGCTAAATGATTATTTTACAAACTGGCGTACCGGGTAGCGGAAAAACTGCATCTGTTGTTAATATGCTGATGACAGACGAAAGCTACACCCACTTTACCGACAAAGACGGCGTAAAGAAAAAACGTCCATTGTTCGTCAACGGCATTCCTGAATTGAAGGTAGAACATGAAGAACTTACAGATGAACAAATTAAAGAAAAGCCATTTCAAGATTTTCTCCCTTATGGCTCGCTCGTCATCATAGACGAAGTGCAAAGGCTGATGGGCACACGTTCAGCAGCTTCAAAAGTACCTCCATTTATAGAAGCTTTGGCATTACATCGACATCATGGTTTAGATATTGTCCTGATTACTCAACATCCAACTTATCTTGATAGTTTCGTAAGAAAGCTCGTTCAAAGGCATATGCACGTTTCAATCAAGCCAGTGGGACGTAAGCTTTACGAATGGAACGAATGCGTTGACCAGCCCGATAGCAGCGTAAATATTGCCAAAGCCATTGAGCGGACGTTTGTCGTCCCTAAAAAGTCCTTCGGCATGTATAAATCCGCCGAAGTACACACTAAGCCTAAACGCCGCATACCCAAAAGCCTGATATTCGTCGTCTTGTTTATACCGCTGTTGATAGGCTTTACCCTTTACACGATAAACAACATGAGCAAACGATTTAGCGCGGATGAACAGCAAACAACGTCAACAATAGCCGCATCCGATGTAGATGGCGTAGAACCAAAAACTAGTCCTGCGACTGCCGATATAGGGCAAAATCTCAAACCTGAAGATTTTGTACCTACACTCGTCGAAAAACCCGAAAGCAAACCCATCTACAACGGCGTCCGCCAAGTCAAAACATTTGAATACCCTGTTGGCTGTGTCGATGGCGGCAAAAGCGGATGTACCTGTTACTCAAGCCAGGGCACACCGCTGAAAGAAATCACAAAAGTCATGTGCAAAGACTACGTCAAAAATGGCTTGCCGTTTAACCCGTACAAGGACGAGCATCAAACCGTACAACAGCCACAAACAACACCTCAGACAGCCTACGCACCTGAAAATGGACAAGTGCTTACAATGGGCGGTAAAAGCCCTCAAAACCTGATGTATGACGGCTATGTTGAAGCAGGCGAAAAAACAGGATTCCAAAACGGTGCAAAGGTCGGCAGTTAAGAGATATTTATTTAATTGTTGATGTAGCCTAAGCGGAATCAACGGTTAAATAAATATCAACGGGGTGCGGGAACTCCTGCCTTTTTGAAATTGGGTAAATTAAATTGAAACCTGTAAATCGTTTTAATTAAGGCGGTTTACAGGTTTTTGTTTAAGCGCAAAACAAAAGCCTGGGCGGTTTAGACAGTATAACGGCCAAAGTTAAAAACTGAAGAAAAGATATGCCGAACCGTCTAATTACCTTAAAGATTGAATATCATCATAGCCATTGAAGGCTGAATAAATAAGGAAAATGAAATGAATGTAATAGGTTTAGACGTATCAAAAGACACCATAGACGCAACATTGATTACAACTAAAGGAAGCAAAGACTATATAAAAATATCCAATAGTACAGAAGGATTTGAGAATCTGATTAATTGGATAAAAACAAAAAGAATCAGAAAAATTGCCATAAGTATGGAAGCAACAGGCATTTACTACGAACAGGCGGCAGAATATTTGAGCGCGCTATATACGATCTTTGTCATTAATCCCTTAAAAATTAAAGAATACGCAAAAAGTCAGTTTAGCCATACCAAAACAGACAAAGCAGATTCAAAACTTATCGCCGAATTTGCAAACCGACACTTAGACAAACTGACACCGTTTAGGCCGTCTGAAAATCCCATACTCTATAAGCTGGTTAATCTGCTACAACAACTAAAAGAACAGCAAAAAGAAACACTAAACAGGTTGCATACCGCAAAAGACATCTACATAAAATCAACCCATGAAGCAATCATAGAACTGCTTGAAGAAAAAATAGATCAGACATCAAAGCGGATAGAAGGCATGATAAAGCAGAAAGAAAGCCTAAATATCGAATATCAAAACCTGCAAACCATCCCGGCAATAGGAAAAGAAACTGCAGTAATCCTACTAAGACACTTGACAGATAAAAATTTTGAAACAGCAAATAAATTTGTAGCCTTTGCCGGCCTAAGTCCAAAAATTGAACAATCAGGGACAAGTGTCAATAAAAAAGGCAGATTGAGCCGATACGGACACCGGCAATTAAAACGCGCCTTGTTTATGCCTGCCCTTGTTGCCTATCGTATGGGTGCATTTCCTCAACTTGTCAGAAATTTGGAATCGGCAAAAAAGCCTAAGATGATAATCATCGTTGCACTAATGCGGAAATTGGCAAAAATCGCCTTTTATATACACAAGACTAAAAAGCCGTTTGATAAAGCGCGACATCAGACTGTTTAACGAATTTATACAAAACAAAACGGCTGTAAAAACAGCCGTTCTTTGTCGTTTCTGTTGGAAATGCAATAACTAAATACCTATTAAAAACAGAAACATAATAAATTAACTTATTTTAATAATTGACAGGCCAATATATCATCTTTTCATTTCACTGTTTATTTGCCGCAGCAGGCTTTGTACTTTTTACCGCTGCCACATGGGCAAGGATCGTTGCGCCCCACTTTTTCGCCTTCGCGGCGTACGGTTTGCGGTTTATTGATGATGGCCTGCCAATACCAGTAAATATCCAGCAGGACATGTGGCAAATCAGACTCCAGCTGGGTCAGCTCTTTTTCATTCAGATGCGAGATGACTTCGCCGTTTTCCTCATCGTCATAGATGCCGCCCAAAGCCATAATCGGATAGAACAAATCTTCAAACTCTTCCTGATCGACTGCTTCAAACCAATCGGTAGGCACAATATCCAGTGCATAAAGATAGGCGTTACACCAAGTGTAAAAATCTGGATTACCGGCTTCATCTTCATAAAACCACAAATCAGGCAGGGTTTTCTCGTTAAGCTTCATGCGCATATCGGCAGCCATTGCCATCACCAAACGTTCGATTTCAGTGCGCTCTTTGGCATCAAACAAAGACTCTTCACCTAAAATCTCAGGCAACCAGTTGGTCGGATTCAAAGCATCTGGGCCACTCAACAATGCCATCATAAAACCTTGAACCTCATCACAACGCATGGTGTTGTGGGCTTCAGATTTGGCATCCAGCAATTCCATCAATCGGCTGCGTGCCGCTTCATCAAAAGTCAGTATTTGCATTTTTGTTCCTTAAAATAAAATCGTATTATTGTTTTCAGACGGCCTGGGCATGGATACGCTGCCGCATTTGTTCAAACAGACAAACCGTCGCCGCCATCGCGACATTCAATGATTCCGTTTGTCCCAACATGGGGATTTTGACACAGGCATCGGCCTTCTCTTTTACCGTTTCGCTCACGCCGCTGCCTTCATTGCCAAACACCCAAGCACAAGGTTGACTGAGGTCCATCTCATACAAACCGATATTGCGACCGCCCAAGGCAGTTGCCCAAATTTGATGCTGATACGTTTCCATCCAAGCGGATAATTCCACTCGGCTGAAAATAGACAGCAGAAAATGCGCGCCCATCCCCGCTCGCAACACTTTAGGCGACCAGATATCCACGGAATCATTGCCGCACACAATTTGCCTGACTCCGGCCGCCGCTGCGCTGCGCAAAATCGTCCCTGCATTGCCGGGGTCTTGTACCCGCTCCAATACCACGCAATCGCCGTCTGAAGGCAAACCTGCCCGCTGCGGAATATCAATCCAAGTCATCACATCATCGGCATCGGTCAAACTGGTGATTTTAGACAGCGCTTCGTTACCGACCCAAGTAATCAACCCCTCGTCCAACTGCGCTGTAATTTCTTGAATTTCAGGATGCTGCTGTTTCTTTTCAGGCAGATAAACCTGTTTGGGCGTACCGCCGCTTTGCAAATAAGTTTGCAGCAGATGTACGCCTTCCAATACGGTTTCGCCGCTTTCACGCCTTGCTTTGGCCTGCGTCAGCAGACGGAATAAATGTTTGAGCTGTTCGTTTTGAGCAGAGGTAATCAGTTTCATGGAGCGCATTATAACTGTTTTGACTTCATTGAAGCTATGCTTTCAGACGGCCTGACGGTTTCACTTCAAAAATAAAAAAACCTTGCAATGAAGCAAGGGTTTTACATGATTTCATTTTTTACTGCACAACAGTCTGCTGCTCATTTTTTTGCTCGGTGCGGACAGTCGGATGATTTTCAATTTTTCCGTCTTTTGCCGCATTCGGCACAACAGTCTCGCCAGGCTCGGAAGCCGCTTTATCACTAGGCGTACCGCTCACTGGAATGATATTTTGGGCAGGCTGAGTATTAGACTTCTCCGCAACCGGCATAGCGTCACGAGAAGATTGCGGTGTAAATTGCCATACTGCAACAGCAATCGCACACACGCTGGCAGCGGCTGCGAAGAATTTGAAGAAGCCGCTATTGGCCGCTTCACGCTGAGCATATTTTTCCTGTTTACCTTCAGCTTGAGGCACTGTAAATGCTTTGCTTTGCATGGTTTCACCGGTAACACTCGCCGCCGCACCCTGACGGATACAGTCGCCGATAATGTGGTACTCATGCCAAGCGCGCAAGGCTTCCTCATCTGCCAATACGGCATCCAGCATCTCATCAGTCAATGCTTCACCGTCCATCAATGCAGACACATACTCCAATGCTTTATTTGTTTTGTCGTTCATTTTTATTACCACCTTTGATCTTCAGAAGTATCCAACAGCGGCCGCAAATCTTTTGCAATCAGTTCACGCGCTCTGAAAATACGCGAACGTACAGTACCTATCGGACAATCCACTACCCGAGCTATTTCTTCATAAGACAAGCCATCCATTTCCCTAAGCGTAATGGCTTGACGCATATCGTCTGGCAGTTGCGCGATGCTTGCTTCGACGGTCTGCAAGATTTCCCGATTCATCATTTCAGCTTCCGGCGTATGGTAATCCGCAATCTGATCGGTTAAATCAAGAACATCTCCCTCCTCATTGGCTGCTTCCGAGCTGACAAAAAACTGGCGACCCGAAGTGGTCAGAAAATTCTTTGCCGTATTGATACCGATACGGTACAGCCATGTATAAAATGCACTTTCTCCACGAAAATTTGCCAATGCACGATAAGCCCTAATCATTGCCTCTTGGGTTACATCGTGTACTTCGTGCTCATCCTGAATAAAACGGGAAATCAGTCTGTTTAGCCGACGCTGATACTTGGACATCAGCATCTCGAATGCCTTATGGTCACCTTTCTGTGCGCGCTCCACCAAAACTTGATCTATTTGGCGATCGTTCATATTCAACCTTTAATCGTTTTACTGCTTTAAACCAAAAATAGTAAAGCGTGCTGTGCACAGTAAAGACAGCAACGCTTTGAAATAGTTCCACGAGATTACACTCAATTGCCAAAGTTTATTCGTATAGATACTCTAAGATTGACCATATTTCTTGATATACATGGACTTAATAAAAGTAGTTTAATTACTAATAGTTACTAAACTTAGAGTCAGCCACTTTATCTTTTGCTATATATTTGGCTAACTTTTCATAAACAGGTAAATAACCTTGTTCCATTCGAACATCGCTTCCCACCCGAAGATTAACAACAGCAAGGCACTTGTTGCCCATACTTAGGATAATCGGCCAATATTTACGGACGAGTGGCACAATATGACACTCTTGCAATAGTTTTTCGACTGATTTTTCCCTCTGTCCCGACTGAATCACATCACCTTTGGCCACATTTCGGAGTACCGCCGGCTGCTCCAACTCCTCTTCTGACAAACCTCCCTTAAAGGGTAATAAAACGAAACCGTTTTCCAACAAAATATCTTTCAGACGGCCTCGAACTTCGCTACCATTACACCAAGGCAGTTTTTGAAACTCACTTTCCTGACAAACAAACAGCTTATCCCGATATGCGACCAGTTCTCCGTCTGACAAATTCAACTGCGCCTGATCTGCGGTTTCCAATACTCGGGCAAAATCGACAATACTGTGATAAGAAGGCAATGATTCCGTTTGCTTTCGCAAAAAATACCAAAGCAGCCGACGACGCAAAAGCGGCGTACATTTCCGCCACAGACTGATGCTGAATATTCCGCTTGGACTGATGCGCTGGTATTCAGACTCAATCAATTCATCTAAAAGATGCAAATCTTCCTGCAATAATCGAACATTGGCACAAATTTGCTGCTCAAAATTCGGAATACGCTGCTGCCATTGCGGCAAAGCCTGATTTCTCACCCAATTGCGTAAATAGCCGGAGTCTTCATTACTTTCGTCTTCGACAAAAGACAGCCTCCACTGTTGCGCATACTCAGCCAATTCCTGACGGGAAAATGCCAAAAGCGGCCGCCAAATTTGAGTCTCTTCATTTAAATCACGCCATACCGGCATGGCCGCCATACCGCGCAATCCCCCCCCGCGCACAGCCGACAGCATAAATGTTTCGATTTGATCATTGCGGTGATGGGCCAAAACAATAATTTTTTTCAGGCCGTCTGAAAATGCCTGATATCGGGCAGCCCTGGCCGCCGCTTCCAAGCCTTTTCCTTGTTTTTCCACATTAACACGGCACACCCGCAAGGCAACATCCAGACGCTGACAATAATCCTGACAAAATTTTGCCCAACTGTCGGCATTGGTGCTTAAACCGTGATGAACATGAACGGCACGCAAATCAAAATGGCGAAATTCGCGCATCCGATGCAAAAGATGCAGCAGGACGACAGAATCCAATCCACCACTCAAGCCAACTTCAAAAACAGTGTGGCTCGGCAAATCAGGAAAAGCTGCTTGAAAACTTTTAAATAGGGAATCAGGGGATACTTGCGACATTTCAGACGACCTGAAATTGTGAATTACTCAAAAATAGAACACAAAAAAAGCAAGCAGCGACATCTGCTTGCTTTTTCAGCAGTCAAACTTATTTATCGGTAAATTTACCGTAAGCCATGATGCGGTCAAAACGGCGAGAAAGCAAGTCAGGCATGGTCATACTTTGCGCTTCGCTTAATTGCTGTTCCAAAACGGTTTTAACGTTTTTCATCGTGGTTTCAAAATCACGGTGTGCGCCGCCCAAAGGCTCATCAATCACTTTATCGATGACATCCAATTCTTGCAGGCGTTTGGCGGTAATACCCAATGCTTGCGCGGCATCTGCTGCTTTTTCAGCAGTTTTCCAAAGAATAGAGGCGCAACCTTCGGGAGAAATCACCGAATAAGTCGAGTATTGCAGCATATTGACGTAGTCGCCGACAGCCACTGCCAAAGCGCCACCCGAGCCGCCTTCGCCAATGATGGTGCACAATACCGGCACATGCAGGCGGGTCAGTTCGTACAAATTACGGCCGATGGCTTCAGACTGGCCGCGTTCTTCCGCGCCAATGCCCGGATACGCGCCCGGGGTATCTACAAAGGTCATGACCGGAATATTGAATTTTTCGGCAGTCTGCATCAAGCGCAGTGCTTTACGGTAACCCTCAGGACGCGGCATACCGAAATTACGGCGGATTTTTTCTTTGGTATCGCGACCTTTTTGATGGCCGATAACCATCACGCTTTGGCCGTTGAAACGCGCCAAACCGCCGACAATGGCATGATCGTCAGAATAATGGCGGTCGCCGTGCAATTCTTCAAAATCGGTAAAAATACCGTTGATATAGTCCAAAGTATAAGGACGTTGCGGATGGCGGGACACTTGTGAAATTTGAGCCGGAGTCAGCTTGCTGAAAATCGACTTGGTCAACTCGCTGCTTTTCTTTTGCAGTCTGGCAATCTCGTCGGAAATATCGACAGCCGATTCGTCTTGTACGAATCGCAACTCGTCGATTTTATTGGTTAATTCGGCGATGGGTTGTTCGAAGTCCAAAAAAACGGGTTTCATAAAACAAAGCTCTCGGTAACGGTTGCTGACATGATACGCTAATCAGACGTATTTGACAGCATTTCTCAAAGGGAAACTGCCATCTTTTGCAATAAAAAATCTTTCAGACGGCCTTTAACAAAGAAATAGTATATCTGCACTAAATGTATGGCGTGCCGTATCTTATGATAAACTTCAATTCAGTTCAATCATTTCAAACAGGCTATGAAAAACGATCATGACAATTCGTCCATGCGCTTGGACAAATGGCTGTGGGCCGCGCGCTTTTTCAAGACCCGCGCGCTGGCACAAAAACACATTGAGCTGGGCAGGGTTTTGGTAAACGGTTCGAAGGTAAAAAACAGCAAAAATATTTCCGCCGGCGACACCATCGACATGACTTTGAACTCCCTACCCTACAAATTCAAAGTCGCCGCGCTCAATCATCAACGCCGCCCGGCACCGGAAGCGCGTTTATTGTACGAAGAAGACATGAAAACGGCTGCCGAACGCGAAGCTCAAAAACAACTCGACCAAGCCAGCCGCATCAGCGCCGCTTATCCGGACGGACGCCCGACCAAACGCGACCGCCGCCAGCTTGACCGCATGAAGCGCGATAGCTGGTAAAGCGTTTCATCCATTTCATCCATTGTTTCAGACGGCCCTATATTCATGCCGTCTGAAAACCAAAAACAGGCAGGACATCCTGCCTGTTTTTTATTTGTGATGATTAAAATTTATATTCTAACTGACCGCGAATAACGTTCACGTCCTGCTTATCCGTACCAACGGTAGGCGTAACCTGTTTGCCGGCCAAATAGAAGCCTTTAAGTTTCCAGTTTTTCCAAGGAATATAGGTCGCACCAATTTGCACGCCTTGGACGTTTTTGCTGTAATCCTCAACAGAAGAGACACCGGACAACGAACCGACACGGCGGTAGTTCAAGAATACGTCGTAAGAATTGCGAACGTTCCAGTCGGCCGATTTATAGCGCACTTCAGTGAACACGCCGTCATTTTTGATTTTTTGTCCGGCATCATTATAAGCTTTGATATTGGACTTGCTGACCGCGGCCATCCAACGCCAATCGTCATTAAATTTGATGTCCGTACCGATTTCCCCGAAGACCGCATTTTTCTTCGCGCCGCGTACATCGATGTCTTTCATGTAGCTGACGGTTGCGCCGACGTTGATATTCTCATTCACAGGCAACACGCTTTGAATCGCGGCAAAATGTCTGCGGCGGCCGCCGATGCCCCATGCGTTGTCGTTCAGATTGCCTGTACGGCGGCCCGCATAGATTTTGGTCGGCAGGGTTTTATTGTCAAAGAAGATTTCGCCGCCGGTGACTTCGGTATCCCATACGCGGCCGTATGAAGAGAACGCGCCAAATTTACCGACACGCGCTTTGATGTTGTTGTACACAGTGCCTTCGGCATACAGTTTATTGACCGGCACATCATGATCGCCGTTAAATTTACCGGTTTCCAAATCGATATTCGGCTCGATTTGCGCTACCAATTTCCAATCTTTGTACAGTTTTGCGCGTAACCAAAACTCCGCGTTGAAGTTGACATTGGTGTCTTCAGGCGTCGGGTTAACGCTGCTGTTGTTGGCATTGATGTCTTTGGTATCCGCACGTACGCGCAAACCGCCGTTCACAGTCAACAAATCATTGAAAATGCTGATTTTATCGTCATCTTTGCGAATGATGCTGCCGGAATTGACATAATCGTTGGTGGTGGCCAAAGCCGCCGCATCACGCCCGCCATCAGCATTCTCTGCCAATGAATAAGATGATGAAGCCAATAAAATACAGGTTGCAATCAGTTTGGTTTGAAATTTCATGCCGACTCTCCAAAAGAAGGTATTGAAAGTGAAGTATTCGATAAAGCGTACAAAATCGTGGATTTTGTAAAAATTATTCATTTTGTTTACTAATTATTTTTATCGTATGTAAATTAGTGTAATCAGTCAAGCAGATTTAAACGCTTTATCCGCTTTCAGACGGCCTCTTGATTCAGGTCAAACAGAAGCCTGCATATCAGGTTGTTCAAACTGCCGTTCCAAGGCATCGGCCAATGCCGTCCTGCGTTTTTGGTGGCATCCCACAGCCTTAACCAATTCCTCTGCATTTCCCCAGAACACGAAACGTTCACGCGCGCGGGTAATGGCCGTGTAAAGCAAAGCCTTATCCAATCCTCGGGCTTCCTCTTCGCCCTCCGTCGTTGCAGGCACTGACGGCGGCAACAGCCATACTTCCCGATATTCCGAACCTTGGCTCTTGTGCACCGTCATGGCAAAAGCCGATTCAAAATCGGGCAAACGGCTGATGGCAATTTTTTTGAATCCATCTTTCTCAGGAAAATAGGCAGACAAGCCATTCAACGATTCTTCATCTTTCATAATCAGCCCGATGTCGCCGTTAAACACTTCCAGCATGTAATCATTGTGGGTAATCATGATGATCTGTCCGGCAAACCAAGGCATTTCGCCCGAAACCTTGCCCTGCCGTTGCAAATATTCTTGATAAGCCTGATTCAAATCATCCGCATCCTGCCGCCAAGCCGCCAATACCACCACATCGGCCGCATGACCGTAGGCGAGTGCGACATTATTCTCTGCCACGGCCTGCCAATAATCCTGTTGCTTTTGATACAGCAAGGCGACCTGCTCTTTCAGACGGCCTGATTTCATTTCCAACTCTTTGGGGAACTTGTCAAACTGTTCGACCGCAGTTTGCTTTTCCCCGGACACCACCGCCCTTGCCAAACAACCAATACCGCTGCCTGCGCCAAAACGATGGCTGAACGTCAATTTGGCATTGTTTTGCGATAAAGCCTGAGGCCGCTCTTTAATCTCAAAGCCATGATCGGGCAGATAAACTTCCAGCTTTTCAGCAGTTTCTTTATCCAAAGCCGTCGGACGCGACAACGCCGCCAATACGGCTCCCAAGCCAACCGACGGCAACTGGTTTTCATCGCCCAGCAACACCAGACGACAGCCGGTCGGCACGGCACGCAATAAATCCAACACCAGAGGCAAATCCAACATCGAAGCCTCATCCACCACCAAAACATCCAAAGCAAGCGGATGTTCATGATTGAACGCAGGACGCATTTGCGGCGGCCGCAATTTCAACAATCGATGGACAGTCTGCCCTTCCAGGTTTTCCAAATGCGCTTTAATGTTCGGAGATAAATCAAAGCCATCTAAAGCACGCTGCAAAGCCCGTGCCATATGTGCAGCCGCTTTACCCGTCGGCGCGGCCAACGCAATACGGGGCAGCTTCGTACTGTTATTGCAAATCAGGCCCAAAAGCTTTGCGACGGTCGTGGTCTTACCCGTACCCGGCCCGCCGGTAATCAGCATAAAGTTTTGCAGCAAGGCCAAAGCCGCCGCATCCCGTTGCTCTTTGCTGTCTTTAGGATCAAACCAATCACTCAGGCTTTTTGAAGCCGCCATGAAATTCACTTCTTCCGCCTCAGCACTTGCCAGCCGTTTGATTTCAACAGCCAAATCATGCTCCAACTGCCACATCCGCCCTAAAAACAATTTCCGGCCTTGCAGGATAAGCGGTTTATCCGCATTGCCGACCAAATTCGGCAAGTTGCTTAAGGCATCGACATCCGATTTATCCAAATAAATAAACGAATGCCCGTTTTGCAAGGCTGCAAACAGTCGAACCACATAAGGTTCAATAACGGATGCGCCCTGTACTTCGTGGCGGCGGAAAAACGCTATGGCCGCATCTGCTGCAGAGGAAAGGATAGAGTCGGTCGGGTTCATGGCTCAGGATTGATGGATACGGAAAAAGAAAGGCCGTCTGAAAAACAGCATCTCCATAAATGAAAACCTATTTTTCAGACGGCCTCTATTATACCGTTCAAAGCATAAAATATTTGCCTGAAATAATAACCTTATTGCAGCACTTGCAGGCTGCCGTCTTTCATGGTCATTACCCGGTCGAAACGCTCAGCCAGCTCGTCATCATGGGTCACCACAATCAGGCTGGTGTTCAATTCGCGTTTCAAATCCAGCATCATGTCCAGCACATTTTGCGCATTTTTACGGTCAAGGTTACCCGTCGGCTCATCCGCCAACAGGCATTTCGGCTCATTAACCAAAGCACGGGCAATAGCCGCACGCTGACGCTCGCCGCCGGAAAGTTCGCTTGGACGGTGCAGCATACGCTTATCCAAGCCGACCTTTTTCAGCATTTTGACAGCCTTCTCCTCAGCCATCGCCTTGGGCATTTTGCCGATTAAAAGCGGCATCATGACATTTTCCAAAGCAGAAAACTCAGGCAATAGATGGTGGAATTGATACACAAAGCCCAAATAACGGTTGCGCAATTCGCCCAACTGTTTTTGGCTCAAACCGCCCAAATCCTGATCCATCAGTATTACCTTGCCTTCAGACGGCATATCCAAGCCACCAAGAAGGTGCAGCAATGTGGATTTACCGCTGCCTGATGAACCAATAATACTCACGCTTTCCGCTTCGGCAACTTCAAAATCTAAATGATTCAACACTTGTACATTCAATGCGCCGTCATTATAGCTTTTGCCAACGCCGATACATTTCAAAATTGTCTTACTCATAACGCAAAGCCTCCGCAGGTTGGGTTTTTGCTGCACGCCAGCTCGGATACAGTGTGGCGATAAATGCCAAGCCAAGCGAAATGCAGGCAATAACGGCGACGTCCTTCAAGTTCACATCACTAGGCAGGTAATCGATGAAATAAACCTGTGAGTTAATCAAATGCACGCCAAACAGGTCTTCAAAAAACGCGACAATCTTGCCGACATTCCAACCCAGCAATACACCGCATACTACGCCCACAAGCGTACCGAAGAACCCCGCGAAAGCACCCTGCACCAAGAAAATCTTCATGACGCCGCCCGGGGACAAACCCAACGTGCGCAAAATCGCAATATCGGCTTGTTTTTCCGTTACCGCCATTACTAAAGAAGAGACGAGGTTAAACGCAGCAACCGCGATAATCAGCGTCAAAATGATGAACATCATGCGTTTTTCCAACTCAACGGCTTCAAAATAGCTGCGGTTGTTAAACGTCCAGTCACGCACCCATACTTCATCTTTCTTAGCATCTGGAATCAACTTGGCAATAAAAGACGGCGCATTCTGCGGATCAGCCAATCGTAAACGCAGCCCACCGACATTTTCTCCCAGTCGATACAAGACTTGCGCATCCTTGATATGCGTCATGGCCAATGTGTTATCGACTTCATAAACACCGGTTTTTACCACACCGACAACATTAAACTGCTTCAAGCGCGGCACTACGCCGGCAGGAGTGACATTACCCTCCGGCGTAATCACAGTAACTTTGCCGCCAAGCTCCGTACCCAATGCCTCAGCCAGCCCTTGACCCAAAATAATATCAAATTCGCCCGGCTTCAAATCATCAAAACTGCCGGCCGGCATATCTTTGCCGTAATCAACGACATTTTTTTCTTCAGACGGCAAGATACCGCGTATCTGTACACCGCGCACTTCTCCTGCATTGGCAAGCAAAGCTTGATCGGAAACATAAGGTGCGCTGGCCAATACTTCCTTTTTGTCTTTTACAAATTCGCGCAAATTCTGCCAACCCGGCGCACTGCCGACATCGTAATAGCCGATTTCCGCATGAGGTGCGACGTTCAACAATTGACCGCGTATCTCTTTCTGAAATCCGTTCATTACCGATAACACCACAATCAGCGCCGTTACGCCCAAGGCGATACCGGCGATTGAAATCATGGTAATAAATGACATAAAGCCGTTGCGTTTTTTCGCACGTAAATAGCGCAGGCCTATCCAAGTTTCTAAAGAAGCCATTCAAGAATGCCTCATTCGTTTGTCAAAAAAGGCTTATTGTACCGTAAAACCGACAGGTCGTCCGATTGCCCGACTGATGTGGCATTCAGGGATAAAGTGTATGTAAAACCATGTATCTTCCCGTAAATTCCGCCGAAAAACTTGCACAATCGGCCAATCGCCCTTATTCTGAAGCTGTGACTCGTTTTGTCACCATCAAAAAGGAAATACACTAATGAACAGCAAAAAATTCTTGGCCCTCGTATCCGTAGCTGTAGGTTTGTCATTCAGCTTCAATGCATATGCCGCCAAAGAAATCAAAATCAGTTCAAACAATACCGCTTACTCCGACGCCGATGTTCAAAAACTGGCAGCCACTGCTGTCGGCATGGGCGTAAAAGAACCTGTCAGCCTCAACAGCGGAAACGGTGTTGTTACCGTATCCGGCAGCAGCGCAACCAAATGCGCATTTAAAGTCGGCAACGGCGATACGCCTCAAATTCAAGGCGTCAGCTGCAAATAATCTGATTTAATCAATGAAAAGGCCGTCTGAAAGACTTTCAGACGGCCTTTTTATATTGCCATTTAAGATTGGATATTTCTTCTGTCGTAAACAGCCTGTGCCAAAGTACCGGCATCCACATATTCCATCTCGCCGCCCAAAGGGATTCCCCTCGCCAATCGGCTGACTTTATAAGGAAGATTTTTAAACAATTCTGCCAATACATACGCTGTCGCGTCGCCTTCGGCCGTGAAGTTGGTTGCAATGATAATTTCCTCAATATCACTCGCCTGCAAACGGGCAACCAGCTTATCTAATGCCACTGCCGAAATATCCATGCCCTGAGCCGGACTGACTTGCCCCATCAAAACAAAATACAGGCCATCATGGCAATTGGCCGCTTCCATACTGGAGACATCTGCCGGCATATGCACAATCATCAGACGGCTTTTCTCACGTTTTTCGTCCGCACAAATTTCACACAAATCGCCTTCGCAAAATGTATTACACATCCGACAATGCTGCACCTGTCTCAAAGCAAACTGCAAAGCATCCACCAACTCCTGCGCTTCTTCGCGTTTGTACTGTAAAAGCTGGTAAGCCATGCGTTGAGCGGATTTCGGGCCGACATTAGGCAGGATTTTTAATGCATTAATCAAGCGGACAAAGGCATCAGGATTTTTACTCATGATTTCAGACGGCCTTTTAAAAGATAGCTAAAAATAAGAAAACAGCCGGAATTCATCCGGCTGCCCTACTCAAATACTCTGCTTATTCGGCAGCATTATTAACTTGCTGTGCACCTTGCTTACGATCGATTTTCTTACCCAAATACTGGAGTAAATTATCGAACACATTGGCAGAAAGCTGCTGAACCAAAGCCTGTTTGGCAGCCGGAATCTGTAAATCGGCGTTTTCAGGAGCAGAAACGCTCTGAACTTCCATAATCACCGGTGCAGGCATACCTTCCAACAATGCGTACGCAGGTTTACCGCCGACAGGGCGCGCTTTCAGCAAAGCCGCATAAGCTTCAGGAGACATGGTTTTGCGTGCATCTTGCGCACTCAATTGTGAAACAGGCGACCATTGAACATCGGCAGCTTTACCAGCTTTCAACGCAGCCAAAGTTTCTTGGGCTTTCTTCTCTGCCAGTTTGGCGGCTTCAGAGCGCAGATATGCTGCACGGACAGTATCTTTGACTTCTGCAAATGGTGCAATTTTCTCTTCGCGCACTTCTTTCGCACGAATAACCCAAACGGTTTCGTTGTTGATGGCGATCACTTCAGAATTGTGTTTTTTCTTCAGCACATCGTCGCTAAACGCGGCATTAATCAATGCTTCAGGCAAGCCGGCTTCCTTCGCGCCCGCTTTGGTCACCCATTCATCCAGGCTTTCCACTTTCAAACCTGAATTGGCGGCTGCTTTTGCCAAAGAAGATGGATCATTAAAGGTATCTTCACCCAGTTTTTCTTTCGCAGCATTAAAGGCAGAAGCTGCTTTTTTCAGTTTCAAGGCTGCTTCGATACGCGCCTTGGCTTGTTCCAAAGTCGGCTCAGCTTCGACATTCAAAACTTTAATAACGTGATAACCCAAAGACGATTTAACGGTATCGCTGACTTCGCCTTTACCCAATGCAAATGCCGCTTTATCGAATTCAGGTCCAAAGCCGCTGCCACCGCTTTTGCTCAGATAGCCCAAATTGCCGCCTTTATTGCTGCTGGACAAGTCTTTGGAGTACTTGGCCGCTAGCTCGGCAAAAGCATCTGGGTGCGCTTTGAGTTCTGCAGCCATTTTGTCTACTTCGGCTTTAATTTCCGCATTGCTTGCTTCATCTCCGTTAGGCATAATCGGAATGAAAATATGCGCAATTTCCGCTCTTGGCGACAAATCTACGCTTTTGCTGTCATAAGCTTTTTGTACTTCTTCCGCACTGACGGTTTGCTTGTCAGCCAAATCTTTGATGTTTAAAGCCACATATTCCAGCTTAACGGCTTGAGGAATCAAGTAATCTTTCTTATGCGCTTCATAATACTTTTGCAAAGCCGCATCATCTACTTTTACTTGTGCCGCAAATGCTTCAGGGCTGAAAGTAAATGAACGGATGGTACGTGTTGCTTGAGTCAGGTTAATCAACTGACGCGCTTGCACATCGCTGACCAAAGCGCCGTTTTGCACCAAATTCAACAGATTTTGCAATTGGAACTGTTCGCGGATATCTTCAACAAACTGATCTTCGGTCATTTTGCGCTGATCCAAATACTTCTTGAGCAAATCCTGACTGAATTTACCGGCAGCATCATGGAAATTCGGATCATCCACGATAACTTGCTTAATTTGTTCCTGAGACACAGCAATGCCCATCAGCTTGGCACCCTGCTTCAGGTAAGCTCTTTGCAATAAAGATTGGAATATCGCATCACGCGAAGGCGCATTATTGCCGGCAGCCTGCTCATTTTGTATCGCAATCTGTAAAGCATGCTCGCTGACCTTCTCATCCCCGACTTTGACAATGTAATCAGAACCCGGCGAAGACAAATTATTGGCACCGAATCCGATAAAGGTCAAACCGATGATACCTAAAACAATCTGGGCGGGTGTTTTATATTTTTCAACAATATGGAACATATTTATCCGAAAGAAAAGTTTGGCGTGGCAGCCGGAAAATGCTGCCGCAAAAATCTTAAAATCCTGAAAACAGGCTCAAAGCGCGTATTGTAACGTATTTTTTCAAGGCTTGCTTTTTCAGACGGCCTAAAAACCTAAAAATGCCTTATCCGAAAATTTCCTGATACGCTTCTACTGAAAATCCGACATGAACCTGTCCTTCTTTGACCAATACAGGCCGCTTGATGATGCTGGGATTTTCCACCATTAAAGCAATCGCCCCTTCTTTTGTGGCGGCAGATTCTTGCGCATCTTTATCCAACTTGCGCCAAGTCGTACCTCTTTTATTGAGCAAAATTTCCAAAGCCGCCTGCTCCAGCCAGCCATCAATCAATTCGGCAGTCGGGGCGTTTTTCTTAAAATCTACAAACTCAAACTCGATGCCGTTTTCCGCCAACCAACTGCGCGCTTTTTTAACCGTATCGCAATTGGGAATACCGTATAGTTTTATCATCTTATTTATCCTTAGTTTTATTCATAAAATCACAAATTCAGGCCGTCTGAAACTTTTCAAACGGCCTGAATTGAATGCCACTTATTTCTTAGCAACTTTCTTCACTTTAATCTTCACGCTTTTGCCTTGCGCGTTATTTTTATGCCCGGCTTTGACGGAAGCTGTTTTCGCCTGCACTTTTTTCTTGCCTGCAGCTTTAGGTTTGCTTGGCTTAGCGGGCTTGGAGGCAGGTTTACTTTTCACCTTGCTCTTCTTTGCCTTCATGGGAGCAGCCAACGCTTCATCAATTTCTTTAGCCGACAGTTTACGCTTACGCTTTTCGACAGACTTGTCAGCAGCTATCGGCTTACTCACAGGTTTTGCTTTTCTACCTCCGCGTTTCTTACCGACTGAACCGCCGCTGATTAAGGTCAAATCAATCTTGCTGGTATCTAAATCGGCACGCGCGACTTTTACAGTGACCGTATCGCCCATATTGAAACGGACACCGCTGCGTTCGCCCTCAATCGCCATAATTTCAGGACGGAAGTTGAAATAATCCTCTCCCAAATCACTGATATGTACCAAGCCGTCGATATGAATATCGTCCAAGGTTACAAAAATACCGAAACTGGTCATGCCCGAAATCTTGCCACTGAAGACTTCACCGACTTTGTCGCGCATATAATAAGTTTTCAGCCAGTTTTCCACATCGCGGCTGGCATCATCGGCTCGGCGCTCACAGAAAGAGGTATGCACGCCCAAAGCCTCCCAGGTTTTATTGGGTTGGTAAGTTTGTCCGTTCAACACCGCCTTAATGGCACGATGTACTGTCAAATCGGGATAACGACGGATAGGCGAAGTAAAGTGTGCATATGCGCTATAAGCCAGACCAAAGTGACCGTCGCAATGCGGCTCATAAACCGCCTGCTGCATAGAACGCAACATCATCACTTGCAACAACTCCGCGTCCGGACGGTTTTTAAATTGCTCGGCAAGCGCAGCATAGTCTTTCGGCGTCGGATTATCGCCGCCCCCCAAACTCAGCCCCAGTAAACCAAGCTGCTCGCGTAAAGTGGCCAGTTTTTCGGGAGTCGGACCCAAGTGATTGCGGAATAAAGCCGTATGTTTGTTTTTCAGCAAAAATTCTGCCGCGCAAACATTCGCCGCCAACATACATTCTTCAATCAATTTGTGCGCATCGTTGCGGACGACTGGAACGATCTTGTCGATTTTACCGTTGTCGTCAAAAATCATCTGAGTCTCAACGCTCTCAAACTCAACCGCGCCACGCTCGAAACGTTTTTTCTGCAAGATTTTAAATAACTGATACAGAGTATCGATTTGCTGCTTAAACGGATGATCCTGGCCGTCTGAAATCCAATCCCAGACCTGATTGTAAGTCAGTCGCGCATGCGAACGCATTACTGCCGGATAGAAGCGGTATTCCTTGATATTGCCGGCATAAGTAATCACCATATCGCACACCATACACAGGCGTTCGACATCAGGATTGAGCGAGCAGATGCCGTTGGACAACTTCTCCGGCAGCATCGGAATCACACGGCGTGGGAAATACACGCTGGTACTGCGTTCCTGAGCATCTACATCAATTCCGTCATCAGGACGGACATAATGGCTGACATCGGCAATTGCCACCACCAAACGGTAATTGCGGCCGACTTTTTCAGCAAAAACCGCATCGTCAAAGTCCCGCGCAGTTTCTCCATCAATGGTTACCAGAGGCAAATCGCGTAAGTCCACGCGTCCTTTCAAGTCGGTTTTACGCACATGATCGGGAATTTTCTTCGCGGCTTTGACACATGCTTCGCTGAATTGATGAGGCAAATGGTGCTTGCGTACAGCAATTTCGATTTCCATACCGCTGTCGGCATAATCGCCCAACACTTCAATCAGCTTAGCCACAGCAGGACGATGCGCTTCAGGATACGTCTCAATTTCAGCCACAATCACCTGGCCGGATTGCGGTTTAAAGTGCGCCACGCTTTCAGGTTCCAGTACGATACTTTGGCTCAAACGCTTGTCTTCGGCCTCCAAAATGGCCACGCCGCGATCCATATAAAAACGGCCGACCACTTTAGACTGCGCACGCTCCACTACATCCAAAACCGTACCTTCACGACGGCCTCTGCGGTCGATACCGGCAGGACGAACGGTAACAATATCCCCGTGCATTACACCGCGCATTTGACGCTCATACAAAACGAAATCGCCCTCGCCTGTCGGCGTTAGCGGCACGGCAAAACCAAAACCGTCTTTATGCGCTTCGACACGGCATTTAACCAATGCCAATTTTTCTGCCGCACATACCGCGCCACGTCGGTTGATCAACACCTGACCATCGCGCGCCATCGCTTTCAGACGGCGTTCGAAGAATTCATATTCATCTTCTGTAATCGACAATTCATGTGCCAAAGCTTCGATCTTTGTCGGCACACCTTTTTGTTCCAATAATTCAATAACCCATTCACGGCTGGGCAACGGATGAGCGTAACGTTGTTTCTCCCGCTCCAAATATGGGTCTTTTTCTCGTAAATTTAAAGATTTAGTATTTTTGTTCATTTTGATAGTTGACATTCTTTTTTTAAAATATATAATAGCTGCTTCTTCGCAGTTCAGGTAGTCAACTGTACCTTAAATTGAAGAATAAAGCAAAGCCCAGGTGGCGGAATTGGTAGACGCGCTAGCTTCAGGTGCTAGTGTCCTCACGGGCGTGGAAGTTCGAGTCTTCTCCTGGGCACCAAATAATTTGGTGCTTCTTTGCTTAAGAAAATTTAAATTGCCCAGGTGGCGGAATTGGTAGACGCGCTAGCTT
>NZ_KV833376.1:132489-310033 GCF_001837635.1 Neisseria sp. HMSC070H10
GGAATTGGTAGACGCGCTAGCTTCAGGTGCTAGTATCCTCACGGGTGTGGAAGTTCGAGTCTTCTCCTGGGCACCACTGATAAATCAATCAGTTAAGTTTTCACATTATTCTGAATAAGAAGTCAGGATAATAGTCCACAGAGAGGTGGATGAGTGGTTTAAGTCGCACGCCTGGAAAGCGTGTATACGTGAATAGCGTATCGAGGGTTCGAATCCCTTCCTCTCTGCCAGATACTAAAGACACCAACTAACGGTGTTTTTTTTCATATCCGCCCTTCTTAAAAATATTACACCATACTTTTATTTCTATTACCCTCTAATCATAAACCTGCCACTCATTCTTATCTTATACTAAATTGTAATGATTAAAGGCCGTCTGAAAATTTTCAGACGGCCTCTTTCTTAAAACTTACCAAATCCCAAACCATTGTTTATCAGATTGCTTTTTATTGCCGTTCTGCTGCTCGTGGTTTTGATGGCGAAATTGCCAAGGTACTTGCGGATTGTCTTTTTTCCATAAACCTTTACGTTTTTCCTTGGCTTGTTTTTGTGCGGCCGAATAGTCGGTGTAAGCGGTTTTACTTTGTTGTTTTTTGGCATAACTTTCATAATACCATGCGGCGCCATCCCGTATTTGCATCAAATTCAAGTCAATCGTGCCGACTGATACTTGTGCAACTTCGCGCTGGTAACGGTCGGCTTCAAACACGCGAACTTTGGCTTTTTTATTCAATGCAGCATCAATCAGATTGTCTCGTGATTGCGTACCATAAGCCTGATTGATTTCCGGCGCATCGATATAGGCCATACGGATTTTGTGTTTCCTGCCGTCGCTATCGATAATGTGCATGGTATCGCCATCATGGATTTTGATGATTTTTCCGTTGTATGTGTAGGATTGTCGCGATGACTTCTGTTTTTGTTCCGGTTTGGGTTTATCTTCGGCTTTGGTGTCAGATGTCGCTTTGACGACATTTTCCCCCAGCCATTCATTGACCTTTTCCAAACCGATATTATCACCTTGTGCCAATGTTGCGGCAACGCTTACCCCTGTACGAATCAACTCGGTATCGCGTGAGCTGTAACCAAGCGCGCCCAACACGGATAAAACAACGGGCAACCATTTTATAATTTTACTGATTTGCATATTTTGCCAAATTGAAGGCCGTCTGAAAGACCTGATGCACTTTCAGACGGCCTTTAAGATTGATTAATCTCCATTAATCCTGACAAGGCAGGATGACTTTTGCACCTTCTGCCGTACCCAAAACCAACACATCGGCGGCATCGCGGGCAAAAATACCGTTTTCGAGTACGCCGGTGATTTTATTGATTTCGTCTTCCATTTTCAGGGCTTGGTCGATATTGAGGCCGTGAACATCAACAATTTGATTGCCATAGAAAGTAGTATAACCGACACGCAACTCAGGCTGTCCGCCCATCGCAAGCAGTTTGCGCGACACCAGCGAACGGGCATTTTCAACCACTTCTACCGGCAATGGGAATTTACCCAAACGGGAAACGTATTTGCTTTCATCGGCGATACAGACAAATTTATCGGATGCGCTGGCCACGATTTTTTCGTTCAAATGCGCACCGCCGCCGCCTTTAATCATTTGCAGCGCGTGGTTGACTTCGTCTGCGCCGTCAACATAAACCGCCAAACCCATCACTTCATTCAGTGAAACTTCAGGAATCTCGTATTTTGCCAAAAGCTCGCTGGATTTTTTAGAAGTAGACACGGCACCCTTGATTTTCTTACCGCTTTTACCCAAAGCTTCGATAAAAAAGTTGATGGTAGAGCCGGTACCGATACCGATGTATTCGTTTTCAGGAACAAATTCCACCGCTTTTTCGGCGGCAATACGTTTAAGTTCGTCTTGAGTTGCCATGTTGTCAGTCTTTCAGTTTGAATAATAAAGTAATTTTAAGCTCTTAGGCTTTAATCAGCAATACTGCCGCTTGCGCTTCAATGGCTTCCATACGCCCCAGATAGCCAAGTTTTTCGTTGGTTTTACCCTTGATGTTCACGCAGTTTGCAGGCAAACCCAAATCTGCGGCAATATTGGCGCGCATTGCCGGAATATGTGGCGCAAGTTTTGGCTTTTGCACAATCACGGTCGTATCGACATTAACCACCTTCCAACCCAATGCCTGCACGCTTTGATAAGCCTCACGCAACAGCACACGGCTATCAGCATCTTTGAATTCGGCGGCAGTATCAGGAAAATGACTGCCGATATCGCCCAAACCGGCCGCACCCAATAGGGCATCGGTAATCGCATGCAAGAGCGCATCGGCATCTGAATGACCCAACAAGCCTTTTTCAAACGGAATGTTGACGCCGCCGAGTATCAAATCTCGCCCTTCGACCAACTGATGGACATCGTAGCCCTGTCCGATACGGATATTCATGTTTGCTTCCTTAAATAATGGGTTTTGATTGTTCAGACGGCCTTGAGCAACAATCTGACAATGTATTCGTCTTGCGGCAGCGTCAATTTTAAATTACGCGTATCGCCCTGCACCAAGCGCGGCCGGATACCCAGTTTTTCAACTGCTGACGCTTCATCCGTAATCTCACTCAAATCATCAACCGATAAGGCGCGATTTAATAAGGCCGTCTGAAAAAGCTGCGGCGTTTGCGCCTGCCATAATCCTGCGCGCGCAACGGTTTCATCAATATGATGATTGCCATCTGCCCGCTTGAGCGTATCGGCTACCGGTATGGCCAAAATACCGCCTTCATCATTCTCACCCGCCTCATCAAGCAAACGCGTTAACGCTTCAGCCGGCAGGCAACAGCGCGCGGCATCATGAACCAAAATATTATCTTTCGCCTCGGCCAAACCTTGCTTTAATAAAGTGGACACACCATTGCGTACCGTTTCAGCACGACTTGCGCCGCCTACTCGAAAGACGCGTACTTTCTCAGACAGGGCCGTCTGAAAAACCGAATCTTCCGGAGAAAGAATAACGGCAATTAAATCTATGCGGGGGTGTTTCTCAAAGATTTCTATGGTATGTTGCAATACAGTTTTACCATTGATTTCAAGATATTGTTTAGGTTTTCCTGCGCCAAATCGCGCTCCCACACCGGCAGCAGGAATCAAAGCGATATTGCGGCGCATCATGCTGACGCTCCGGCATTGGCCTCATCAGGCGTTTCGTCCTTTCGCCATACACACGCTTCGCCTAAATCGTCCAAATATTTCTCATGCGCGCCCAGCTCGTCCGCATTGGCTTTGATAACTTTCAACTGCGATGTACGTTTGGTTTCCGCAATAACGGTTTGTTTGACCTCGCCCTCTTCTTCCGCCTCGCCGCCCATCAGGTCGAACTGCTGACGCGTCATGGCAAGATAGACTTCACCCAAAAGCTCGCAGTCGATTAACGCGCCGTGCAAGACCCGTTTGCTGCGGTCAACGGAAAAGCGGTTACACAACGCATCCAAGCTTGCCTTTTGCCCCGGAAACATTTCACGCGCCATGGCCAGCGTATCGGTCACTTTGCAACCAAGTTCTTCAATAGAAGGCAAACCCATGCGGCGGAATTCCATATTCAGAAAGCCGACGTCAAACTTGGCATTATGGATAATCAGCTCTGCGCCACGTATAAAGTCGGCAATCTGTTTACCCACTTGAGCAAACGGCGGCGCATTCTTCGCTTCCAATACTTCAATCGTCAAACCATGCACCTTCGCCGCTTCCTCCGGCATATCGCGCTCAGGGTGGACATATAAATGAAGGTTGGAGTCGGTCATTTGGCGGTTGATCATTTCCAAGCCGGCAAATTCGACCAGACGGTCGCCGTTTTCAGGATAAAGACCCGTGGTCTCCGTATCGAGGATAATCTGACGTTGGCTCATGGTTAGTGGTTTCTGCAATTATCAAAACGTCCTGAATCATACTGAAGGCCGTCTGAAATGTATAGTCAGCAAAACTTTAGCTGCTTTTGCAATACCCTTTTATTGCTGGATTTTTTCAGACGGCCTTTATTCTTTTTTCATCTAATGACCATCTATTACGACATTTTTGAGTAGAAAACCCAATTTCTAAAAAATTTTTTAAATTTAATTTCTTTAATAATTAATATCTTACGTATAAATTAAATAATAGGAACAATTATCATTTGCAAATTTAAAAAATCGCCGTATAATACAACCCATCGAAACAAAACAACCGCACAACAGAATGAAAGGAGAAGAAAATGCCCGAAAGTATTTTTAAGCAAGTCTCCCTTGATATTCTGAGACTGCACCAACAAGCCATCCGCTCTTTGATCGCCACCAAGTGTTGCGATGAATGCGAAGTACATGACGCAGTATTCATTACTTTAGATGGCCGATATTATGTTTGGCTCCCTTGTATGGGCAAATCGCCCCAATCAGAAACCGGTATCCTGCTGATTGAAGATGAAGACGGCAATACACGCTTGAGCTGGGTTGCCGATACACGCGAAGTCAAGCAAAAAGACAGTCTGTACAACCGCGTTGTTTCCGCCCTGCAAAGAAAAATGCAGCGCACGAAAAACAAATTTATCCAGTCGGCAAACGCCCGATTGCTTGAGCTGACGCCTCAGCAAGGCCGTCTGACGACAAACAGCAAAGATTTCTCGCTTTCACCACATGACTTGATGAAAGCACTTTATCCGGCAACACATCAAATAGGAGAATTTGCCCTGTAACAGTTTTTGGTAGTGGTTTGTGTTCCTTTTGCGCCCCTTAACATTTTAAAGGGGCGATTTTTTTACCCCTACTTTTCAGACGGCCTAAACACCGGTTTTCCAGTACAATAAAGGCCGTCTGAACATTTCCTACTTTTCAACCATGCAACTGCTCAAATACATCCAATCGCAAGGCCTCGGCAGCCGCAAGCAATGCCAATGGCTGATAGACAATGACTGCATTGCCATCAACGGCGAAATCCATAATCGTGCCAAAGACGATATTGATCCGTCTCAAGTGCACACCCTGTCTGTTGACGGCGAAGAAATTGCCGCCGTCCCCATGCCCTATTTTTATATCCTGCTTCATAAGCCTGCAGATTACGAGACTTCGCACAAACCTCAGCAATATCCAAGCATCTTCAGCCTTTTTCCCGACCACATGCGCAATATCGATATGCAGGCAGTCGGCCGCTTGGATGCAGACACAACCGGAATTATTCTGATTACCAACGACGGCCAATTTAACCACCGCGTTACCTCGCCCAAACACAAAGTTCCGAAGCTCTACCGCGTCACTTTGAAACATCCTGCCGACGATACCCTTTGCACTGCGCTGAAAAACGGCGTCCTCCTGCATGACGATAATGAAACCGTCGCCGCGGCCGAAGCAGTATTGACCGACCCAACCACATTGATGATGACCATTACCGAGGGTAAATACCATCAGGTCAAACGCATGGTTGCAGCCGCAGGCAACCGTGTCGAGCAGCTCCACCGTGAGAAATTCGGCAACTGGAATGTCGATGATTTAGCCGCCGGAGAATGGAAATTTATCCAAATCTAAAAAAATTCCAAATTTTTTCGATAAATTTTTAAACAATATGGATTTTTTATTTATTTAAAATCAAACATCTAAACCTTATTATTTTTATTTAACAGAATTTAACACTGTGAAGGCTGAACTATTGTATAATTCGCCTGTCTGAGTAACACTTGCTTCGAAAGAAGTGAGTAAGTGAGTAAGACGTTTTCCCCGTAATGTGTTTGGCCATCTATACTTTCCCCTTAGTATAGATGGTTTTTTTTATCTAAAATTTGGCAACCAAACGAATGTACTTTCAGACGGCCTTTCTCATCTAAAGAAGCCATCATTGCTAGACCTCATCTCCCACTCATTAACTTGCCATTACTCCTTTTCTCTTTCTCGTCTCTTCCGCATCAATCTGTGCCATTCCCATTTCAGGCAAATCGTTTTATAGAAAGAAAACCTATCGGCGACTATCCAAGCTAAGGTTACAGGATGTTATTAGACAGCCTTAGATAAATACCATCTTTGTTGCCGACATACTCTTGAAAGCACACTTTGGTGCTATCCAATATCCTCACAACAACCCTTTCCCATATCCCACTTTTCAGACGGCCTTTATCGTTACGGCTCTTTCAATCATTCATATCGCTTCAGCCAAATTCTCTGTTTTCAGGTTTCAATACCAATCAAACCAGATAAATCCACTAAAAATTCTTCATTACATGGTTTTTTTAACCAATTTTCTTTTCAGACTTTAGTCAAGATTCGTTAAATCTTTGCGGTAAAATGTTGTCTTTGTTTTTATGCATCTGAGTATTTATGTCTTCCAATCAACCCCGTCAAACCTGGTCCAACCGTTTGACTTACATCCTTACCGTTGCCGGCGCGACTGTCGGCTTTGGCGCAACATGGCGTTTCCCGTATTTGGTTGGTGAAAACGGCGGCGGCGCGTATGTGTTTTTGTTCTGTATCGCCATGCTGGTCATCGGTATTCCAATGATTTTGGTGGAAAATGTCATCGGTCGCCGCAAAGGCGTGAACGCGCTGGATGCGTTTGGCGGCACAATGAATGGCAAACCCGTTGCCAAAGTTTGGAAATTGGTCGGTTGGATGGGCCTGCTCGGCGCATTCGGCATCATGGCCTATTACATGGTGCTCGGCGGCTGGGTTATCAGCTACATCGTCAATATCATCGGCGGTAATTTGGACATTTCCAGCCCTGTTTCCGGCGAAGTCACCAAAAGCTTCTTTACCGAACACATCGAAAACAGCCCTTGGGAAATTGCTTTCTACACCTTCCTATTTGTGGTTGTGAACCAATGGATCTTGGTCAAAGGCGTGATCGGCGGTATTGAAAAAGCGGCAAAATACCTGATGCCTTTGCTGTTTTTATTCCTGATTGCCATGGTTGTGCGCAACGTTACCCTACCGGGCGCAATGGAAGGCATTACCTTCTATCTGAAACCTGACTTCAGCAAAATTACTGCCGAACTGTTCGTCTTCGTTTTAGGACAAGTGTTCTTCGCCTTGAGCTTGGGTTTCGGCGTGATGATTACATTATCCAGCTATCTGGATAAAAATGAAGATCTGGTTCAGACGGCCGTAATTACCGCGATTACCAACACTTTGATTGCCGTGTTGGCCGGCTTTATGATTTTCCCTTCCCTCTTCAGCTTTGGCGTTGCCCCTAACTCCGGCCCGACGTTGGTGTTCCAAAGCCTGCCGATCGTGTTCTCCAATATGTGGGCAGGCCCCGTGTTTGCAGTAATTTTCTTCTCACTGCTTCTGATTGCCGCGCTGACCACTTCTCTGACCATTTATGAAGTGTTGATTACAACTATTCAGGAGAAAACCAAAATCCGCCGCGCAGCCGCGATTACCATCGTACTGGCAGGGATTTTTATCTTCGGCAATATCCCGTCCATCTTGAGCTACGGCCCATGGAAAGATATTTCCGTGTTTGGTAAAAACATTTTTGACGCCTTTGACTATATCAGCGGCAACATCCTGTTTATGCTGACCGCACTTGGCTCTGCCTTATTTGTTGGCTTCGTGATGAAAGATGAAGCGAAGGACGAATTGCTCTACAAAGGCAACCATACCACCGTCAATATCTGGTTTGCCTATGTGAAATACCTCGTGCCGTTGGTGATTCTGCTGATTTTCATCAGCAACCTGTTCTGATAAACAAACATATAAAAAGGCCGTCTGAAATGTTCAGACGGCCTTTGTTTTGACTATGCTTTATTCAGCCCAGTTTTTCTTCTTACTGGTTTTACCGATACCAGGGTTGAAGCTGTTGGTCGGATCAAGTTTTTTATAGAACTGTTTCAGCGCAGGCTTGGCTTCATACAGATGACCGACGTTGTGCTCGGCAGGATATTGCGCACCACGTTGGTCAAGCAGATGGAGCATTTCATGTTCCAAGGCCATGCAGTCGTTGCCTTTTTTAATGATGTAGTCCTGATGGAACACATGACACATAAAATGTCCGTAATACAATTTATGGATGATTTTATTGTCGATTTCCGGCGGCAGTGTTTCAAACCAATCACGGTCATCACGGCGCAAGGCAATATCGAGCGCAACTAAATCTTCTACCTCATCATCATGCACGGCACGATAGCGGATCGCGGCAGAAGCCACGGCGAAACGATGCAACATGGCCGCCTGCGTTTCTTCGGCATTACATTCAAAGAATGCGCCACCATGAGTTGCAAAATATTCTTTCAAGAACGTGCGCGCTTCTGCTACGCCTTCGCCACCCATTTTCAAGATCAAATGGTGTTCGTATTTGTCGCGATAATTTCGCATAGATTTAGGCAAATGATCCGGCAGAATTTTGCTGACCAGCTGCATGAATTTATCGGAAAAATGCTTAGGCAGGAAGCTGACTTTTTTACCGAATCTATCGACGCGCGCTTTAAAATCAAACAATTTCGGCAATTGATGCGTACCGAATTTCTTAATCACATAGAATGTGTCTTTGCCATATACATCGGCAATATCGAAAGCCTCACGGTGGATATACTCGCCGGAAACAGGCAGGCTTTTAAATTCACCCAAAGCGGCGCGACGGATATCGGTCAATTCATTGATGTCATTGGTGCCGATATAGAACACGGCAGTTTGTTTTTCTTGCGGGAAAGTATCCAGACGCACGGCAAATACCATCAGCTTGCCCGCGCAGCCTGAAGCCTCGTAATGGCGTGCTGGGTCGGCATTAAAGCGTGCGGCCGTCGGCTCATCCACTTTGCGTACATGGTCGCAATAAGCATGGTCATGGCCCTTGCCGGCATCTTGCGTAATGTCTTTTCGCTGATAATGAAAACCTTGCAAGTTGGTCAAAATCTCTTCAGGGGTTTCGCCCAAATCAATGCCCAAATGGTTGACCAGCTCCAGTTTGCCCTCTTCGTTGATTTGTGCAAACAGAGCCATTTCCGTATAAGCCGGGCCACGCTGTACCAATGCACCGCCTGAGTTATTACATACGCCACCCAATACAGATGCGCCGATACAGGACGAACCGATTACAGAGTGCGGCTCACGGCCTAAAGGTTTCAGCAGCAGCTCCAATTGATTCAGGGTAGAACCGGGCAGGCAGACAACTTGTTCGTTATTGTTAATCGGCTGAATGATGTTCAGACGCATGGTATTCACAATCACGATATCGCGGTCGTAATCATTGCCGTCAGGAGTCGAGCCGCCGGTCAGACCGGTATTGGCAGCCTGCGTAATCACGATAACATCAGCCTCAACACACGCCTGCAAAATTTGCCACATTTCCAACACCGTACCCGGACGGACAACTGCCAGCGCCTTACCTTCGCCAAAACGGTAGCCTTGACGGTATTGTTCAGTTTTTGCCGGGTCTGTGATGATGTATTTTTCGCCGACGGTTTGCGTCAGCCGACTGATTAATTGTGTAGCATTCATTGCATACTCCTTGAGAGATTAATATATTTATTAGATTGCAAGCATTGTAGTAATCCGTTCAATCAAAGTAAAGGCAAAACCCGTTTTTTAAACTCATCTTTTAAATAAACAAAAGGCCGTCTGAAATTTTCAGACGGCCTTTTGTTTCAAGCTTGAACAATCAAATTATTCAGCTGCTTTCTCTTCGCGAGCAGGAGCTTCAAGCAAAGCTTTGATAGACAGGCGTACGCGGCCTCGATCGTCTACTTCCAATGCTTTCACGTTCACAACCTGACCTACTTGCAGGTAGTCGCTGACATTGCGTACGCGCTCGTGGGCGATTTGACTGATGTGTACCAAACCGTCTTTACCCGGCATCACACTGACAATCGCACCAACGTTGTTGTCGAGGATTTTAACCACAGTACCTTCGTACACTTTGCCCACTTCCACTTCGGCAGTGATTTCTTCGATACGTTTTTTCGCTGCATCGCCTGCTTCTTGAGTAGTCGCAGCGATAGTGATGGTACCGTCTTCAGCGATATTGATTTCAGTACCGGTTTCAGCAGTAATCGAACGAATGGTTTCGCCGCCTTTACCAATTACATCACGAATTTTATCTTGGTTGATTTTCATGGTGAACAAGCGTGGCGCGTGTGCAGACAACTCTTGTGGGCCTGCAACGGCGGCTTTCATCTGATCCAAGATGTGCAAACGCGCTTCTTTGGCTTGAGCCAAAGCGATTTGCATGATTTCTTTGGTAATACCTTGGATTTTGATGTCCATTTGCAGCGCGGTTACACCTTCTGTTGTACCGGCTACTTTAAAGTCCATATCGCCCAAATGGTCTTCATCGCCCAAGATGTCGGTCAGAACGGCAAATTTGTTGTTGTCCAAAATCAGACCCATGGCGATACCGGCAACGTGTGCTTTCAAAGGCACACCGGCAGACAACAGGCTCAAGCAGCCGCCGCAGACGGAAGCCATAGAGGAAGAGCCGTTGGATTCGGTAATTTCAGAAACCACGCGCATGGTGTAGCTGAAATCTTCAGGTTCTGGCAATACGGCCAACAATGCACGTTTAGCCAAACGGCCGTGACCGATTTCACGACGTTTTGGCGCACCTACGCGACCCACTTCGCCGGTAGAGTATGGAGGGAAGTTGTAGTGCAGCATGAAGCGGTCGGTGTATTCGCCGGACAGCGCATCAATGATCTGCTCGTCGCGTGAAGTGCCCAAAGTTGCAACAGCCAAAGCTTGGGTTTCGCCACGGGTAAACAGTGCAGAACCGTGAGTGCGCGGCAATACGCCGGTTTGAATGTTCAGCGGACGAACAGTGCGGGTATCGCGACCGTCGATACGCGGTTGGCCGTCCAAAATTTGGCTGCGGACAACATCGGCTTCCAAGTGTTTGAAAATGCCTTTGATTTCGTTGGCTGCCAAAGTGTCGGTTTCTTCGGTAATCAACGCTTCTTTTACAGCACTCCAAGCTTCGTCCAATTTGGCAGAACGTGCTTGTTTTTGACGGATTTTGAACGCTTCTTTAATGGTTTCACCGGCAATTTCGCGTACTTTTGCAACCAATTCTTCATTGGTTTCAGGTGCTTTCCAATCCCAAACTTCCGGGTTGACTTCATCGGCAAACTCATTGATGGCATTAATGGCCACTTGCATTTGATCGTGACCGTAAACAACCGCACCCAGCATCACTTCTTCAGACAAGATGTCGGCTTCGGACTCCACCATCAACACGGCTTTAGAAGTACCGGCAACAACCAAGTCCAATTGTGATTTGGCCAATTCGGCTTTAGTCGGGTTCAAAACGTACACGCCGTTTACATAACCAACGCGTGCCGCACCAATCGGACCAGCAAACGGTACGCCGCTCAACACCAGCGCGGCAGATGCACCCAACATTGCAGGAATGTCAGAATCAATTTCAGGGTCAACAGACACCACCATCGCTACGATTTGGATGTCGTGGTAGAAACCTTCAGGGAACAGAGGACGAATCGGACGGTCGATCAGACGGCTGGTCAGGATTTCTTTTTCGCTTTGTTTGCCTTCGCGTTTGAAGAAACCGCCGGGGATTTTACCTGCGGCATAAGTACGCTCGAGGTAATCGACAGTCAGAGGGAAGAAGTCTTGGCCTTCTTTCACTTCTTTATTGGTAGTAACGGCAACCAAAACAACAGTGTCGCCCATGGATACTTTAACGGCAGCAGCGGCTTGGCGAGCGATTTCGCCGGTTTCCAAAGTAACGGTTTGATTACCGTATTGGAAGGTCTTAACGTGTTTATTGAACATTATTGTTCCTTTCAAAATACCGCACTGCTAAAACACTAATAATGCACACTAAAATCCGAATGTGCATAGTTAGGGTTTCAGACCGTGCGGCAGGTTATAAACAAGCTTTCAGACGGCCTTTAAGGCGCTGAAAACAACTCTCGATTATAAAGGCAACCATCCTTAAAATCCAGTATTTATACAATAAAAAGGCCGTCTGAAATATATCCTTTTCAGACGGCCTTCAAACTTAAAAATCAATCCTGAGTCAGCAAAGTCAATGCTTCTTGATATTTTTCGACTGTTTTTTGAATTACATCGGCAGGCACTTTAGGCGCAGGCGCTTTTTTATTCCAACCGCTTTGCTCCAGCCAGTCGCGGACAAATTGTTTGTCAAAAGACGGCGGATTGGTGCCGACTTTGTATTGGTCTGCAGGCCAAAAACGACTGGAGTCAGGCGTTAATACTTCGTCCATCAAAGTCAGCGTACCTTCTTCATCCAAACCAAATTCAAACTTGGTATCGCAAATGATAATACCGCGAGATTTCGCATATTCGGCCGCTTCTGTATAAAGCTGAATCGCTTTGGCGCGCACCTCCGCCGCCAATTCTTTTCCGATGATGCGTTCGCATTCTTCAAAGCTGATGTTTTCATCATGATCGCCAACTGCGGCTTTGGTCGATGGCGTAAAAATCACTTCGGGCAACTGTTGCGCTTCCTGCATACCTTCAGGCAGTTGAATACCGCAAACAGAGCCTGTCTTTTGATAATCTTTCCAACCGCTGCCTGCCAGATAACCGCGCACAATAGCCTCCACTTTCACCGGAGTGAGTTTTTTAGCTACAACAGCGCGTTTTTCTAAAACTTTGGCTTCGTTTTCTGGCAAAACATCGTAAACCGTATGGCCGGTAAAATGGTTAGGCATGATATGAGCCAGTTTTTTAAACCAAAAATTGGAAATCTGCGTCAGAATCTCCCCTTTACCCGGAATCGGATCATCCAAAATCACATCGAATGCAGACAGACGGTCGGAAGCAACCATCAGCATACGTTTATCGTCAATTTCGTACAAATCGCGGACTTTGCCGGAGTAGATTTTTTTCAAGCTGATTTCAGACATTTCGGGTATCTCTTAGGTAGACAGAAGAATACGGTATTTTAGCCCAATTTGGAATTTTTCGTCAGATTGTTTACAAAATAAAGGCCGTCTGAAACCTTATATTTTGGTTTCAGACGGCCTTATCCGTTGATTTTAGAGAAGAACCCTGAAAATCACCATCCTATCAGATTACAGAAGCTTGAGTCTGATCTTGGATATGGTTCACAGCAGACAGAGAGTAGTAGTCGCCGTGGCCGGTTACTTGGTAAGTGCTACCATCAGCAAACTTGAAGTTTTCAACTTTGTGATTGTTACCGGTAAACCAGTCGTCGATGGTAATGCTGTCGTTAGTACCGACAGAAACAGTCAGGTTAGCACCTGATTTGCTCAGCAATACGTCAGAAGCTGCAACGCCTTTACCGAACAACAGGGTGTCATTACCGCTTTCCTCACGGATAGTGTCGTGACCGTAACCTTTGTCGAAGAAGTAAGTATCGTTACCGGTACCGCCGATCAGGATGTCGTTGCCGACACCACCGTCGAGGTAGTCGTTACCGTCTTTACCAACCAGGCAGTCGTCGCCGGACAAACCGTACAGATGGTTGTTGCCGCCGTTACCTTCGATGTTGTTGTTCAAAGAGTTACCGGTACCGTTCAGGTTTTGCATACCTTGCAAGAACAGGTTTTCAACGTGATCGGTCAAGGTGTAGTCAATAACGGTACGAACAGTATCGATACCGGCTTGTGCATTGCCGTACTCGATAACTTGGTCGTTGGCATTGTCAACGAAATAAACATCGTTACCGTCGCCACCGCGCATGATGTCAGCACCTGAACCACCGTTCAGGTAGTCGTTACCGGCACCACCTTGCAGGTAGTCTTTACCTTCTTCACCGTACAGAGAGTCACCGTCGGCATCACCGTAAATGGTGTCGTTACCAGCACCGGCATAAATTACGTCTGTGCCGTTGCCACCGTAGATGATGTCTTCGCAAGCAGTACCATAAATGGTATCTTTAGCATCAGTACCGCGGATAACGTTGCCGTCTTTGCAGTCTTCAGCTCGAATGACATTACCTGGGTTTTTGTCTTCCTGACCGTATGAGTTGTTTTGGTTATGGTCGTCAACACAGTCTTTGCAGTCTGGCTCAGGTTTCGGTTCTGGTTTAGGCTGAGGTTTTGGCTCTGGCTTAGGTTCTGGTTTAGGCTCAGGTTTTGGTTCTGGCTTAGGCTCAGGTTTTGGTTGAGGTTTTGGTTCTGGTTGCGGTTCTGGTTGTGGCTCAGGTTTAGGCTCAGGTTTTGGTTGAGGCTTAGGCTGAGGTTTAGGTTGTGGTTTTGGACATGGGATCGGTTTGATTGGATCGCAGTTGTAAGGTGGGCAAACCGGAACACATTTGTAGTTAGGCGTTTTTGCCGGTGGGCAGAAAGCCGCAATAGCAGAAACCAAACCGGTTACCGCGTTAACTACTGACACGCCGATGCTGGCAATGCTAGCAATGCTGCCGATAGAAACAGAAGATTTTGCTGCAGGAGCGCAGTAGTAAGAAGAGTAGGAAGCCTTAGGCGCAGGAGCGCAGTAAGAACTAACCAGGGGTCTAGTATAATACCCCCCGTAACAGTATGCCATAATAATTACTCCCAAAATAGTTAATAAAGATATTGAGCTGACGGAACGAGCAAATTCCGCCCTTGCTCAATTATTATTTTAGTAATATTTTTCAAAATATTTACTCAAAAATATCAAACGGTAGAATTTGCCGATAAAAGGATGGAGTTTCGCCTGTTTTTAAATTCCATTATCCTAGAAACAATAAAAACATTAACATTGATTCACAATCTATCAAACAGCATAGATCCTTTATCTATCTTGTTAAGAGCTGAACTTTAACTCTAGTTATAGTAAACAAACATAATACCAATAAGTGGTTATTATTATGGATAGATAATATCGACAATTTGCCCAAATACAGCCGCCTCTGCATTTTGTTCTACGCCAATAATGTGAATTTGTCTTATTTACATTATAATGACACGAATACCTATTCAACAGCTATCAGAGGAGATACTCAACCATGCGTACTTTATTGACCGGAGCCAAAGGCCAGCTTGCACGTTGTCTGCGCGACCGCCTGCCCGAAGATTGGGAACTGATTGCTACCGACTCTACTTCGCTGGACATTACCGATACCGAAGCCGTGCATCATATGATCAAAAACTTCCAACCAGATGCCATCGTTAATGCCGCGGCTTACACTGCCGTCGATAAAGCGGAAGAAAACGCAGAGGCCGCTTTTGCCGTCAACGCAACCGCTGTTCACAACCTGGCCGCAGCCGCCCGCGCCGCACACGCCCGCTTTATCCATATTTCCACTGATTATGTATTCGACGGCGAAGGCAAACGCCCTTACCGCGAAACCGACTACACCAATCCGCGCAGCACTTACGGTCAATCCAAAGTAGCGGGCGAGCTTTTGGCTTTAGCCGCGCATCCGGAAAGTACAATCGTCCGTACCTCATGGCTGTTTAGCGAATACGGCAGCAATTTCGTCAAAACCATGTTGCGCCTTGCCAAAGAACGTGATTCTCTCTCCATCGTTCATGACCAAACCGGTTGCCCTACTTATGCAGGCGACTTGGCTCATGCCATCATCAGTTTATTGCAACAGCCTACTTCCCCACGCGGCATCTTCCATTACTGTGGCAACAAATCGGCAACATGGTACGAATTTACCAAAGCCATCTTTCAGACGGCCCATCAATTAGACGACAGCTTCCGCATTCCGGAACTGAACGCAATCACCACCGAACAATACCCCCTGCCCGCTCCGCGTCCGGCATACAGCATTATGGATTGCTCACGCCTCGAAACCGAGTTTGGTATCAAACCGTCCGACTGGCAAAAAGCCCTGCGCGAAATTCTCCGCACAATCGACTGATAAGCTGATCCATCTATATCAAGGCCGTCTGAAAACATATTTTCAGACGGCCTCTTTGTTTCTTTTATATCAAATGCTTTATCTATCCAGTCTGTCATTTGAAAAGTGCTACAATAGCCGTTTATTTTATTTTTCAGACGGCCTGACACCATGTGCAACCATCATCCCAAACATTCACACGATAATGACACCATCCGCATCCGCGGCGCGCGTACACATAATTTGAAAAATGTCGATTTGGACATTCCGCGCCACAAGCTCGTAGTGGTAACAGGATTGTCAGGCAGCGGCAAATCGTCTCTGGCGTTTGATACTTTATATGCCGAAGGCCAACGCCGTTATGTCGAGAGCCTTTCAGCCTATGCCCGTCAATTTTTGCAGATGATGGACAAACCAGATGTCGATTTGATCGAAGGCCTGTCGCCTGCAATTTCCATCGAGCAGAAATCCACCAGCCACAACCCGCGTTCCACCGTCGGTACAGTAACAGAAATCCACGATTACCTGCGCCTTTTGTACGCACGCGTCGGTATGCCGTATTGCCCCGAACACAATCTGCCATTATCGAGCCAAACCGTGTCGCAGATGGTCGATGCTGTGTTGAAGCTGCCGGAAGACACACGCGTGATGATTCTTGCGCCGGCTGTGCGCGAACGTAAGGGTGAGTTTGTCGATTTCTTTGCCGACTTACAGGCTCAGGGCTTTGCGCGTGTACGCGTGGACGGCGAGGTCTATCAGTTGGATGAAGTGCCGAAGCTGGAAAAAAACATCAAGCACAATATCGACGTCGTCATCGACCGCGTGAAAGTGAAGGCGGACATCAAGCAGCGGCTGGCAGAAAGTTTTGAAACCGCGCTGCGCCACGGCAACGAGCGTGCGCTGGCAATGGAAATGGACAGCGGCGAAGAACATTGGTTTTCCGCGCGTTTCGCCTGCCCTGTATGTTCATACAGCCTGCCCGAATTAGAGCCGCGCCTCTTTTCGTTCAACAACCCGATGGGCTCCTGCCCGACTTGCGACGGCTTGGGCAACACCAACTTTTTCGACCCCGAAAAAGTGGTCGCCCATCCCGAATTATCCTTAGCAGCAGGCGCGATTGACGGCTGGGATAAGCGCAACCAATTCTATTTCCAAATGATTCAATCACTGGCGCATCATTACAAATTTGATGTCAATGCCGCTTGGGAAAGCCTACCGGAAAAAGTGAAAAAAGTCGTGTTGCACGGCTCGGGCAAAGAAGTCATCAACTTCACCTACCTGTCCGAACGTGGTACCACCTTCAACCGCAGCCACGCCTTCGAAGGCATCATCCCTAATCTCGAACGCCGCTACCGCGAAACCGACAGCGAAACCGTGCGCGAAAAACTGCGCGAATACCAAAACCACCGCGCCTGCCCGAGCTGCGGCGGCGCACGTTTGCGCAAAGAAGCCCGCTACGTTTACGTCAGCGGCGAACCTTTACACGAAGTCTCCGCCTGGCCGCTGACCAAAACCCACCAATTCTTCGAAACGCTGGATTTGGACGGCAACAAAAAACAAATCGCCGAAAAAATCCTCAAAGAAATCACCGAGCGGCTCGGCTTCCTGATTAACGTCGGGCTGGATTACCTGAATCTTTCCCGCTCCGCCGAAACCCTCTCCGGCGGCGAAGCCCAGCGCATCCGCCTCGCCAGCCAAATCGGCAGCGGCCTGACCGGCGTGATGTACGTGTTGGACGAACCCTCCATCGGCCTGCACCAGCGCGACAACGACCGCCTACTCGCCACCCTCAAACGCCTGCGCGACTTGGGCAACAGCGTAATTGTGGTCGAACATGACGAAGACGCCATCCGCGAAGCCGATTTCGTCGTCGATATGGGCCCCGGCGCGGGCGAACACGGCGGCAACGTACTGATTGCCGACACCCCCGAAAACGTCGCCCAATGCGAAAACTCCGTTACCGGACAATACCTCAGCGGCAAAAAATCCATTGCCGTGCCGTCTGAACGCACGCCCGTCAATCCCGACCGAATGCTCGTCCTCAAAGGCGCGCGTGGCAACAACCTCAAAAACGTAACCCTCGAACTGCCGCTCGGTTTGATTACCTGCATCACCGGCGTATCCGGCAGCGGCAAATCCACACTGATTAACGACACCCTCGCCAAAATCACCGCCCGCGAACTCAACCGCGCCCAAGAAGAACCCGCCCCATACGACGACATCCACGGCCTCGAACACCTCGACAAAGTCATCAACGTCGACCAATCCCCTATCGGCCGCACCCCGCGCTCCAACCCCGCCACCTACACCGGCCTATTCACCCCCATCCGCGAACTCTTCGCCGGTGTGCCCCTCTCGCGCGAACGCGGCTACAACGTCGGCAGATTCTCCTTCAACGTCAAAGGCGGCCGCTGTGAAGCCTGCCAAGGCGACGGCGTCATCAAAGTCGAAATGCACTTCCTGCCCGACGTGTACGTCCCCTGCGAAGTCTGCCACGGCAAACGCTACAACCGTGAAACGCTCGAAATCCAATACAAAGGCAAAAACATCAGCCAAGTCCTCGACATGACCGTCGAAGAAGCCCGCGAATTTTTCGACGCAGTCCCCACCGTATCGCGCAAACTGCAAACCCTGATGGACGTAGGCCTGGGCTACATCCGCCTCGGCCAGTCCGCCACCACCCTCTCCGGCGGCGAAGCCCAGCGCGTCAAACTCGCCCTCGAACTCTCCAAACGCGACACCGGCAGAACGCTCTATATCCTCGACGAACCCACCACCGGCCTGCACTTCGCCGACATCGCCCTGCTGCTGGAAGTCATAGGTCGTCTGAAAGGCAAAGGCAACTCGATAGTGATTATCGAGCATAATCTGGACGTGATTAAAACCGCGGATTGGATTGTGGATTTAGGGCCGGAAGGGGGAGACGGAGGTGGTAAGATTATTGCTTCAGGTAGCCCCGAGCAGGTGGCGAAGGTTAAGGGGAGTTATACTGGGAAGTATTTGAAGATGGTTTTAAGATAAACCTTAATATTATTAATTGAACGAGGTAAATATGTTTGGTATTGAAATTAAGGAAAGCATTAATAAGCTAAGAGTATGTTCGTCTGAGTTTATTAAATTTTATAAAAATAATTCACGGGATGACGCTACGAGAGTTAGCGAGGAGGCAGTCAAGTGCTTTGATTTTATAGTTAATGAAATTCTACGTATCAGAGATGTCCATAGAAAAAATGGAAATTTTAGAAATTCAGATTTTCAAAGAAGTCTAGGTGAGGATTGTGGGAAAGTGTATCAACCAGCAAATGCAACTGAAAGACAATCAATTATCACGACACCAATTTTACCTAATCCAAATAGTGATATTTGTTTTGAGGAACTAATAACAAAATTTAAACATCGTGAAAACGCGAAATTTCGTATTGAAGCAGATAATTCGCATATTATTATTTTTTCAGTTAGTGATTTTCATCGTATACCTGCAAGTATAGTTGAATTCGATGTGCAAGACTTTTGTCAAAAAGCTGAAAATGTAGCTAATTATATCTAGTTAATGCTAATCACATTACAACTAAATAATATCTATTTTATTAAAAAGGCTCTAACAATGACATATCGTCCGTATTGGAAATCTGAGTTTCAAAAATGTTTAAGTGATATTGCAAATACAGGTAATTTACTTTATTGGGAGGAGGTTTCTGAAGAATTAAGTAACTCTCCAAACATAATCTGGGAGTATGTATATAAATTTAATTTAAGAAATAAAGCAGCCTGGATTTTAATCTATTCTTCTGTTTACAAAGGAACTGATCGTTCCAGAGAGATAAGTAGCGATGCAGTAAGAATTGTTATTGTATGGAATACAAAATCGGGGTTGAAATACTATCCTGCTGCCACTAAATATAGGGTAGAAAACTTATTTAATAATGTTCAGTATGAAATTCAACAAATTGCAAAAAATTGTTTTAATCTTAATACATATGCCAGGTGGGTGGAACATATGCCTTAGCAAGCCGTAGCCCGCATACCCAACCAACCGCGTGCGTGGCTGCGCCACACACCCTACCTTTGAATCACTTGGAACTTAAAAACCAATGCGTAGGGTGTGTGCGGTACGCACGCACGCGGTTAGTTTGATTAACTGTTTGCTGCTGTAAATTTTAACTTAATCGAAATTAACGCCTTCAGACGGCATGAGAAATGGCCGTCTGAAAACTGAAAAAGCAAGCCGTAGCCTGCACACCCAACCGACCGCGTGCGTGGCTGCGCCACACACGCTACCTGTGAATCACTCGGAACTTAAAACCAACGCGTAGGGTGTGTGCGGTACGCACGCGGTTGCTTGATTAACGGGTTGCCGTTTCAACTTTTAACTTCGTTGAAGCGAACGCTTTCAGACGGCCTCCAATGTCGTCTGAAAACCTCAACTTCAACAAAGCAAGCCGTAGCCTGCATACCCAACTGACCGCGTGCGTGGCTACGCCACACACCCTACCTATGAATTACTCGGAACTTAAAAACCAACGCGTAGGGTGTGTGCGGTACGCACGCACGCGGTTGCTTGATTGACGGTTTGCCGTTTCAACTTTTAACTTCGTTGAAGCTAGCGCTTTCAGACGGCCTCAAAGGTCGTCTGAAAGTGTCAAATTGAACGAAGTTAAAACCTCAAAAAACAAATCATTCCTTCTCCAACACCCAAACCACAAGCAAAAATCCTATGGCGCGTTATCGCAGAAACTTCATTGCCGGCGGCACATTCTTTTTCACCGTCAAACTCGCCGACCCAAAATCGCGCCTGCTTGTCGAACATATCGGCTTCGCGTGCGGCCTATATGGATGTGCAAAAACAATATCCCTTTGAAACCGTCGCCGTATGCGTACTGCCGAACCATATCCACGCCATTTGGACGCTGCCGCCCGACGATACGGATTATTCCCTGCGCTGGCGGCTGATTAAAACCAAATTCTCCGCCCATTTCCCTCATGCTGAAAACCTGTCTGCCAGCAAACAGCGGCGGAACGAACGCGGTATTTGGCAACGGCGTTTTTATGAACACACCGTGCGCGACGAAACGGATTTGCAACGTTGCGCGGACTACATCCATTTCAATCCCGTCAAACATGGATTGTGCGGCAATGTTCGCGATTGGGCGTTTTCGTCATTCCACCGTTATGTTCGGGATGGATGGTTGCCGTTGGATTGGGGCGGAACAAAAGAAACAGCGGTAATGAGTTTTGGAGAGTGAATACTATAAAAAATTACCGATCGCGTGCGTGGCTGCGCCACACCCCCTACCTGCGAGTCACACGGAACTTCAAAATATTAAAGTATCAAGCATTGTTGTTTAATTTAATTAAAATCATACAGCTGAAAGAGTCAGTCTATCTAAATATCCTAAAGGCCGTCTGAAATTTTAGACGGCCTTTGCTTTTGTAAGTAACCTTTTTTCAACGATTACGCCGCTTTACGGTGATAATGTCTGAGCGCGTGTTCTTTACGCCGTCCGCTTGAGAAGGCGGATACGCGTTTCAGGTAGCCGATGACACGGGTGCCGTAGTCGATGTCGTGCGAACCGCAGGCGGAACAGGCAGGCAGGGTGCGTTTGTCGATGTGACCGCATTCGTTGCAGATGGTGATACGTACGTTCACGCAGAAGTAGTTGCAGCCGGTTTGCGCGGCGATGTCCAGCAGCGAGCGGTAGCCGGATTCGGGCAGGGCTTCGTCAAGGTTCAGGTGCAGCGCGGAGCCGCCGTCAAGCCAGTCCACCAGTTCTTTACCGTGCAGCAGGAATTTGTCGAGCGCGTTGATTTCTTCGTCTTCGACGACGTAGAAATAGGAGTTATAGCAGTCGCGGCTGACTTTGTAGCCGTCGGCTTTGTCCCATTTGGCGTTTTTCACGCCGAGGTTTTCGGCAGGGACAAACTCGGTGTTGAACTTCACGCCGTAGTGTTTGCTGGCGGCTTGGTTGGCTTCGAATATGGTTTTCAGACGGCCTTGGACAAAGTTGATGTAATCGTCGTTGTAGCCAACCTTGATGCCTTGCGATTCGGCGGCTTCCGCCATGCCGTTGATGCCGATGGTGAGGAACTGTTTGTCCAACGTAATAAAGCCTGCATCGTAAACGGGCAGCATCCCGGCGGCTTGGTATTCTTCCATCAGTTTGCGGTAGGCGTATTGGTATTTGTGGATTTTGGCGACTTCAGCGGCAAGGTCGCGCCCGTCTTGCTCCAACCGGTTCATGTTGATGGTGATGACGTTGATGGAACCGGTCGCCACGCCGCCCGCGCCGAGGGTGTAGCTGAAAGTGCGGTCTTCAATGGCATTGCGCAGGCGGCAGCAGGAAGCCAACGAGTCAGGGTTGTCGGAAAGATAGACGAAGAAGGAATTGCCTTCCGCCAACTCTTTCGCCATTTCGTCTGCAAACACGGTGTCTTTGCATTTGCCGCCGTTGGTCAGCATCGCAGCGGTTACAACAGGGAAGGTCAAAATGGCTTTGGTGCGCTCTTGGTTAAACCATTTGAGGAAGAAGTTTTGCAACTTCGCCACGCTTGGCCACACTGGTTTGCTGAAATCGGGGAAGACGAAATCGCCGAACATCGCGTCGAAATAGTATTGATCGTAAACGGAAATATTCCAAAACACGCTCTGATAGCCGCGCGCGGCGGCAGGCTGGTTGATGCTATACACCACCTGCTGCATATGGTTGGCGATTTCTTTGGCATGGGTTTCCAAATAATTATCACCGTAGTCTTTGCGGGCGAAGTAGTCGAAATAGGTCAGAAATTCCACCGTCGCCACCGCACCGGCAAACTGCGCACTGATGGCAAACACAAGATTGATAAATGAGCCGCAAAACGATGCCAGATGCTGCGGCGCCTTAGATTCTCCGCCAAGTTTGCTTAAGCCGTCGAGCAGGAAGGGATACAGCGTAACCGACACACAATAAGGCTTGAGGCTGGTTTCGTCGTGCACATAAATCTCATGCGCCTCAATCTGGCGGATGTATTCGTCGGCGACGGATTGGTCGAAAATTTCAGCGATTTTGCGCGACACTTGGGCGCGGTTAATCTGCACGAAAAAGTCTTTCATGATCTCCGCTTCCATCGTAGCGATGTTTTTCTGGGTAACGTTGGCGTTGGCGTCCATTTTCGAGCCGTCCGCCGCGTTTTGCGCGCTGATGTAGTCACGCATGAATTGTAGTTTTCCGTTTAACTGTTCGGGATGCAGCCGAATCATGTTAATTCTCCTGTATGGTTTGGTTGATTTATTAAACAATGACGGTTGGGCCGTCTGAAACATCGCTGTCAGCGAATACAATAAATTCAATTTAAATCAGTGCAATACAGCACCGGGCTAAATTGAAGCCACTGGAAAAACTTTAGGCGCAGGTTTGTCTTTGATAAACAAGCGGTTCAACACTTCGCCCGTGCGCAGATCGATAAACTTCTGATTGGTGGTCGGGCTGTCCAAGCCGCCCAGCTCCATCTGCCAGCGGCCGGTTTTCAGATACGTCAGATAAGTCAGGATGCCATCTGAAACCGCCTCCAACTCCTCACGCTCCAGGCCTGTGTACAAACAGGCTTTCAAACCTTCCTGCGTAACAATAGCCAGCATTTTCTGTAAGGCTTTCGGTTGCCACTCCCCGCCCATAAACAACACGCAGCTAATTAGCCCGCGATAGCGTTTCAGACGGCCTTTTAAATACTCCTCGGTCAATTCCGTGCCGATACCCTCTTTCCATGTATCGGCACTGTGGCAACCTTTGCAACGCAGCGGACAACCTGAAAACAGAAATGCCAGCGACACTTCGCCGGGCACTTCCTGCCAAACAATTTGCTCAACTGTAAATTTCAAGCTACTCATTGCAATACCATAAACACAAGATATGGTGCGAATTAAAACACAAGACTACTAGATATGGTATTTTTATTTAACAATGTATTTTACTCATATAATAGATTTTTATTATTTATCTAATTGTCTATTACTATAAAATAGCAGTTTTAAACAAATAAAAAGGCCGTCTGAACACGATTCAGACAGCCTGTAATTAAAAAAAGAAAAGCAAACTCCGTTATAACAAAGACAGTTTTAACAAATCAAAAAAGGCCGTCTGAAATCATCTTTCAGACGACCTCAATTTCAGGTTTTAGCCCCGATTCGAGCCTTTAACCATATCCATCAAAAACAATCGGCAATCCAAGTTACCATTAAACAGCGGAATTTTACGCTTCGGAGAAAGGCGCATAAATTTCGGCATATCGCGATCGCCGGTAAACATCCCAGCCAGCCAGCCTGCGTAGTGCTGTTTCAACCATGTGCCCAGTTGCGGATAAAGCGCCTGTAAAGCCTGAATTTCGGCAAGGCGCACGCCATAAGGCGGATTGGAAATCATAATGCCGTGTTCGCCGTTCGGTCGCGCGGCCTGCGCATCTTGCACGTCAAAGCGGATGAAATTATACACTTCGGCGGCTTGGGCATTCGCCAATGCGGCACGAATCATATAACGGTCGTTGTCGCTGCCGGAAATGGGCGCGGCTGCCGGTTTGATTTGTTTTTCAGCTTCACGGCGCAGGGCTTGCCATTTTTCTTTGTCGAAGTTTTGCAGTTTTTCAAAACCGAAACGGCGCATCAAACCCGGCGCACGGTGTGTTGCAATCCATGCAGCCTCAATGGCAATCGTGCCGCTGCCGCAAAACGGGTCTTGGAAAGGCTGCGTACCATCGTAACCTGCCAAAAGCAGCAAACCTGCCGCCAAATTTTCCCTCAATGGCGCTTCGCCGGTATCCTGACGATAGCCGCGTTTGAAGAGTGCTTCGCCGGAAGTATCGATAAAGATTTCCACGTTGCGCTCATCGATAAAGGCATGAATGCGGATATCGGGGTTGATTTTGCCCACGCTCGGACGCGCATCATAAATATCGCGGAAGGCATCGCAGACGGCATCTTTGATTTTCAAACCGACAAAATCCAAGCTTTTCACATTGGCGCGCTTGCCTTCAACTTTGACCTTGAAGGTCTGCTCCAGCTTAAACCAACCTGTCCAATGCAGATTTCGTGCCAATTTGTAGATATCGTGTTCATTACGATAACCGCCTTTGGTCAAGCGCAGCAAAACGCGGCTGGCAACGCGCGAATACAGGTTGATACGATACACCTGCTCCATCGTGCCTTTACATGCCACACCGCCGTCAACAGCGCGGATATCCTGACATGCCATGCTTTCAAGTTCCTGCGTCAAAGGCGCTTCCAAACCGCGAGGACAAGTGATAAAAAGTGAATAAACCGTCATATAAAACCTTTCCGGGTAGGGCTATCCGAACCACTCGGATAACAAATAAAAACAATATTATAGCCGAAAAACCAAAAGGCCGTCTGAAACTTCAGACGGCCTTTGAATAAAGCTTGCTTAGTGATCCAAACTATCGGTTTCCACTTTAACCGCTTTATCGGTTTTATCTTCCGGCAAAACCAAGTTCAACAATACCGCCATAATACCGCCTGCGGAAATTGAGTTTTGGAACAATACCGGCAGGTTTTTGAACACTTCCGGCTCAAATGCCACGCCCAAACCCAAACCGACAGAAGTAGCCGCGATAACTGCTTCACGACGGCGAATACCGTGGCTGACCAGAATCCGCACGCCGGCAATCGCAATCAGGCCAAACATCAATACCATCGCGCCACCCAAAACCGGACTCGGAATCGTGGTAAACGCACGGCCGATAACAGGGAACAAACCCAACAATACCAAAATAGCCGCGATATATTTGCCCACATGGCGCGAAGCCACGCCGGTCATTTGAATCACGCCGTTATTTTGCGCAAAAGTAGTCAAAGGCAAAGAGCCCAACGCAGTCGCAATCACAGACACCAAACCATCTGCCAATACGCCGCCGCGTAGACGTTTGGTGTATTCCTCACCCTCAATCGGCTGCTCGGAGACCATTGCTGTCGCCGTCAAATCGCCCACTGCCTCAAATACGCTCAACAAGAAAATCGCACCGGCGACAATAAACGCGTGCCAATCAAATGCGAAACCATATTTAAACGGAACAGGCAGGGTAATCAGCGGCAGGTTTTGCAGGGCGGAAAAATCTACTTTACCCAAAAACAGCGCAACAATATAACCAACAATCAAACCCACCGCGATGCCGCTCATACGCAGCAATGGATTTTTCAAGCAGTTGAAAACCAATACAATCAGCAACACCAGCGATGCCAAACCCAAGTTTTCCATCGAGCCGAACGTACCGTCTGCTTTCGCACCGAAGCCGCCGCCGAAATCGGTAATGCCGACATGTACCAAGCTCAGGCCAATCAGCATGACGACCACACCGCTTACAGTCGGCGTAATCACTTTTTTCAGATAAGGCAAAAGCCAAGCGGAGAAGCACACCAAAAACGCGCCGACAAAGGACACGCCCAAAAGCGTTGAAATCATCGCATCTTCAGTCAAGCCTCCCTCTTTCATGCCGGTACCAAGTGCAATCATCACGGTAACAAAAGAGAAGTTGACCGACTGAATCGACAACATGCCCGAACCGACCGGCCCGAAACGGTTGACCTGCAAATAAGTGCCGACACCGGAAGCCACCATTGCCATCGACACCAAATAAGCCGTCATTTCAACCGGCAGCTCCAACGCCCCGCCGACAATCAGTGCCGGAGTAATCATCGGGACAAAAATCGCCAGAAGGTGCGTAACCGCACTCAACAACGCATTCCCAAACGGCGGCTTATCTTCCAAACCATAAACCAAATCAAGCGGTTCCGCTTGTTTTTCAGTCATTCCGGCCATGTTGAACCTTCTCTCAAGAATCGTTAAAAAATATTAAGATGCGTATTTTAACCAATTTGAAATGTATCAGCAAATTCAAAACCATCAGGCCGTCTGAAAGTTCCGCCCAACCGTTTTCAGACGGCCTTAAACCGCCTTAACACATTTTAATTCTTGACATCATTTTTCCATCTCAAAACAAACAAACCAATGATTTAAAAATGTATTATTCATTAAGATAATGACAAGTCACCATTAAACGGCAAAGCCGCTTAGCGGATATGTTTCACACAAACAACAAAGTAAGCTACAATCCGATGAATAATTCACCCACACCATAAAATTAAAGGTTTCCGTATGTTAAAAGGCAGTCTGGTTGCCCTGATTACTCCGATGAATCAAGACGGCAGCATCAACTACGAACAACTTCATGACTTAATCGACTGGCACATTGAAAACGGCACTGACGGCATCGTCGCAGTCGGCACCACCGGCGAGTCTGCCACCCTGCCTGTCGAAGAACATTTGGCCGTTATTGAAGCCACTGTCAAACACGTCAACAAGCGCGTTCCCGTTATCGCCGGTACAGGCGCCAACAATACTGTAGAAGCCATCGCCCTTTCCAAAGCAGCCGAGCAAGCCGGTGCGGACTACACCTTATCTGTTGTTCCCTACTACAACAAACCTTCGCAAGAAGGCATTTACCAACATTTTAAAGCCATCGCCGAAGCCACTTCGATTCCGATGATTATCTATAATGTTCCCGGCCGTACCGTCGTGAGCATGAGCAACGACACTATTTTGCGTTTGGCCGAGATTCCGAATATCGTCGGCGTGAAAGAAGCCAGCGGCAATATCGGCAACAACATCGAATTGATCAACAGCGTTCCTGAAGGTTTTGCCGTGTTCTCCGGTGACGATCCTACCGGCCTGCCTTTCATGCTGTGTGGCGGTCATGGCGTGGTAACCGTCGCAGCCAACGTTGCACCGAAACTCTTTGCCGATATGTGCCGAGCCGCCCTTGAGGGCGATATTGCGACCGCCCGTCGTCTAAACGAGCAACTTATCCCAATTTATAACACCATGTTCTGCGAGCCCAGCCCGGCCGCGCCCAAATGGGGCCTGAGCTTATTGGGCAAATGCGAACCCCATGTTCGTCTGCCTTTGGTAGCACTGACCGAAGCCGGTCAAGCCAAAGTCCGAGCCGCTCTGGAAAAATCAGGACAAATCTGATCCGGAAATAAGGCCGTCTGAATCCCAAACACCCTTTTCAGACGACCTCCCTGTTAAGAACTCCATCCACAGGAAAACAAGATGACCTATATCAAACCCATCGTAGTAGCCCTCGCCCTGATTAGCATGACTGCCTGTTCCGGCAGCAAAAAAGAACAACCCAAACTCGACTATCAAAGTCAATCACACCGCTTGGTCAAACTGGAAGTACCACCTGATTTGAACAACCCAGACCAAGGCAACCTCTATCAATTACCGGCAGGCAGCGGTGCCGTCCGCGCCAGCGACTTCAACAAACGCCGCACTCAAGCTGTACAACAACCTGCCAATGCAGAAGTCTTGAAATCCGTTAAAGGCGTACGCCTTGAGCGTGACGGCAACCAACGCTGGTTGGTTGTCGATGGCAAATCGCCTCGCGAAATTTGGCCTTTGCTGAAAGTGTTCTGGCAAGAAAACGGTTTCGACATCAAATCTGAAGAACCTGCCATCGGCCAAATGGAAACCGAGTGGGCAGAAAACCGAGCCAAAATCCCTCAAGACAGCCTGCGCCGTCTGTTGGACAAAGTCGGCTTGGGCGGTATCTACTCTACCAGCGAACGCGACAAGTTCATCATCCGCATCGAACAAGGTAAAAACGGTTCGACCGACATCTTCTTCGCCCACAAAGGCATGAAAGAAGTTTATGCCGACCGTAAAAAAGACACTACGATGTGGCAACCGGGTGAAAACGACCCTAACCTCGAAGCCGCATTCCTCGCCCGCTTTATGCAATATTTGGGCGTTGACGGTCAGCAAGCCGAACAGGCTCTGACCCAAAGCGTTGCCGCCCGCAGCAATGCTTCTGAATTGGCGCGTGTGGACAACGGCACTTTGTTGCTGGCAGGTGATTACGGCCGCAACTGGCGCCGTACCGCCCTTGCGCTTGACCGCATCGGCCTGACTGTTATCGGTCAAAATGCCGAACGCCGTGCTTTCTTGGTTCAACAAGCACCAACCGAAGGCGAAGCAGTTGCCAATAAAAAACCGGGCCTGTTCAAACGCGTATTTGGCAAAGGCAAAGCAGAAGCGCCAAAGACTTATCCTGAAATCATTGTTTATGTTGAGCCTATCAACAATGGCGCACGCCTCCATCTGTTGAACAAAGACGGCAGCCCATACAAAGGCAGCGATGCCTCCACATTGCTGAGCCGCCTGCACACAGAATTGCGTTAATCCGTTATTCGACTTAAGGCCGTCTGAAATATTCAGACGGCCTTTTTAACGAATCCAGCATGGTTTCAAATTCCCAATCTGACGTTATAATCAGAACATTTCCCCCCTCCCCCAAGCTGCCATGACCCGACAAAAAGCCTATCTGCTCCTGACCGCCCTGTTTACCCTGATGTTTATCGTACTGATTCTGTTGGGCGCTTATCTTCTGAGCATTCACAGCAAACAATTTGCCGTTGCCGCCTTTCTGTTTGCCTTTGCCGCCGTTTTTGCCCAAATCGGCAGCCTTGCCCTTTACATCCGCCACAAAGCACGCGCACAAATGGCTCGTATGCAGCAAACCGAAAACCATTAAGGAAAAACCATGTTTGAAAAAATCGTCCTTGCCAGTGGCAACGCAGGCAAACTCAAAGAATTTTCCCGCCTCTTCGCCGACTTAAACATCGAAGTCCTGCCACAATCACAGTTCAATACGCCCGAATGTCCCGAGCCGTACCATACCTTTGTTGAAAATGCCCTGGCTAAAGCACGCCATGCCGCCAAATACAGCGGCTTACCGGCACTTGCCGACGATTCCGGCATCTGCACCAACGCCTTAAACGGCGCACCCGGCATTTTCTCCGCCCGTTATGCAGGCGAAAACCCCAAATCCGATGCCGCAAACAACGCCAAACTGTCTGCAGATCTTGCCGATAAAGACGACAAAAGCTGCTACTACGTCTGCGTACTCGTACTCGTCCGCCACGAAAACGACCCGCAGCCCATCATCGCCGAAGGCATCTGGCGCGGCCAATGGCAGGCAGAAGCAGCCGGCAAGAACGGCTTCGGCTACGACCCGCATTTCTATCTGGCCGAACACAGTTGCACCGCCGCCGAGCTTGATCCCGAAATCAAAAACGCCGAAAGCCACCGCGCCCAAGCATTGCGTGAATTGTTAAGAAAAATCGAATCCTTATAGACCAAAGGCCGTCTGAAACCTTCAGACGGCCTACCTCACATTCATTCCCATGCCCAAGCCCACACCTGAAGAATTGGCAGCCTTTGCAAAACACGTTGCTGCCTTCATCCCAACCACACCTGACGAACTTCTTCAACTCATTGACAGTCAAAAAACTGCTACCGTCTTTTTAGGCAAACCAAGCTGTTCATACTGTCGCCGTTTTGTTGCAAAACTGCTTACCGTTTCCTTAAACAAGCAGCTTACCATCCGCTTTACAGACAGCAGCAACAAAGCGGCTTTGAAAGATTTTCGTGAACAACACGGCATCAAAACTGTTCCCGCATTACTCAACATCTCACAAGGCAAAATAAAATTTGTCTGCAATTCCAAATTATCAGAAGAAGAAATTGAAGCTTTTTTGAGCGCTTAGACTGCGCAAATTTCCTACTGATTACTTTCCCGGCCGACATTTCAGTTAAAATAAAGCCCTAAAAATTTCAGACGGCCTCGAGCCTCAACACATATCATGACCCAAATCACCTTCCAACGCCCCGGCCAGCTAACCGCCCTGCCCCCTTTATCACTCTATATCCACATTCCGTGGTGCATCAAAAAATGTCCGTATTGCGACTTCAATTCCCACAGCCTGAAAAACGGCCTGCCGGAAGAAGCCTATATCGATGCCCTATTAACCGACCTGCAGCTTGAGTTGCCGAATATTTGGGGCAGACCGGTGGAAACCATATTCTTCGGCGGCGGTACGCCCAGCCTGTTTCAAGCAGAATCGATTGACCGTTTGTTAAGCGGCGTGCGCTCACTGTTGCGCTTGCAACCCGAAGCGGAAATTACTTTGGAAGCGAACCCCGGCACATTTGAAATTGAGAAGTTTCAAGGATTTAAAGACGCAGGTATTACGCGCCTGTCTATCGGCGTACAAAGTTTTAACGACGATATGCTTGCTCGATTGGGACGCGTTCACAACGGCAAAGAAGCCCTGACAGCCATTGACACTGCCTTGAAATTATTTGAAAAAGTCAATATCGACTTGATGTATGCCCTGCCAAACCAGACGGTTCAGACGGCCTTAAACGATGTGCAAACCGCTATCGCAACAGGCGTATCGCATATCAGCGCATATCATCTGACCATGGAGCCGAACACGCCTTTTGGTCATACGCCGCCAAAAGGTTTGCCGCAAGATGAAGCAGCATTGGATATTGAAGATGCCGTACACGGCGCATTGGAAAACGCAGGCTTTATCCACTACGAAACATCGGCTTTTGCAAAACCTAGTATGCAGTGTCGCCATAATTTGAACTACTGGCAGTTTGGCGATTACTTGGGCATAGGCGCGGGCGCGCACGGCAAAATTTCCTATCCCGACCGCATTGAGCGCACCGTCCGCCGCCGCCATCCCAACGACTATCTTGCCGCCATGCAGAGCAATCCGCATGAAGCAGTTGAACGCAAAACCGTTGCTGCCGAAGACCTTCCATTTGAATTCATGATGAACGCCCTGCGCCTGACCGACGGCGTACCTGCTGCAACGCTGCAAGAACGTACCGGTGTCCCCACTGCAAAAATTATGGCTCAAATCGAAACCGCCAGACAAAAAGGCCTGCTTGAATCAGACCCGACCGTGTTCCGCCCGACCGAGCAAGGCCGTTTGTTCTTAAACGACTTGTTACAGTGTTTTTTATAAATGCGGTTTTACAACAGCTAAAACATTTTTAGATTTGCTTAATTTACAACAAGAAAATACAATCAGAATAATTGTTGGGGTAGGTGCTCGTGTGGCTGTGAATCATGCTTCAACAAAAGTTGAGACAGCTAATTCATATCATGAACGTAAAGAAACTAAAACCGGCGTAGGTGCAATGGCTGGTATAAGTTACGATGTAACTGTAGCATTGGATGCAGGCTATCGCTATAACCATTGGAGCAAGATCAATAACGTTAAGCTCCATACTCACGAAGTATCTGCCGGTGTACGCGTAAAATTCTAATTTTTAAATACTTGGCATGAAGTAATCATTGCTTCATACATCAAGTAACAAAAGGCCGTCTGAAACCTGTTTCTCAGGATTTCAGACGGCCTTTTAACTTCTTTAAATATATCTAACTTTTTGCTGCTTTTACTTTTGCTGCAAACCATAGCGCGGCAGCCGTACCTGCCATATCGGCAATGCCGTCCGCGATCGAACCTTGGCGCGTAGCAGTCAGAAATGCCTGAGCCAGCTCGCTTCCTACTGCAAACAATAAAGCGGCAAACAGAATGCCTTTATAGGGAATATTCCTATTGTCTTGAATAAATATTTTTGCGCACAGCCATGCCTGACCAAAAAACAGTCCGAAATGGCCGACTTTATCAAAATGGGGGAATGGCGGCGGGCTATTGCCGCCCTCTTTGAAAAGTAAGGCATAAATGGCGGCCACAAACCAGATTAAGGCAGCGACAGTAAATTTGTTTAATGGTACGGCTTTCATTTGTCAGCCTCTTCATCCAGCCATGTTTGGCAAATACCTGCCAAGCGGACAAATTTCCCACCCCGCGCCTCCAAAATATTACGCCATTGTGCCACTTCTTCTGCATCCGGGGCATCTTCAATACTGCATTCGTAAAGGCAAAAGTCTAATGTTTCGCCAACAACGCCGGGGGCTTCGGTCTGCATCAGGCTGGTCAGTTCGTTCATATTTACTGTTTCTTTAATTGGTTTATCGCTAGCCAGACTGCGCCGTCTGTTTTCAGGCCGTCTGAACATGATGTACAAGGTTGCCCGTTTGATTCGGGTACGCTTACTTACTGTGTAAAAAACGCGTTACCTCTTCCCATTCGCCATTTAACACGGCCGGCAATCCTTGCAGGGATTTGGCGATGGAATCATCAATTTGCTGTCTATGTTCCGCCGACGGTTTATTCAACACATAACCAACAACCAGATTACGGTCGCCCGGATGATCAATACCCAAGCGCAGGCGGTAGAAATTAGGCGTACCCAAACGAGCCTGAATGTCTTTGAGACCGTTGTGTCCGCCGTTGCCGCCACCAAGTTTGAATTTGATACGGCCGCATGGAATATCCAGCTCGTCATGAACCACCAAGATTTCCTCCGGCTTGATTTTGTAAAACTGAGCCAAAGCGGCAACTGCCTGACCGGAGCGGTTCATAAAAGTCATGGGTTTGAGCAGCCAAACATCGCCATCAGGCGTAGCAGCGCGCGCTACTTCGCCGTAAAATTTCTTTTCGTCTTTAAAATTGACTTTCCATTTCCACGCCAGTTCGTCCAACAGCCAAAAGCCGACATTGTGGCGCGTTTGTTCGTATTCTTGGCCTGGATTGCCCAAACCGACGATTAATTTAATTTTCAAGCTCATTACTGTTCTTTCAGTTTGACAGGCCGTCTGAAAAGTTTCAGACGGCCTTGGATTTATTCTTGCCCGGCGCGTTTACGTCGCGCTTCTTTCGGATCGATCAACAATGGACGATAAACCTCAATCCGATCGCCATCGCGCAACACCGTCTCGTCTTTCACGGCCTTGCCGAAAATACCCAAAGGCGCTTGTTGCAAATCCAACTCTGGAAACTCTACCTCCAAACCGCTTTTCAATGCGGCTTCGCGTACGGTTGTCCCTTCGGCAACGGTCATACCCTTCAACACTTGCCTATCAGCCAGTCCGTAAACAATTTCAATCTCAAGCATAGCGGCGGTCAGCCTCTTTAATAAAAGCATCCACCAGCGTGCCGGCGAGGTGGCCGAATACGGGGGAAATCATGGCAGAGAGTACGGCATTGGAGAAATCGTATTCTAATCTGAATTCGACTTTACACATATCATCGCCCAAGTCGATAAATTTCCAAGTGCCGCGCAGGGTTTTAAACGGCCCTTCGAGCAAATCCATGCGGATTTCCTGCCCCGGGATATTGTGGTTGTGCGTTGCAAACGACTGCTTGACACGCATATAGTCCATAAACAGGCGCGCTTTGAGCTCGTTGCCTTTGCGTTCGATGACTTCGGTCTTGCTGTACCACGGCAAAAATTTTGGATAGTCCTCGACCTTGTCCACCAGCTCAAACATTTCCTCAGCGCTATGCAGTACCAATACGTTTTTCTCGACTTTTTTCATGTGGTTGTAGACCTTGTTTTTGAATATTCGGGGTTCAGACGGCATGATTTAGAAAAATATCCGCCCTACTTTGGGACAAAATTCCCAATTTAAACCGCTTCTCCATTTTGTTTCGCTTCCAGCCATTCCCAGCGTTCCAGCTTTTCCAAAAGCGACATCTCGATTTCTTCAGCCCTGCTTTGCAATGCACCTGCTTTCTCATAATCTTTGAAGATTTCAGGATCGGAAAGCTGGGTATTGATTTCAGCCTGCTCGGTTTCCAAAGCGGCGATTTCGTCAGGCAGGGCGTCGAGTTCACGCTGTTCTTTATAGGAAAGTTTGACTGTGCGGTTGTCTTTGGGTTTGACTTTCTCAGGCTCGGCAACCGCTTTGGGCGCGGAGGCCGTCTGAATTTTCTCTTCGCGTGATTTTGCGTCGATATAGTCCTGATAGCCGCCGATGTATTCTTTCAGACGGCCTTGTCCTTCGAAAACAATGCTTTGGGTAATCACATTATCCAAGAACATACGGTCATGCGAGACGAGGAATACCGTGCCTTGGTAATCGCGCAGCAAATCTTCAAGCAGCTCTTGGGTATCGATGTCCAAGTCATTGGTCGGTTCGTCCAAAACCAAAATATTAGCAGGACGGGTAAAGAGTTTCGCCAGCAGGAGGCGGTTGCGTTCGCCGCCGGAGAGCGATGAAACAGGGCTTTGCGCGCGGGCGGGGTGGAACAAGAAATCTTCCAGATAGCTCATCACATGTTTTTTCTTGCCGCCGACTTCAACGTAATCGTTGCCTTGACCGAGCGTGTAAAACACGGTGTCGTTTTCGTTCAACGCGCTGCGGAATTGATCGAAATAGGCAACTTCCTGCTTACTGCCGATGCGGATTCTGCCGTAAGTCGGCTGCAATTCACCCAAAATCAGCTTGAGGAAGGTGGTTTTGCCGATACCGTTTGGACCGATTAAGCCGATTTTGTCGCCGCGCTGCAAGATGGCGGAGAATTTGTCCATGATGACTTTGTCGCCATAGGCAAACGAGGCATGTTCCAGTTCGGCAATGATTTTGCCGCTTTTCTCGCCGCTGTCGAGCTTGAAGTTGACCTGCCCTTGTACATTGCGGCGTTCGGCGCGTTGGCGGCGCAGTTCTTCCAAACGACGCACGCGGCCTTCGTTACGGGTACGGCGCGCTTCGATGCCTTTGCGTATCCATGCCTCTTCCTGAGCATGGAATTTGTCGAAGAGGCGGTTGTGTTCCGCTTCAACCGCCAATTCCTGCGCTTTTTTCTCGCTGTATTTGGAGAACGAGCCGGGATAGGATCGTAGAATGCCGCGGTCAAGTTCGACAATGCGCGTGGCGATGTTGTCCAGAAAACGGCGGTCGTGGGTAATCACGACCAGGCTGCCTTCAAATGCTTTGAGCAGGTTTTCCAGCCAGATAATCGCGTCGATGTCCAAATGGTTGGTCGGTTCGTCCAGCAGCAATACGTCGGGCTTCTGCACCCAAGCCTGCGCCAAGGCGACGCGCTTTTTCTGCCCGCCGGAGAGGTTGCCGATTTTTTCGTTTTCCGGCAAACCGAGTTCGCCCAAAGTCTGCTTTACTGCCGCATCCAGCTTCCAACCGTCCTTTGCTTCGATTTCAAGCTGCAATTCGTTGAGTTCTTTCAATAAGGTTTCACTTGAACCATTTTCCAACTCATGGCTGACGCGGTGGTAACGGCCCAGCAAATCGCGGATTTCGCCCAAGCCTTCGGCAACGGTGTCGAATACGGTTGCTTCCTTATCAAAAAAGGATTCCTGCGGTACATAAACGATTTTGAGGTTATTTTGAACAATAATCTGCCCGTCATCGAGCTTTTGTACGCCTGCAAGGATTTTTAAAAACGAAGACTTACCCGCGCCGTTGCGGCCGATTAAACCGATTTTCTCGCCGCTGTCGAGTTGAAAAGAAGTTTTGTCGAGCAAGGCGACATGGCCGACGGCAAAAGAAGCATTTTCTACGGATAAGATATTCATGGGGAAACTTCAAAAAAGAAAAGGGGGACATTTTAACCGATTATCGGCAGATATTTACCGATAATCATATGAAATTGAAAGTATCAGACCGTCTGAAAGCAGTTTTCAGACGGCCTTCATTATTATTCTTGAACCTTCAAACCAAAATGCAGATAGGCTCGTTCGGTTGCCACGCGTCCGCGCGGTGTACGCTGTAAAAAGCCCTGCTGAATCAGATAAGGTTCAATCACATCTTCGATGGTATCGGTCGATTCGCCAATCGCAGCAGCCACGTTTTCCAAACCGACAGGGCCGCCGCTGAATTTGTGCAGAATCGCCTCAAGGAATTTCCTGTCCATCACATCCAAACCCTGCCCATCCACATCCAGCATACTCAAGGCAGCATCGGCAATTTCCGCATCAATGACGCCGTTGTTTTTCACATCGGCATAATCACGAACTCGTCGCAAAAGGCGGTTGGCAATACGCGGCGTACCGCGGCTGCGCTTGGCTACTTCCATCGCACCCTCCTCACCCATTTCCAACTGCAATAGTTGAGCAGAACGGGCAACAATAGTCGCTAAATCTTTATTCTGATAAAACTCCAATCGGGATACGATACCGAAACGGTCACGCAACGGATTGGTTAGCATGCCGGCGCGGGTAGTCGCCCCCACCAATGTAAACGGCGGCAAATCGATTTTGACCGAGCGCGCGGCCGGTCCCTCGCCTATCATGATGTCCAACTGATAATCCTCAAGCGCAGGATAAAGGATTTCTTCAACCACAGGGCTTAAGCGGTGGATTTCATCAATAAACAGCACATCATGCGGCTCGAGGTTGGTCAATAAAGCAGCAAGGTCGCCGGCGCGCTCTAAAACCGGGCCGCTGGTTTGGCGCAAATTAACGCCTAATTCTTTGGCAATAATGTGCGCCAAAGTAGTTTTTCCCAAACCCGGTGGGCCAAACAACAAAGTATGGTCAAGCGCTTCGCCACGTTTTTTCGCCGCTTGAATAAAAATAGCCAGCTGCTCTTTGGCCTTATCCTGCCCGATATAGTCGTCTAAAGTTTTCGGACGTAAAGCGCGTTCAAGCAATTCTTCCTGAGCTGAAATATTTTGAGCAGTGATAATGCGCTGAGGTTGTGCAGAAGTAAGATTATCGGTTTGTAACATAATGTTTCTAAATTTGAAGATCATTCCCGGCCCGTTATTTCAGACGGCCCGAACAATCAGATAAAGCGGTTAAATTATGATTTTGGCCATTATACCCGATAAGGCCGAGCCGCTTTTCCCTCAAATCTAAATCACACAAAAATTTTCGTTTTCAGACGGCAAAAGCAACGTATAATAAACGGTTAATTCAAATACCTATCGCATTCAGGAGAACACATGAGCCTCAAGCAAAAAGTCATCGCCATCGACGGCCCCAGCGCATCCGGCAAAGGGACGGTTGCCTCACGCGTAGCCGAAGCCTTGGGTTTTCTTTACCTCGATTCCGGTGCGCTTTACCGCCTGACCGCGCTTTACGCACAAAAACAAAATGTCGCCTGGACAGATGAAGATGCCGTCAGCACACTGGCAGAAACTTTGCCCGCACAATTTGAAGGCGGCGTCGTATTATTAAACAGCGAAGATGTATCCGAGCAAATCCGTACCGAAGCGATCGGCATGGGCGCATCTGCCGTCGCGCAGTTGCCTAAAGTGCGCACAGCCCTTTTGCAGCGCCAACGCGATTTCCTGACCGAGAAAGGTTTGGTCGCCGACGGCCGCGATATCGGCTCGGTTATTTTCCCTGATGCCGCATTAAAAATTTTCCTGACCGCAAGTGCCAATGTCCGCGCTCAACGTCGTGCCAAACAACTCGGTATCCCATACGAAGGGGTTGCATTCGAGCGTATCTTGTCAGACATTGAAGCGCGCGACGAAGCAGACCGCCGCCGCCCTGTTGCCCCATTGAAACAGCTGCCCGACGCCCTGCTTTTAGATACCGACAACCTTTCTATCGAAGAAGCTGTAAAAAAAGTGCTTGATTGGTATCATAAAGTTTAAAATTTGGAGTATAATCGCGAAGTTTTCATTTCAGACGGCCTGTTAACCCTAATAACAAGGCCGTCTGAAAACATTTCCCAACCTGCCGCGCCAAGGGCGGCAGGTCATTTCAAACCTAACCCGCACCCCTTGGCGGTGTACCGAAAAGAGTATATATGACTATGGAAAATTTTGCCCAGCTGCTGGAAGAAAGCTTTACCCTGCAAGAGATGAACCCAGGTGAAGTGATTACTGCCGAAGTAGTCGGCATCGATCAAAACTTCGTTACCGTTAACGCAGGTCTGAAATCAGAATCTCTGATTGATGTTGCTGAATTCAAAAACGCTCAGGGCGAGATTGAAGTTAAAGTTGGCGATTTCGTTACCGTTACCATCGAATCTGTTGAAAACGGCTTCGGCGAAACCAAACTGTCCCGCGAAAAAGCCAAACGCGCTGCCGACTGGATCGCTTTGGAAGAAGCTATGGAAAACGGCGACATCCTGTCCGGCGTTATCAATGGCAAAGTCAAAGGCGGCCTGACTGTTATGATCAACAGCATCCGCGCATTCCTGCCGGGTTCTTTGGTTGACGTACGTCCTGTAAAAGACACTTCTCACTTCGAAGGCAAAGAAATTGAATTCAAAGTGATCAAACTGGACAAAAAACGCAACAACGTCGTTGTGTCTCGCCGCGCTGTTCTGGAAGCTACTTTGGGCGAAGAACGCAAAGCCTTGCTGGAAAACCTGCAAGAAGGTTCAGTTATCAAAGGTATCGTTAAAAACATCACCGATTACGGTGCATTCGTTGACTTGGGCGGCATCGACGGTCTGTTGCACATCACCGACTTGGCATGGCGCCGTGTGAAACACCCAAGCGAAGTTTTGGAAGTTGGTCAAGAAGTAGAAGCCAAAGTTCTGAAATTCGACCAAGACAAACAACGCGTTTCCCTGGGTATGAAACAACTGGGTGAAGATCCTTGGAGCGGCCTGACCCGTCGTTACCCACAAGGTACCCGCCTGTTCGGTAAAGTATCCAACCTGACCGACTACGGTGCGTTCGTTGAAATCGAACAAGGCATCGAAGGTTTGGTACACGTTTCCGAAATGGATTGGACCAACAAAAACGTACACCCAAGCAAAGTTGTTCAACTGGGTGACGAAGTTGAAGTCATGATCCTGGAAATCGACGAAGACCGCCGCCGTATCTCTTTGGGCATGAAACAATGTCAAGCTAACCCTTGGGAAGAGTTTGCCGCCAACCACAACAAAGGCGACAAAATCTCCGGCGCAGTTAAATCTATCACCGACTTCGGCGTATTCGTAGGTCTGCCTGGCGGCATCGACGGCCTGGTTCACTTGTCCGACCTGTCTTGGACTGAAGCCGGCGAAGAAGCTGTACGCAAATACAAAAAAGGCGAAGAAGTTGAAGCCGTTGTATTGGCCATCGACGTTGAAAAAGAACGCATCTCTTTGGGTATCAAACAACTGGAAGGTGATCCGTTCGGCAACTTCATCAGCGTAAACGACAAAGGTTCTTTGGTTAAAGGTTCTGTGAAATCTGTTGACGCCAAAGGTGCCGTAGTTGCTCTGTCTGAAGAAGTTGAAGGCTACCTGCCTGCTTCTGAATTCGCCGCTGACCGCGTTGAAGACCTGACTACCAAACTGAAAGAAGGCGACGAAGTTGAAGCCGTTATCGTTACCGTTGACCGCAAAAACCGCAGCATCCGTCTGTCTGTTAAAGCGAAAGACGCTAAAGAAAACCGCGAAGCGCTGAATTCAGTTAACGCCGCTGCAACTGCCAATGCCGGTACTACCAGCCTGGGCGACTTGCTGAAAGCCAAACTGTCCGGCGACCAAGAATAAGGTTGCAGACATGACGAAGTCTGAATTGATGGTTCGCCTCGCAGAAGTGTTTGCCGAGAAAAATGGCAACCAACTGCTGGCTAAAGATGTCGAATACAGTGTAAAAGTCTTGGTTGATACCATGACCCGCTCACTGGCTCGTGGACAACGTATCGAAATCCGCGGCTTCGGCAGCTTCGACTTGAACCACCGCCCTGCCCGTATCGGGCGCAACCCGAAAACCGGCGAACGCGTGGAAGTGCCTGAAAAGCATGTTCCTCACTTCAAACCGGGTAAAGAGTTGCGTGAGCGTGTAGACTTGGCATTGCAAGAAAGTGCTCATTAATACTTAGTAGCAAAACGCCGCAGAAATGCGGCGTTTTTTTTTGTTTTCACAAGAAATACCAAAGCCGGCTCTTTTCACGCATACCTTAATCGCACACTATTTCAACTATATTTACTACAATGCTTGTGCAAAAAACGCAGGCCGTCTGAAATCATTTATAATAGACCGACTATTCTGTAATGAAAACATCATTCCAACTACTGTCCAAACTATTGCGGATGATGTTTCAACTATCGCCAGTAAAGCATAATAAAGGTTACACATGAGCAATAGAGACCAACTATTCACACCACCTCCATTTGAAAACCACAGCCCATTGACTTGGTATCAAGCTGCAGCCGAGCAGCCCAACTTTATCCGCGACGAAGCCCAAGCGCGAGCCATTGAATATTTGGATCGTTTATGGACCGAGCTGATGATGTTCAAACGCAAACGCAACCGTTTTCTTGGCCGTAGCTTGCGTTCCCCCCAAGTTCCTAAAGGGCTCTATTTTTATGGCGGCGTAGGACGCGGTAAAAGCTTTTTGATGGATGCTTTTTTCGGCTGCCTCCCTTATCGTCGTAAACGTCGCGTGCATTTCCATGCCTTCATGGCCGAAATCCATCAACGCCTTAAAGTATTGAAAAGCGAAGCCAATCCCTTAAAAGCCGTTGCAACAGAAATTGCCAAAGAAACACGCGTATTATGCTTTGACGAGTTTCACGTCAGTGATATTGCCGATGCCATGATTTTGGGCCGTTTGCTGGAAAACCTGTTGAGTGAAGGTGTAGTCTTGGTAGCCACTTCCAACTACGCCCCATCCGAACTCTATCCTCAAGGCCAAAACCGCAGCAGCTTTCTGCCAACCATCGCCCTTATCGAGTCCAACCTGACCGTTTTAAATGTGGATGGCGGCGAAGATTACCGCTTGCGTACGCTGCGTCCTGCCGAAATTTTCTTTGTCCCCAATAATGAAGAAAACGAGCAAAAACTCGCTGCTTTATTTAAGGAAATGAGCGGAATCTCTGAATTAAACCCAGGCATCAGCATTATTCATGGACGGGAAATTCCCCATAAAGCCCAGTCAGAGCGCGCCATCTGGTTTGATTTCCGCGCATTATGTTTTGGCCCGCGCTCACAAGCTGACTATCTGTACTTGGCCGAACATTACGAGATGGTTTTCCTTTCAGGATTAGAGCGCCTAACCCCTCAAGAAAAAGCAGAAGCACGCCGTCTGACATGGCTAATTGACGTTTTATACGATTTCCGCGTGAAATTGTGCGCCACCAGTGCAGTTGGCGTAAACGATATTTATGTCGAAGGCGATTTCGCCGAAGAATTTACCCGCACAGCCAGCCGTATGATCGAAATGCAATCCGAAGTCTATTTGGAACAACCACACCTGACTTTAAGCAAATAATGCCTTTCCCCAAAAGGGGCGAAATTTGGTAGAATACACTTCCCTTGCCTCTTGGCTGCGACAACTTACCTATCAATAAAAACAAGGACATAACATGGCCATCGAACGTACGATTTCCATCATCAAACCCGATGCAGTAGAAAAAAACGTCATCGGCAAGATTTACAGCCGCTTTGAAGAAAACGGCTTGCGCATTATTGCGGCGAAAATGAAACATCTCTCTGAGCGTGAAGCAAAAGAGTTTTATGCCGTACATAAAGATCGCCCTTTTTATGAAGACTTGGTTAAATTCATGACTCGCAATCCTGTCATGATTCAAGTATTGGAAGGTGAAAATGCCGTTGCCAAAAATCGCGAATTGATGGGCGCAACCAACCCAGCCGATGCAGCTCCTGGCACAATCCGTGCCGACTTTGCAGAATCTGTCAGTGTTAATGCCGTACATGGTTCTGACAGCGTTGAAAATGCTGCGATTGAAATTGCTTACTTCTTCAGCCAAAGCGAAATCTGCCCGCGCTAAGAGTAAAAGCCTGTAGCCGCTTTACGGCCGTCCGATTTATATCGGACGGCAAAACTGCTTTGTATGTCCTACAAATTAAAGGCCGTCTGAAAACCCAAAGGCTTTTAAAGCAAAGCTGCCCAATAAGCCTCTTTGCTTTAAAAGCTTTACTGAGAAACATAAAAATACATGAAAACCAATCTACTGAACTACGATTTAAACGGACTGACACAACACTTTGCCGAAATGGGTGAAAAGCCTTTTCGTGCCAAGCAGGTAATGCGTTGGATGCATCAAGCGGGTGCACAAAACTTTGAAGAAATGACTGACTTGGCCAAATCATTGCGCGCCAAGTTAAATGAACAAGCCACAATCGAAGTGCCTAAATTAATGATGGCACAAGAATCTACTGATGGCACACGCAAATGGTTGCTGGATGTAGGCACGGGCAACGGTGTAGAAACCGTCTTTATTCCCGAAGCCGAACGCGGTACTTTGTGCATCTCTTCCCAAGTAGGTTGCGCATTGGAATGCACTTTCTGCTCTACCGGACGACAAGGTTTCAACCGCAACCTGACTGCCGCTGAAATTATCGGTCAGCTTTGGTGGGCCAATAAAGCCATGGGCGTTACCCCTAAAAATGAACGCGTTATCTCCAATGTTGTGATGATGGGCATGGGCGAACCCATGGCAAACTTTGACAATGTTATTACCGCTTTGAGCATTATGCTGGATGATCACGGCTACGGCTTGAGCCGCCGCCGCGTGACTGTTTCCACTTCGGGCATGGTTCCACAAATGGACAGACTGCGTGATGCAATGCCTGTTGCTTTGGCTGTATCTTTACACGCATCCAACGATGAAGTGCGCGATCAAATTGTTCCCCTCAACAAAAAATACCCGCTCAAAGAATTGATGGCGGCCTGTCAACGTTATCTGGTCAAAGCCCCCCGTGACTTTATTACCTTTGAATACGTTATGCTCGACGGTATCAACGATAAAGCGCAACATGCGCGCGAATTGATTGAATTGGTTAAAGACGTACCGTGCAAATTCAATCTGATTCCGTTCAATCCTTTCCCAAATTCCGGCTACGAACGTTCTACCAATGAAAATATCCGTGTCTTCCGCGATATTCTGCAACAAGCCGGCTTTGTCGTTACTGTCCGTAAAACCCGAGGTGACGATATCGATGCCGCTTGCGGACAACTGGCCGGACAAGTACAAGATAAAACACGCCGCCAACAAAAATGGCAACAGATTTTGGTCGAACAATAAGGTTAATTATGAAAATCAAGTTCGGATTCGCATTACTTACCGCACTGACTCTTTCTGCCTGCGCTTCCTCTTCCGGCCCAAGCCCTAAAGAACGTGCCATTCAAGTTTCTAATATCAAAACCCAACTGGCTGTGGAATATATGCGTGGCCAAAACTACCGCCAAGCTACTGAAAGTATCGAAGAGGCGCTTAAGTCCAATTCAAAAAATGACCTTGCTTGGTTGGTACGCGCCGAGATTTATCAGTATTTGAAAGTCAAAGACAAAGCTCAAGAAAGCTTTCTTAAAGCATTGTCTTTAAAACCGGATAGTGCTGAAGTTAACAACAATTACGGTTGGTTCTTATGCAATCAAATGAATGCACCTGCCGAATCTATGGCTTATTTTGATAAAGCACTGGCCGACCCAACCTATCCAAGCCCCTTTATTGCCAATATGAATAAAGGCATTTGCAGTGCAAGGTTAGGCCAATACTCTTTGGCCCAAGCCTATTTGGAAAGGTCTTTAGCAGCGAATCCGCAATTCTTCCCTGCTTTCAAAGAACTTGCCCGAACCAAAATGATGGCAGGCAATCTGAACGATGCCGACTATTATTTCCGCCAATACCAAAGCAAAGTTGATGTCCTGCAGGCTGATGATTTGCTTTTAGGCTGGCGTTTGGCTACCGCCTTGGGCAATAAACACGCCGCATACGAATACGAAGCCCAACTTAGGGCAAACTTCCCTTATTCAGACGAACTACAAACCGTCACAACAGGCCACTAAATGGAAAATAACGATAAAATCAACTACGACACACAAGCCGCCAAAACATTGGGGGATGAATTACGCAAACACAGAACTGATGCCAAAATCGATATTCAAGATGTTGCCTCACGTTTGAAACTGTCTGCCGAACAAATTGATGCTTTGGAAAAAGGAGAATATTCAGGCTTTCCCGGTTTAGTCTTTGTTTCAGGCTATTTGCGTTCATATGCACGATTTCTGAAAATCGACGAACAAACCATCGCCAAACATTTGCTCTCCATTACTCCGCAACTTGAAGACCATGTATACGCGGTAACACGCAGTGCCAACACCGGCTTAAGCTACACAGACACTGAAAAACAAGGCTTCCCAAAATGGATATTGGGGATAGCCGCACTGGCTTTGGCTGTAGGCGGCGTTTACTTTTGGCAAAGCAAATCCAGTTTTGAAAACGAACAGGCAAATATTCAAAACAGCAAAGATGTTGCTGATACGATGAAAACGCCTGCCTTAAAAACGGATAATGTTGCCGTTAGCGAAATGACGGAAGACGGCAAAAAAGAAATTACCAATAAGCCTGAAGTGGCTAATGATCAAGCAGCTTCTGAAGCTTCTGCCATAGCACAAGAAGAGAAGCCTGCCGTCAAAGTTGAGAAAGACGAACTTTGGATTAAAGTCCAATACCGAAGCAATCTGATTATTACAGACAAAGATGGAAAAGTTGTATTCAGCCGTATCGTTCCAGCCGGAAGCGAACAACGTCTGAGAGGCGGCGCACCTTACAATGTTTGGATCGGTATTGCAGCCGGCTCGGAAGCCAATTACGGCGGCACACCTATCGAACCTTTGAAATACCGTGTTGCCGGTGAAAAATCCGCCTCTTTTGTTGCAGGAAAAAACTAAAATGACCACACCTAAACGCCGTCTGACACATCAAGTACAAATCGATCATCTCATCGTCGGTTCGGATGCGCCCGTTGTTGTGCAATCTATGACCAATACCGACACCGCAGATGCAGAAGCAACCGCCCGACAGGTCAAAGAGTTGAGCGATGCCGGCTCAGAAATGGTCCGTATCACGGTCAATACTCCGGAAGCGGCTTCCAAAGTCGCTGAAATCCGCAGCCGCTTAGACGATATGGGTTATACCACGCCCCTGATCGGCGACTTCCATTTCAATGGCGAACGCTTATTGGCTGAATTTCCCGAGTGCGGCAAAGCCCTGTCTAAATACCGCATCAACCCAGGCAATGTTGGCAAAGGCGCAAAAGGCGATGAGAAATTTGCCTTTATGATTCGTACAGCGGCAGAAAACAATAAAGCCGTACGCATCGGTGTGAACTGGGGTTCGCTTGATCAAAGCCTTGCCAAGCGCATGATGGATGCCAACTTGGCCTCCGCTGCACCAAAGCCGCCTGAAGAAATCATGAAAGAGGCTTTGATTGTTTCGGCGCTGGAATCGGCAGAAAAAGCCGTGGCTTTGGGCTTGCCTGAAGACAAAATCATTTTGTCGTGCAAGGTCAGCGCCGTACAAGACTTGATTCAGGTTTACCGCGAATTAGGCAGCCGTTGCCGTTACCCGCTCCATCTCGGTCTGACCGAGGCTGGCATGGGCAGCAAAGGTATTGTAGCATCTACCGCGGCCTTGGCCGTATTGCTGCAAGAAGGTATCGGCGACACCATTCGAATCTCCCTAACCCCCGAGCCCGGCAGTTCTCGCACTCAAGAAGTCATTGTCGGTCAAGAAATCCTGCAGACTATGGGCTTGCGCTCCTTTACGCCGATGGTCACAGCCTGCCCGGGTTGCGGCCGCACCACCAGTACCGTATTCCAAGAGTTGGCTCAAGACGTACAAAACTATTTACGCCAAAAAATGGCTGTTTGGCGCACTGAATATCCAGGCGTTGAATCATTGAACGTCGCCGTAATGGGTTGCGTGGTAAATGGTCCGGGCGAAAGCAAGCTTGCCGATATCGGTATCAGCCTGCCCGGTACAGGCGAAACTCCGGTTGCGCCGGTTTATGTAGACGGAGAACGGAAAGTCACCCTTAAAGGCGACAATATCGCTGCCGAGTTTTTACAAATCGTTGAAGATTATGTCAAAACCAACTACTGCGAAGGTGGCGCAAAACGTAAGCAAAACCGCGTTATTCCCATTCAATCTGCCTAAAACATTTTCAAGATAAAGAGGCCGTCTGAAAATATGTTGGGCAAACTGGATACTTGGCTGACTGAACATCCCAAACGCAAGGATTTGCATGGTTGGCGACGCTTTATCGTTGAATTTTGGTTTTTCGGTTTAAAAGAAGCACGAGCCTGCTTATTTGCAGGCTTGTTTTTCATTGCCATGTTCCTCGTTCCGAAAACAGGCTGGTTGGGTATTTCACGCTACGACCTACTGCTGATTTTTGCCATCTCCGTACAAGCAGCCATGCTGTATTTCAAGTTGGAAACTTGGGATGAAGTGAAATCGATTACGCTGTTTTACTTGGTGGGCTTTGCTTTAGAGTGGTTTAAAACATCAGGCGATATCCAGTCTTGGAGCTATCCTGATGAGGCATACACCAAAATCGGCGGCGTACCGCTGTTTGCAGGCTTTATGTATGCTGCGGTCGGCAGCTATATCATTCAAGCATGGCGGCTGTTTGACTTAAAAATCAAAAGTCATCCGCCGTATTGGTTGGGCACTTTGTGCGCACTGGCGATTTATATCAATTTCTTTACCCATCACTATATTGGCGACTATCGCTGGTATCTTGCCGCTTTCGCTCTCGGCCTATATGCCCGGACAACGGTCTTATACACGCCCTATGACACCACTCGCAAAATGCCGCTCCTGCTCGCTTTCGTCCTGATCGGATTTTTTATTTGGCTGGCGGAAAATTTGGGAACCCTATTCGGCGTTTGGCGCTATCCCAACCAAATCGGCGCGTGGGCATCGGTACACATCAGTAAATGGAGTTCATGGGCGTTACTGGTGATGATGACTTTTACCATCGTTGCGAATTTAAAACACATCAAACATACCATCAGCGTATCGAAAGATTAGTTGCTTAATATTTTAAAAGGCCGTCTGAAACTTTCAGACGGCCTTTCATTTTCAACAATCAATTAAACAAACTTAATGCTTTAACAAACACCATAATGACACCATAGCCTAAAGGAACGCAGACCAAAGCCCAGCGCCACCATACTCCGATACCGCCCGCTGATACTTTTTTGCTGATCAGATAGGCATCGGATACAGCGGTTTCATCATCGGGGTTACCACTATGTGCCGCGACCTTAATGTCTTTTTCGTGATGCTTTTCATGAACCGAACGGACACTCAAATTACACAGTAAACCGACAATCAACAAACCTGCCATGATGTACATGGTGATGCTATAAGCCTCGGCAGCCGGAACGCCGCTTTCAATTTGGCTTTGGCGGATATAGTTGACCAACACCGGACCAATAACGGCCGCAGTTGACCATGCCAGCAAAATCCTACCGTGGATTGCACCGACTTGATAAGTACCGAACAAATCCTTCAGATACGCCGGAATCGCTGCAAAACCACCGCCATACATGGAAATGATGACGCAGAACCCAATAACAAACAAAGCCTTGTTACCGCTCCCGCCAATAGACGGAATGGCAAAATACAACAGCGAGCCGAGCACGAAGAAAATAGTATAAGTATTTTTACGCCCGATTTTATCGGACACGCTGGACCACAAAAAGCGGCCGCCCATATTAAACAGGCTCAACAGGCTCACAAAACCTGCCGCCGCACCTGCGCCAATGGCAGCCTGTTTACCGACAGAAGTTTCAGAAAACAGCTCCTGAATCATGACAGAAGCCTGACCTAAAACGCCGATACCCGCTGTCACGTTCAGACACAATACCCAAAACAAGAGCCAGAATTGCGGCGTTTTCATGGCTTGTGAGACATTGACATGATTGCTGCTGACCAATTTGTTTTTGATTTTCGGTGCAACATAACCTTTAGGTTTCCAGCCATCGGCAGGTATGCGGATGGTAAACGCGCCGAACATCATCAACACCAGATAAAACAATCCTAAAACAACAAAAGCCTGCGCTACGCCAACCGAAGTTTCACTGGAGAAAAAACTCATCAGCGACACGGATAAAGGCGAGGCCAACATTGCGCCACCACCAAAGCCCATAATCGCCAAACCTGTCGCCATACCCGGTTTATCAGGAAACCATTTCATCAGTGTCGATACAGGCCCAATATAGCCCAAGCCCAAGCCAACACCGCCAATCACACCGTTACCCAAATAAAGCAAAAACAGATTGTGCGTATGGACGCCGATCGCCGACACAAAAAAGCCCAAGCTAAAGCAGCAGGCAGCAACAAACATTGCTTTACGCGGCCCAACGCGCTCCATCCATGTACCGAACATGGCTGCTGACGCGCCCAACATCGCCAAGGCAATACTGAAAATCCAGCCAACCGTGGTCAGCTTCCAATCTCCTGCAGCCGACTCAGTAATACCGATAAGCTTGGTCAGCGGCGCATTGAACACGGAATAAGCGTATATCTGCCCAATGGCAAGATGCACGGCCAAAGCGGCAGGCGGTACCAGCCAACGATTAAAGCCGGGTTTGGCAATGGTCGCCTCACGGTCTAGAAATTTCATAAAATCCTCTTGTGTGATATGTGTCAAACGCTGATTCCATATCATGTGGAATCGAAAAATTGTTGACAATATTTTAGCATAATCTCCCGTTTATCCTTTTTTCTGCTCCATGATAATTTTGCGCATCAAACAGAAAAAACATTCATCTAAACTATTTCATCACGCCCATATCGACAAAAAGGCCATCTGAAAATTCTTCAGACGGCCTTTTCATTCATATCGTTTTATGCGGCAAAGCGTTTGGCAACTTCATCCCAGTTAACGATTTCCCAGAAACCTTTCAGGTAGTTAGGACGGCTGTTGCGGTAGTCGATATAGTAGGCGTGTTCCCATACGTCGCAAGTCAACAGCGGAGTGTTTTCAGTAGTTAGCGGAGTACCTGCATTGGAAGTAGAAACCAGATCCAATTCACCGGCAGGCGTTTTCACCAACCATGCCCAACCTGAGCCGAAAGTACCGGCCGCGCAAGCATCGAACGCTTCTTGGAATTTCTCGAAGCTGCCCCATTTGGCATCGATGGCTGCAGCCAATTCGCCGGCAGGTTTGCCTTGGCCTTTAGGGGTAAAGCCCAGCCAGTAGAAAGTATGGTTCCACGTTTGAGCAGCGTTGTTGAACATACCGCCGGAAGATTTTTTCAGGATTTCTTCCAAAGGCATTTCTTCAAACTCAGTGCCTTTGATTTGATTGTTCAAATTGGTGATGTAAGTTTGATGGTGTTTGCCGTAGTGAAACTCCAAAGTTTCTTTGGTCAGATGTGGGGACAATGCATCCAGCTCATAAGGCAATTGTGGCAGCTTGTGTTCCATTTTTATGCTCCTGATTATTGATATTTATATTTTGGTAGTGTACGTCGTCATATTGACAACATAGCTATTTTACCTGCTTTAGCCTAAACAAACCAATTGAACTTACACTGCGTTATAATAGCGGATTACAATTTTCCAGCCAGAGATGCCCGTCATGAGCAATTATCCCGATATGCCGTCTGAAGACCGTGAAATCAGCGCATTATCACTGCCGCCGCATTCCACAGAAGCGGAGCAATCCGTTTTGGGCGGCCTGATGCTGGAAAATTCTGCTTGGGACCGTATTGCCGATGTCGTTTCCGGCGAGGATTTTTACCGCCACGAACACCGCCTGATTTTTCGTGCGATTGCCAACCTGATTAATGAAAGCCGTCCTGCCGACGTCATTACCGTCCAAGAAAATTTGGAACGCAATGAAGAATTGGAAGCGGCAGGCGGATTCAACTATCTGATTACACTGGCGCAAAACACGCCGTCTGCTGCCAATATCCGCCGCTACGCCGAAATCGTGCGCGAGCGCTCCATCATGCGCCAGCTTGCCGAAGTCGGCACGGAAATTGCACGCAGCGCATACAATCCGCAAGGGCGCGATGCAGGCCAGCTTTTGGACGAGGCAGAAAACAAAGTATTCCAAATCGCCGAAAGTACCGCCAAATCCAAACAAGGCTTCCTTGAGATGCCCGACCTTTTGAAAGAAGTGGTCGAGCGCATCGATATGCTTTATTCGCGCGACAATCCTGATGAGGTAACCGGCATATCGACAGGTTTTATCGACCTCGACAAAAAAACATCAGGCCTTCAACCGGGCGATTTGATCATCGTCGCAGGCCGTCCGTCTATGGGTAAAACTGCCTTTTCGATCAATATTGCGGAACACGTTGCCGTAGAGGGCAAGCTGCCTGTCGCCGTATTTTCGATGGAGATGGGCGGTGCGCAGCTGGTTATGCGTATGCTGAGTTCAGTCGGACGTTTAGACCAAAGCGTTTTAAAAACCGGCAGATTGCAAGACGAACACTGGGGCCGTCTGAACGAAGCAGTTGTTAAACTCTCCGATGCACCAATGTATATCGATGAAACTCCAGGCTTGACCGCGCTCGAACTCCGCGCCCGCGCCCGTCGTCTTGCTCGCCAGTTCAACGGTAAATTGGGCTTGATCGTCATCGACTACCTGCAATTAATGTCAGGCTCCGGCCGTTCTGACAACCGTGCTTCTGAGCTTGGCGAAATTTCGCGCTCCCTCAAAGCATTGGCTAAAGAGTTGCAAGTTCCCATCATTGCCCTGTCGCAGTTGAGCCGTACCGTTGAACAGCGTACCGACAAACGCCCAATGATGTCCGATTTACGTGAATCCGGCGCAATCGAACAAGATGCCGACTTGATTATGTTCATGTATCGTGATGAATACTACAACTCAGAATCACCCGCAAAAGGCTTGGCGGAATGTATTATCGGCAAACACCGTAACGGTCCAGTCGGGAAAGTATTCCTCACTTGGATGGGTCAATTTACCAAATTTGATAATGCCGCCTATGTTCCAGAATCCATGTTGATGGAAGATTGAGACAGATTGTCTGAAAAACTAACCGAATTTCATATTTCATTAGTCACGCATTACAAAATCGTTTAAAATAAATCTAATAAAAGCAAAAACATTGCCACAGGCAAGTACAAAAGAGAAAACGTCAGTTACCCAACACATTACCACCAAAAAATCACTCATGTATCAGACACAAAAAGGCTTCACCCTAATTGAGTTGCTGATCGTCATTACTATTGCAGCAGTAATGGCCGTCATCGCACTTCCCAATATGAATCAATGGATTGCCTCCAGACGTACGGCATCGCAAGCAGAGCAAATTGCCAATCTGCTGCGCTTCGCGCGTAATGAGGCCGTCCGTCTCAATCTTCCCGTTTACATCTGCCCGGTCAAAATTAAATCCGATGGCTCGCCCAATAATGGTTGCGATTCCAAATATGCCGGTAATGGTATGTTGGCCTACGCTGATAAAAACGAAGATTCAAACTATAAAAATGATGGTGTCGATTTATCCATCCGCTCCATTATTCTCAATGGCGACACTGAAAAAGTGAAATACAGCTTCAACTATATCCCTAGCAGCAATGACCGTTCTGCCCTCTCCTCTTCGGCTCCAAAAGAAGTCTGGTGGAAATTCCTGCCCAATGGTACATTTGAACATTCAACCGATGGCAAGAATTATCAATTTTCAGACGGCCACATCAAAATCAGCCTGACAGATAAATCAGCTGACGATGCTGAAACCAAAAAAGCCCGTGCTACCGTACTTTTAATCAATGGCAATGGGCATGTCGAAATCTGTGCTAAAAACGATGATCGCAAAATGTGCGAATACACTTCCAAATAATAACAACGGTATCTTATGAACATTACTAATCCTACTCATCTCAGATCATTTAAAGGCCGTCTGAAAACGAGCTCAACAAGCTTTACTCCAAAACTTCAATCAGGCATGACCCTGATTGAAGTTTTGATTGCCATGTTTGTCCTTGCTATCGGTGTGCTGGCCCTTCTGGCTGTCCAACTACGTACCGTATCCAATGTGCGCGAGTCTGAAAATCAAACCGCCGTCGCCCAAATTACGCAAAATCTGATTGAAGGTATGCTCATTAATCCAACGCTCTCTGAAAAAAAAGAAGTCGATAAAATAACAGGTGAAGAAACCTCCCGTTATAAAAAATCCTATGATGATGCTTATTACATCACATCAAGCTCTGAACAGCTGAAAGACTCAAAGCAAACTGCAAAATTTGAAGCCAAAATGAACAAAACCCAACTTGCACAGGCTCAAATTGCCCAGTTTAAAGCCGACTTAGCCAAAGCCCTTCCCGAAGCCCAATTCTTCTTCACTATCTGTAAAGATTCTTCCGGTGCAGAGCCGACTTACGAAAATGGCTTCCAAGCAAACTGCGATGGCAAAGGCGACACAACCATCGTTAAAGTTTTATGGTTGCAAGATGTCGAAGAAGAAAATACCGCAAAAAATCTCAACACATCGGGGCATCACGTTGTCTATACCTACCAATCACGCGTAAGAGACTAACAATGAACAATAAACGCTTACTCAACCATATTCCCAATAAAACCGCCATTCGCGGTTTTAGCATCCTTGAATTTTTGGTTGCCAGCCTGCTTAGCATGATTGTCTTAATGGCTGTCAGCTCCACTTACTTTACTGCACGCGGATTAAACAAATCTGCCAACGCCCGCATCGGTATCCAACAAGATTTGCGCAACACCGCCAACATGATCGTCCGCGATGCGCGTATGGCAGGCAATTTCGGCTGCTTCAATATGGCGAATTTTCCTGCCTCTGCAGTAATAGAAGACAAAAGCTCAGATGAATACACATTGAAAACAGCTGGTGTGAATAATCTGTTGCCGGTTAAAGAAATCAATAAATTAAGCTATAGCAGCTTTGCTCAAACCGGTAAAGACCCAATCCTGCTGTTTCAATACGGTATCGACAAAGCAGACTCAACTGAAAAAACTGCCATTGCCAGCAGCTGCTCCGGCATTGCCAAACCTCACACAGAAATTAAAGATTTGGCTGCGGCAAAATTGGCTTTAAAAATTACCGACTCTGATCAAGACGGCAGTATCGCCATCATGAAACATGAAATAATTGCCTACGCTGTCGGTAAACTTGGCGAAGAGAGCGGTTTGTTCCGTTTCCAATTATCAAATGATGGCTCATGGAGCAACCCGCAGCTGTTGATTAAAGGCATCACTGCTATGGATATCCATTATATCTATGCAGAATGTTCTGATTCTGAAAATGCATCAGCAAGTGGAGCAAATGCGGAAACCTTTAAGTATGCAGATCAATTGGATACCTCAATTGAGGCCAAGTCTCCGGCTTCTATCCAAATCGTACTGAATAACGGCAGTATTGACCTATCAAAAGAACAAGACAATAAAGTCGATATCTATAATATTAATGCCACCATCCGCGGAGGAAACGTATGCGCCGACCGATCACTCTAATCAAGCCCGACCAGCAACAAGGCTATGCTTTGTTTATCGTCTTAATGATGATGGTCGTCATCGCCCTGCTCGTGGTTACAGCCACCCAGTCCTACAATACCGAACAGCGTATCAGTACAAACGATGCTGACCATAAATTTGCAACTACACTCGCCGAAGCAGCATTGCGTGAAGGGGAGAATCGCATTTACGAAATTGAGGATGGGGACTTTCCTTTCACTGATGATTGTATTTCGACCTCGAAAACCAAACCTAAAGATAAAGATAAAGATAATAAACAGAAAGGTTTATGCAAAGCAGCACACGTTAATGCCGGCTCTTATCTTACTGCAGAAGGTACGATTACTGTGACTGGTACTTCAAAAGATGAGGCCTGGGTGCGTAAATGTGGCACGGATAAATGTATTGAAAAAAACGGTAAAGAATACAAAATCAGTGGTATTAAGGTAAAACCTCCTCTCCACATCATCGAATATTTAGGCACTAACTCTGCCGACAACCGTACTATTTACCGCGTTACCGCCAAGGCATGGGGTAAGAATGTCAATACCCAAGTTGTTCTTCAATCTTACGTTGCCAGCGAATAATAAAATGAATACCACCTCTACCCAACAACTAGGCTTTACGCTGGTTGAGATGATGATTGCCGTCGCCATCTTAGCCATCCTGAGCGTGATTGCCATTCCCTCTTACAATCGCTACATTGAACGCGGCTACCAATCACAAGCGCATGCCGAGTTAGTCGCCATCAATTCTGCTTTTAAAAACCAGATGGTTAAAAATCCAAAGTGGAAAACTAATGAGATTAAAATCGAGTTGGATGACTTTATTTCCAAATACAAAGGCCATAAAGATTTGGCAGACAAATACAAATACTCTGCCGAAATGAAATACTCTGCCGAAGATATCAATAAAAGCCGGGCCTATCGTTTGAAAGCCATTCCCACAAAAACAGGCTATACCCTTTCCGTTTGGATGGATAGTTTGGGCAATGCTTACAAATGTACTGATATTGATTCTGCCGATAAGTCCAAAACTACAATGACCAATGGCAAAGGTTGCGAATCGGTTTCCAAAAAGAAATCTTCTTAGTCTGATAAACATAAAAAAGCAGTGTCATTTTATCGACACTGCTTTTTATATTTTACTGTTTCCAATCATCGTCTCGGCGTTGACGCTTCAACAAAATCCTGACTGCGCCATCATTGCCTTGTCGGGGCTCGACATAAGCCAATACATCAGGATGCTGCATCAACCAGCGGCGCGTCATATTTTTCAAAACCGGTTTATAGCCTGAGGAACCTAAGCCGCTACCGTGGACAATCTCACCGCAAACGCCGCGTTTTTTCGTAAACTCAATAAATTCGTTCAATACCTGCTGCGCTTCCTCCTGCGTATAGCCGTGCAAATCTACATCCGCTACAACAGGATAATGACCGTTTCGCAAACGCATCAAATCATTTTTACCCTGCCCGTTTTTACTGAACGAAGCCGGCGGTTCTTCCCAGCCGCCGCTGCCTACATAAAAATAATCTTCCTGCTCCAAAGTCGCCATTTCTTTAGGTCGCGGCTTGATAGGCGATTTATCACGAGGCTGTTCATAATAGTTACCAGGATTTTTTAACGGCGTAACCTTGCCAACCGCCTTACTGAAATCCACATCCTCTACCTGCTTTTTAGCCTTCGCTTCGGCTTCCCGCTCCGCGGCTTCCTTTTTCGCCTGTTTACCCAAAGCCTTCAGCGTTTCTTGAAAGTTTGCCTTCATGGTTTGTCCTTTCCAAAAAATTGATTGCGCCCATTATAGCAAACCCGACTACAAGGCCGTCTGAAAGACTCTTATCATCGCTTCTTGTTTAGGGTATAGTATTAACGCATTGCCAGTATTACAAAAGAGAGAAATCATGTTTAAACGCCCGGAAGAAATCATCGTCTTGATACTTGCCCTATTATGGGTCGTACTCAGCTACTACATTGCCGCCATCCTGATTTCAGATGCCTACACCATTCTCCTGATTACCGTACTGACTTTCGTTTGGGCGGCCATCTGTTTCCTTTTATGGCAACGCAACTTAAGCCGTCATATTTGGCCGCTGTTCCTCGGCAGCCTGGTTGCCTGCTGGTGGCCGTACTTCACTTGGCTTGCAAGCGACGTTCCCGAAGGCACATGGTATTCAGGCTGGACATTCAAATCCATTATCGCCCTGATTCCCGTTGTTGCCGCTTATCTCTTCAAGTGGAAACGAAGCCGGAAAAACAAAATCTCCAATACCCTTGCCTGATACCTCCCGCCGTCTTTTTCAGACGGCGTTTTCCATATCTGACATAACGCTCAGACTGTCAACAATCCCAATTAAATGCTATACTCTTCACACGATTTAACACCCTAAAACAGGCCGTCTGAAAGACTTATCAAGATGATCAGCAAACAAGAATACCAAGCCCAAGCCTCACAAGGTTACAACCGCATTCCACTCGTTCAAGAGCTGCTTGCCGACTTGGACACACCGCTCTCAATCTACCTCAAACTTGCCAACAAGCCTTTCACCTACCTGCTCGAATCCGTTGTCGGTGGAGAACGCTTCGGCCGCTATTCCTTTATCGGCCTGCCTTGCAGCCACTATCTCAAAACCAGCGGCAAACATGTCAATGTGTATCAAAACGGCGAAATCGTCGAACAACACGACGGCAATCCCCTGCCCTTTATCGAAGCCTTCCACAACCGCTTCAAAACGCCTGAAATCCCAAGCCTGCCACGCTTTACCGGCGGCCTGGTCGGCTACTTCGGTTATGAAACCATCTACAATTTCGAACATTTTGCCCACCGCCTGAAACATACGGCCAAAGCTGATCCGCTCGGTACGCCCGACATCCTCCTGATGCTCTCGCAAGAGCTTGCCGTAGTGGATAACCTAAGCGGCAAAATCTACCTGATTGTTTATGCCGATCCGTCTCAAGCCAACGGCTACGAACGCGCGCGCGAACGACTTGAAGACATCCGTACCCAGCTACGCCAAAGTTGCGCCATCCCGCTTTCCCTCGGCAGCAAGCAGACGCAAGCAGTCAGCGAATTTGGAGAAGAACCTTTCAAAGCCTGCGTCAACAAAATCAAAGACTACATCTTTGCAGGCGACTGCATGCAGGTTGTCCCCAGCCAACGCATGAGCATGGAATTTACCGACAATCCACTTGCCCTCTACCGCGCCCTGCGTACGCTAAACCCATCGCCGTATATGTTCTACTACGATTTCGGCGATTTTCATATTGTCGGCTCTTCGCCCGAAATCCTCGTCCGCCGCGAACGCGATGATGTCATCGTCCGCCCTATCGCCGGCACACGCCTGCGCGGCAAAACACCAGCCGAAGACCTCGCCAACGAGCAAGACCTGCTGAGCGATGCCAAAGAAATTGCCGAGCACGTCATGTTGATTGACTTAGGACGCAACGATGTCGGCCGCATCAGTAAAACCGGCGAAGTCAAAGTCACCGACAAAATGGTGATTGAAAAATACTCCCACGTGATGCACATCGTCTCCAACGTCGAAGGCCGTCTGAAAGACGGCATGACCAACATGGATATCCTCGCCGCCACCTTCCCTGCAGGCACACTTTCCGGCGCCCCAAAAGTCCGCGCCATGGAAATCATCGAAGAAGTCGAACCGAGCAAACGTGGCATCTACGGCGGCGCAGTCGGCGTATGGAGTTTCAACAACGACATGGACTTGGCCATTGCCATCCGCACTGCCGTGATTAAAAACAATACCCTCTTCGTCCAAAGCGGCGCAGGCGTAGTTGCCGACTCCGACCCAACCTCCGAATGGCAGGAAACGCAGAACAAAGCCCGCGCAGTAATCCGCGCAGCGCAAATGGTGCAAGAAGGGTTGGATAAATAATTTTCAGACGGCCTGCACTCTGAAATAAATAAACAACAAGATTATGATACTCAACGAAAAACAATTAAAATCCGTCAGCAAATTCCTCAGCTTTATCTTACGCCACCATCCTGAGCAAATCGGCATTACTTTGGATAAAGACGGCTGGGTGGATATTGATACCCTACTGACGCAGGTAAACCATCCCGAGCGCGGCTTTACGGGCAGTCCGCTGACCTACGAAGTATTGCTGGAAGTGGTCGAAAACAACGATAAAAAACGATTTACGATTTCCGAAGACGGCAAACGTATTCGCGCGGCGCAAGGTCATTCGACGGCACAAGTTCAGGTCGAACACAAAGTGGCAATGCCTCCTCAGATTTTGTATCACGGTACGGCTGAGCGCTCTGTTCCGTCTATTTTGGAACAAGGCCTGCATTCTGCCTCGCGCCATTTTGTCCATCTGTCTGCCGATGCCGCAACAGCCGTCAACGTCGGCTCCCGACACGGCAAGCCGCTTGTATTAACCATCGACACTGTCGCCATGCTTGCGGCAGGACATCAATTTTATCTGGCGGACAACGGCGTATGGTTAACTGAAAACGTTCCGCCGCAATTTATCGGCAAACTTTAAAACATCAGGCCGTCTGAAGCCGTAACATCATGTTCAGACGGCCTACAAACACCCTACCCAATTTCTTCATAAAGCGATTATCCATGAACACATCCCCCATCCTCCCTCCTGCTATGCTCGGCATTCTTGGCGGCGGACAATTAGGCAGAATGTTTACTGTTGCTGCCAAAACCATGGGCTACAAAGTAACCGTACTCGATCCCGACCCGAATGCGCCGGCGGCGGAATTTGCCGACCACCATTTGTGCGCGCCGTTTGATGATGAAGCAGCTTTGGAAGAATTAGCAAAATGTGCGGCGGTTACGACCGAGTTTGAAAACGTCAATGCCGACGCGATGCGTTTTCTCGCCAAACATACCAACGTTTCCCCCAGCGGAGACTGCGTTGCCATCGCGCAAAACCGCATTCAGGAAAAGGCATGGATACGCAAAGCAGGCCTGCAAACCGCGCCGTATCAAGCAGTTTGCAAAGCCGAAGACATCACTGAAGAAAGCGTACAATTTCTGCCCGGCATCCTGAAAACTGCCACTTTGGGCTACGACGGCAAAGGCCAAATCCGCGTCAAAACAGTGGACGAACTCAAAGCTGCGTTTGCCGAACACGGCAGCGTGGATTGCGTTTTGGAAAAAATGGTGGACTTGCGCGGCGAAATTTCCGTTATCGTATGCCGTCTGAACAATGACAACGTGCAAACTTTCGACCCTGCCGAAAATATTCACGAAAACGGTATCCTCGCCTACTCCATCGTCCCGGCCCGACTGAGTGCCGACATTCAGCAACAGGCGCGACAAATGGCGCAGCGATTGGCCGATGAATTGAACTACGTCGGCGTATTGGCGGTAGAAATGTTTGTTGTCGGCGACACACATGAATTGGTCGTCAACGAAATCGCGCCGCGTCCGCACAATTCCGGCCACCATACCATCGACGCCTGCGCGGCAGACCAATTCCAGCAACAGGTCCGCCTGATGTGCAACCTGCCTCCGGCTGACACCAAATTACTGACTTCTTGCTGTATGGCGAATATTTTGGGCGACGTTTGGAAGGAAGACGGCGGCGAACCCGAATGGCTGCCGCTGCAAAGCAACCCGAATGCACATCTGCATCTTTACGGCAAAAAAGCCGCGCGCAAAGGCCGAAAAATGGGCCACTTTACCGTCTTGGCCAACGATGCGGACAACGCGTTCCAAACCGCACAAACCTTACATCAAAGCCTGTAACCTTACCCACTTTTTCAGACCATCCGCCATGAGCCTTCTGACCATCCTCCGTCCGGCAACCGAAAAAGACTGCCAAGCCATACACAACGCCCATCTGCACGCCGTTCAATACGCCTGCATCCGCAGTTACGATGAAACCATTATGCACACATGGGAAAGTCTGCTCGACATCAACAGCTATTTGGAAACCATCTCCGATAAAAACAAAGCCTTGTGGGTGGTCGAATACAAAGGGCTGATTCAAGGCTTCTTCCAAGTCGATTTCAAAGAAGCGCAACTGGACGCCTTATACGTCCATCCACTCTTCCACAATCTCGGCTTAGGCACGGCCCTCCTCAGCCGCGCCGAAGAAATGGCACGAAATGCAGGCCTCAGCTTTCTCAAACTGTATGCCTCGCTCAATTCCGTGCCTTTTTATCGCCTCAATCGTTATGAATCGCTCGGTACTGCCGTGTTGCAGCTGAACAAAACCGTCCGCGTCGAATGCGAATTGATGCGCAAATACCTGTAATTTCCCCTTCCTCCGTTGCTTTTTTGAAAGAAACCGATGTCCCGAATTGCCGCCCTGCCCGACCATCTTGTCAACCAAATCGCTGCCGGCGAAGTGGTCGAACGCCCTGCCAACGCCTTAAAAGAAATCGTTGAAAACAGTATCGATGCAGGCGCAACAGCGATTGATGTCGAGCTGGCCGGCGGCGGCATCCGTCTCATCCGCGTCAGCGACAACGGCAACGGTATCCACCCAGACGATATCGAGCTTGCGCTCCACCGCCACGCCACCAGTAAAATCAAAACCCTAAACGATTTGGAACACGTTGCCAGCATGGGCTTTCGCGGCGAAGGTTTGGCCAGCATCGCCTCCGTCAGCCGCCTGACCCTGACCAGCCGTCAAGAAGACAGTTCGCACGCGACACAAGTCAAAGCCGAAGACGGCAAACTCAGCAACCCTACGGCAGCCGCCCACCCCGTCGGCACCACCATCGAAGCCGCCGAACTCTTCTTCAATACCCCTGCGCGGCGCAAGTTCCTCAAATCCGAAAACACCGAATACGCCCACTGCGCCACCATGCTCGAACGCCTCGCGCTGGCGCATCCGCACATTGCCTTCTCACTCAAACGCGACGGCAAACAAGTGTTCAAGCTTCCTGCACAAAGCCTGCATGAACGTATTGCCGCCATTGTCGGCGATGATTTTCAGACGGCCTCATTGGAAATTGACAGCGGCAATGGCGCATTACGACTCTATGGCTCGATTGCCAAGCCAACCTTTGCCAAAGGTAAAACCGACAAACAATACTGCTTCGTCAACCATCGTTTTGTCCGCGACAAAGTCATGCTCCATGCCGTCAAGCAAGCATACCGCGACGTATTGCACAACGCGCTGACGCCTGCTTTCGTCCTCTTTCTCGACCTGCCGCCCGAAGCCGTGGATGTCAACGTCCACCCAACCAAAACCGAAATCCGCTTCCGCGACAGCCAACAAGTACACCAACTCGTGTTCCACACGCTCAACAAAGCCCTTGCCGACACGCGCGCCGACCTGACCGAAAGCGTCAGCAACGCAGGCGAAGTGTTGCATGACATTACCGGCGTTACTCCTGCCCCAATGCCGTCTGAAAACGACAGCGAAAATCTGTTTGATAGCGCATCCAACTACCCAACAGACAACAAACCCGATACACGCAATGCCTTTGGTTCATCAGGCAAAACTGCACCCATGCCTTACCAAGCAGCGCGCGTGCCGCAACAACGCAGCCTGTCTCTGCGCGAAAGCCGCGTGGCCATGAATACTTATGCCGAGCTCTACAAAAAAACCGACGACATCGACCTTGAGCTGAGCCAATTCGAGCAGGCACGTTTCGGCAATATGCCGTCTGAAACGCCTAATCCCAAAACAGATACGCCGCTTTCAGACGGCCTTCCCTCTCAATCTGAACTGCCGCCGCTCGGCTTTGCCATTGCCCAATTACTAGGCATCTACATCCTTGCCCAAGCCGAAGACAGCCTGTTGCTCATCGATATGCACGCTGCCGCCGAACGCGTCAACTACGAGAAAATGAAACGCCAACGTCAGGAAAACGGCAACCTGCAAAGCCAGCGACTGCTTATTCCCGTAACCTTTGCCGCGTCCCACGAAGAATGCGCCGCCCTTGCCGATCATGCCGAAACGCTGGCAGGCTTCGGGCTGGAACTGTCCGATATGGGCGGCAATACCCTTGCCGTCCGTGCAGTTCCCGCCATGCTCGGTAAAGCCGACGTTGTTTCACTGGCCAAAGACGTATTGGGCGAACTCGCCCAAGTCGGCAGCAGCCAAACCATCGAAGAACACGAAAACCACATCCTCGCCACCATGTCCTGCCACGGCTCTGTCCGCGCCGGCCGCCAGCTTACTCTGCCGGAAATGAATGCGCTCCTGCGCGATATGGAAAACACGCCGCGCAGCAACCAGTGCAACCACGGCCGTCCGACTTGGGTCAAACTGACTTTAAAAGAATTGGATGCGTTGTTTTTACGCGGACAGTAATGCCAATAAAAAGGCCGTCTGAAAATGCTTTCAGACGGCCTTTTAACTTATTTTCCCTTAACGAATATCCATAGGCGCAAACGATTTCACGGTTTCATCGATTGCTTTAACACGGGTCAGGAAGTCTTCTAATTGCACAAGTGGCAATGCGCTTGGGCCATCGCATTTGGCTTGGTCGGGATTGGCATGGGATTCGAGGAACAAACCAGCCAATCGGGTTGCCATACCGGCAAGCGCCAAGTCCAATACTTGGGCGCGACGTCCGCCTGACGCAGCGGCACCGGATTCGCGCGTTTGCAGGGAATGGGTTACGTCAAAAATAACGGGCAGGTTGTTACACGTTTTTTTCATCACGCCAAAGCCGAGCATATCGACCACCAAGTTGTCGTAGCCGAAGTTTGCGCCGCGTTCGCACAAAATAATTTGTTCGTTGCCTGCTTCTTGGAATTTCTCAACAATATTCTTCATTTGAGACGGGCTGAGGAATTGCGGCTTTTTGATGTTGATGACATTGCCGGTTTTCGCCATTGCCACCACCAAATCGGTTTGGCGCGCCAAGAAGGCAGGCAGCTGGATGACATCGCAGACTTCTGCAACCGGCTGGCATTGGTAAGGCTCGTGAACGTCGGTAATCACGGGAACGTTAAACTCACGTTTTACCGCTTGAAAAATCTTCATGCCTTCGTCCAAACCCACACCGCGGAAAGAGTGGATGGAAGAGCGGTTTGCCTTGTCGAAAGAGGCTTTGAACACGTAAGGGATGCCGAGTTTATCGGTTACTTTAACGTATTTCTCACAGGCTTTCAGCGTAGAATCGAGGTCTTCAAGGACATTGATGCCGCCGAAAAGGGTAAAGGGCGCATCGTTGCTGACGGTGATGTTGTTGATTTGGATATTCACGGCAAAGCCTTTCAGATAAGTTGAATTTGGGAAACAGGCCGTCTGAAACGTTTCAGACGGCCTTTGTTTGAATATTACAACACGGTGTGCGGCGGCTCATAAGAAATCACGTCGCGGATTTTATTGTTCTCATCGACGAGGACGACTTTCGGCTCATGCGCTGCAATTTCGGGTTCGGACAACATGACGTAAGACATGATAATCACGATGTCTCCTTTTTGAACCAAACGCGCGGCCGCGCCATTGAGACAAACGACACCGCTGCCGCGTTCGCCGGGGATGGTGTAGGTTTCAAGGCGTTCGCCGTTATTATTGTTGACGATGGCGACTTTTTCGTTAACGCAAATACCTGCCGCATCCAGCAGGTCTTGGTCAACAGTAATGCTACCGACGTAGTTGAGGTCGGCTTCGGTAACGGTGGCACGGTGGATTTTGCCGCCGAGCATGGTACGGAACATGGGTTTCCTTTTTGATTGTGGGTTGATCTGCGGTTTTAACTTCAGTGAAGCTAAAACCGCTGTTTGTGTGATTGAGGATTAGTTATTGGGAAAGTCTGATTCGTCGAACTCGGGTTCCGGGTCGCTTTGAAGGACTTTTCCGTTTAATTTCAACTCGCTGTTTTGCAGAGTCAGATGGGTTTTGACATTATCGTCTTCTAAGGTCAAATATTTTTCTCTTGCCATACTTTTGATGGTGCTGTCTACCATCAGGCGCAAGGTCTCGTTGATATCGTCGATGCTGGCACGGCCTGTGGCTTCATCTTCGGCATTGACGCTAAACAGGCTGCTTGCTTGGTTGACGGCGAGTTGTTCCAACAATTTTTGCGGTACGCTCATGTTGAAGTCAGCTTCGGTTTTTTTCAGCATATCGCCCAAGCTGTTGAGATCTTTGGCCGTCAAACCTTTAAAGGCAAGCTTGCCGCTGACATCGACATCACCATTAGGCATGGTAAATTTGAAAGTTTTGACGTTTAAAACCGGATTGTTGGTAAACAGGCCCGAAGCCTCGTTTTTGGCCGTCTGAATCAAGGAAGCCTGAATTTCTTCTTCGCTCATTTTCTTCACGGACACTTCGGCAATTTTGTTTTTCAATGCTAGAAGTGATGCGGCATCCAAATGTTCGGCAGCGACATTGATATCCAGAGGGCCGTATTTGTCTTCGCCATAGGTCAGGCTTTCAAATTGGAAGCGGCCTTCACTGTTGATGAATTTATCGACTTCGCTGGTCTGGGTATCGAAACGCAGTTTGTTGACTTCGATTTTAGACGGAGCAATCGTGCCGGTCGGATTGATAAACGCACCGATTTGCAGGTTGGTCACAAGGTTGACCAATTCGTTCAACTTAACGTTGTAATCGATATTTTCTTTCCATTGCAGCAGGAATTTATCCAACGTAATGCTGCTCTTACCCAAAGCAAGTTTGGTCAGGCCGTCTTCCGTTTCGGATTGGAAGCGCAGGTTTTCCAAAGACACATCACCTTTGTCGGCCAATTTGACTTGCAAAGACGGCGCAAGATAATCGTGACGATAGCTTTTGAAGCCTTGGCTGTAATCGGTATTGCCGCTAAAGCCTTTCCAGTTGAGCTTGATACCGGAAAGCTCTTCATAATCGAAGGCGGGAATATTGAGGCTGAGTTTGCCGTCGCCGGAAAGGTAAACCGTATTGGTCATGGTCAACGGCGTTTGCTGGCCGAAGAAGCGGTCTAAAACTTTTTTGGTTTCCGGATGGTATTGGAACTCGGTTTCCACGTGGGCGCGCGTGCCGAAGCCGCCGGCAAACGGGCCGTGTGTTACGTGGTTGATGACCGTAATCGGCTCTTGCAGGACGGTTTTCAAATTGTCCGGCAGGTATTTTTGCGTATTTTGAAGTAGGGTCGGCTTGAGGCGGATGACGGTCGTCTCGGTTGAACTAAACCAGCCGCGATCGTATTGGTGGGACTCAACGGTCAGGAAACCGGATTCCTGCAACAGCTTTTGTTGCTCGGTCAGGCTTTCTTCCGCTTTGACACCAAGATAATAAGGCGTGCCGAGCGCAGCGGCGACAACAACGGCGGCAGTCGGGATAAGATACTTTTTCATCACTTCAAACAGATTAGGTTCAAAGCGTAAAGCATAGCATTTTTTAGCTGTTTTGTCTTATCCGCCGTTTCAGACGGCCTTTAGGTAAAGATTGTGATATTATGCAAACATAAACGATTTTTACACTTTTGGCAGGCCTTACCCTGTCTGCCAAGATGTCATTAAAGGTTTGCAAATGCTTTTATTTATCGACAATTACGACAGCTTCACCTACAACATCGTTCAATACTTTGCCGAATTGGGGCAGGAAGTTTTGGTACGCTGCAACGATGAAATTACCATCGAAGAAATCGAAGCCCTAAAACCGCAATATCTGGTCATCGGCCCCGGCCCTTGCTCACCGAAAGAAGCAGGCATTTCTGTTGCGGCCATGCAGCACTTTGCCGGCAGGCTGCCCGTCATGGGCGTGTGTCTCGGCCATCAAACCATGGGCGAAGCGTTCGGCGGCAATGTCGTGCGCGCGCAAACAATGATGCACGGCAAAGTCTCCCCCGTTTTCCATCACGGCACAGGCATGTTTAAAGACCTGCCCAATCCGGTCAACTGCACGCGCTACCACAGCCTGGCCATCGACCGCGCCACCCTGCCCGACTGCCTCGAAATTACCGCTTGGACGGAAGATGGCGAAATCATGGGCGTACGCCACAAAGAATATGCCGTCGAAGGCGTACAGTTCCACCCCGAAGCCCTGCTGACCGAACACGGCCACGATATGCTGAAAAACTTCTTGGAAGAATTCAAAGACTATCGTCCGCAAAAATCTTAATGAAAGGCCGTCTGAAAGGTGTTTGACAATGTTCAAACCGCATTTTCAGACGGCCTGAATCACATCGGACACGAACAAAGGAAAAATCATGATTACCCCTCAACAAGCGATTGAACGCCTCATCAGCAACAACGAACTTTTCTACGATGAAATGACCGACCTCATGCGCCAAATCATGAGCGGCCAAGTTCCGCCCGAGCAAATCGCCGCCATCCTGACCGGCCTGCGGATTAAAGTTGAAACCGTTTCCGAGATTACCGCCGCAGCCAGCGTGATGCGTGAATTTGCCACCAAAGTGCCGCTGGAAAACGCCGATGACTTGGTCGATATTGTCGGCACGGGCGGCGATGGTGCCAAAACCTTCAATATTTCCACGACTTCCATGTTTGTCGCGGCTGCGGCAGGCGCAAAAGTCGCCAAACACGGCGGACGCTCTGTTTCTTCATCCAGCGGCGCTGCTGATGCCATGGAACAAATGGGCGCCAACCTCAACCTCAACCCCGAACAGGTTGCCCAAAGCATCCAGCAAACCGGCATCGGCTTTATGTTCGCGCCCAACCATCACAGCGCCATGCGCTATGTTGCCCCTGTCCGCCGTTCGCTCGGTTTCCGTAGCATCTTCAATATTTTGGGGCCGCTGACCAATCCTGCCGGCGCAGCAAACCAACTCTTGGGTGTGTTCCACATCGACTTGTGCGGCATTCTTTCCCGCGTATTGCAACAGCTTGGTTCCAAACATGTTTTGGTCGTGTGCGGCGAAGGCGGTTTGGATGAAATCACGCTGACCGGCAAAACCCGCGTTGCCGAACTGAAAGACGGAAAAATTACCGAATACGACATCAGCCCGGCCGATTTCGGCATGGAAGTCCGCCGCAATTTAGACGAAATCAAAGTCGAAAATGCGCAAGAATCCCTGCAAAAAATGAACGAAGTGCTGGACGGCAAAGCCGGTGCCGCACGCGATATCGTCGTCCTCAATGCCGCCGCCGCGCTCTACGCAGGAAATGTGGTCGCTTCGCTGGCAGACGGTGTCAAAGCTGCTCAAGAAGCCATCGACTCCGGCAAGGCCAAAGCCAAAAAAGACGAATTTATCGAATTTGGCAAACAGTTTGCCTAAACTGTAAAACCATAAACAAAGGCCGTCTGAAAAATCTTTCAGACGGCCTTTTATTCTTTAAATATTAAAATTTGCTTTTAATATCATTAATCAAGCCTTCAGCTTTTTCTTTGGCTTCATCAACCAAATGCTCAGCTTCTTCTTTGCCTTTTTGCAAAACATCGCCTGCTTTTTCTTCAATGTCGCCGACCACTTCTTTTACTTTGCCAACGCCTTGTTGAACCAAGCCCTCAGCTTCAAGTTTAGCATTGCCGGATACATCGCCAGCCACTTCTTTTACTTTACCGCTGATTTTATCTAATTCGCCGCTCATGGTCATACTCCTGGATTAAATGTTGATAGGATGAGTGCTGCATTACCTTATATCGGGGGCTTCGTTTCAACTTTAAAGGCCGTCTGAAAGCCAAAACATGACAAAACGAGTTAAATTAGGTCAATCCATCTGTTTCAATATCGCTTCGGCTACTGCCTTGCCTATCATCTTACTGCCAAACTCATTGAAATGAAGCCCGTCGCACAGCATCACATCGGTCAAATCCTGCTCAAACATCAAACCGTATAAATCATTGACGGCAAAGCCATATTGCCTTGCCAAATCCTCTGCCACACGGTTATAGGCCTTCAAATCAGCCAGATAACGGCGCGAGGGTTTGACGATATTGTGTACGCTTTCCAAAAACGGCGTACTGCTCGCCCAAATAATTTTTGCACCTGTCTGTTTCAGATAATCGAAAATTTGGGTCAGGTTATTGCGGTAGGTTTCTATATCGGCCACCGGCTCATTACAGCCTTGATTGTGGCGGATATCGTGCAAACCGCAGTTGATGTGAATAATGTCTCCCACAATCGCGTCCTCTGTCCATTGCCTGATATGCTCTAACACATCATGCGACGAACGGCAGTTTTCCGATGGAGAAACAATATCCGCCTCAGGCAAAGCGGTGCGCATGTAAGGCTCCGATGCAAGCCGAACGGAATCGCCGATTAAGTAAACGGTCATTTTTGTTCTCCTCCCTTTATTTAAACAAACAGCAAGGCCGTCTGAAATATCACTTATATTATTATAAGAGTGCTATTTCAGACGGCCTTAACTTCAGTCAAGTTTTATTGTTAAATCATAAATTAACGCTGACTGTTTTTATAAAAATCAATTAATTGCTTGGCCTGCAACATGGGCAGGCCAAAATGGTCGCTTACGGCTTTCAAATCCTTCCATTCCTGACCGGTCAGATTTTGCCCAACCCACTTGAGGTTTTCCGGATTGCTCTTGATTTTCTCAAAATACGCCTGCTTGCGTTTCCAGTTGCGCGACCACACCAACAACATGGTAAAAATACATAAAACAATCAATACAATATTGGTAAACAACATCATGTCCATACAACATACTCCCGCTTGGGTCTCGAAATCAGAAAATATGGATTAAAGGCCGCCTGAAAAAACAGTCTTCAGACGGCCTTTATATTATCACTCAATATTCACCCGTTTCAGGCGCAAGGCATTACCCAATACCGAAACCGAGCTTGCCGCCATTGCCGCGCCTGCGATGACGGGATTTAAAAAGCCAAGCGCAGCGAGCGGAATGCCCAAGATATTGTAGAAGAAGGCGAAAAACAGGTTTTGCTTGATGTTTTTCAAAGTCGCCTGCGATACCAACAGGGCATCGGCGAGTTGGTTGACCGAATGCTGCATCAGCGTGGCGGATGCGGTATGTTCGGCAACGTCCGCTCCGCCTTTCATGGCGAAGCTGACGTTGGCGGCGGCGAGCGCGGGTGCGTCGTTGATACCGTCGCCGACCATCGCCACGGTTTTGCCGGCGGCTTTGAGTTTCTGTACTTCGGCGGCTTTGTCGCGCGGACTCATATTGCCGAAGGCGTGTGCGATGCCCAGTTGTTTGGCGACGTATTCGACCGTGCCTTGGTTGTCGCCGCTCATGATGTAAACATCGATATTGTGTTTTTTCAGACGGCCTATGGCTTCGGCGGTATCGGCTTTCAATGCGTCGGCGAGTGCGAATGCGCCGATAGGTTTGTTGTCAACTGAGACTGCAACAATGCTTGCAATATCCCAAACGCCGTCTGAAAACTTCGGCAAGGTCAGTTCGGCAAATTCGGCTTTTCCTGCTTTCACCAAACCCACGCCTTCCACTTCGGCGGTAATGCCTGCGCCGACAACGGTTTGGGCGCTTTGTGCGGCAGGAATGTCCAAACCGCGCGCTTGGGCAGCGGAGACGATGGCGCGGGCGAGCGGGTGGGCGGTGTTTTGTTCGACGGCGGCGGCGATGCGGTACAAAGCGTCTTCGTCAAAGCCGCTGTCGGGTACGCAATAAACGGCGGCAACCTGCGGTCTGCCTTCGGTCAGCGTGCCGGTTTTGTCCAACACGACGGCATCGACGTGGGCGGCTTCTTCCATTGCCGCCGCATCTTTAAACCAAATACCGTGTTTCACTGCTTTGCCCATGCCGACCATAATCGCGGCGGGCGTCGCCAGACCGAGCGCGCACGGACAAGCAATTACCAAAACGGCAACGGCGTGCATCAGCGCAACCGTCCAATCGCCTTTTACCAGCCAAGTGGCGATAAAAGTCAGAAGCGCGATGCCCACAACAGTTGGCACAAACACCGCCGCCGCCTTATCGGCTACGCGCGCAATCGGCGCCTTGCTGCCCTGCGCTTCGGAGAGCGCGTTCATCATGTCGCCGAGCAGGGTTTGGCTGCCGAGCTGCGTGGCACGGTACACCACGCTGCCTTCGGTCATCAGCGCGCCCGCCAACACTTTGCCGCCCGCCTTTTTCTCTTCGGGGTTGGATTCGCCGGTAAGATGGCTCTCGTCCGCCCAACCGCTGCCGCTTTCAATGATGCCGTCGGCGGCAATGCGTTCGCCATGGTTGGCGCGGATAAGGTCGCCGATTTGCACTTGGTCGATGGGAAGCTGTTTCCATTCGCCATTGCGTTGCACGTTGACTTGAGTAGGCGTGAGTTTGAGCAGCAAGCCCAAGCTGTTGAGGCTGGATTTTTTGGTGCGGTGTTCCAAAAATTTGCCCAGCGACACAAAACCGATCACCATCACGCCTGCTTCAAAATACACATGCGCCATGCCGTGCGCCGCATGCGGACTGAAAAACAGCATATAAACGGAATACAGGTAAATCGACACCGTGCCGATGGTAACGAGCACGTCCATATTCGCCAGTCCGCCTTTAATGCTTGCCCACGCGCTTTTGTAAAACGGGATGGCCAGCCAAAGCTGCACCACGCTTGCCAGCACAAACTGCCATACAGGCGGAATCATCCAATCGTGCCGCCCGATCATCATGCCTGCCATGCCGATTAAAAACGGAATATTAATGGCCAGCAAAAGCCACAGCCTCCAGCCGATATGGTGTTCTGCTTCAGGTTGCGGCAATGTATCTTCCGTTTTTTCCTTTGCGCCGTAACCGGTTTTCTCAATGATTTTGGCGATGTCGGCAGCGGAAGTTTTGCTGTCGTCAAACGTAACCTGCGCCTCCTCGCTGGCAAAGTTTACCCCTGCCGATTCGACAAAATCTTTTTTGTTCAACACTTTTTCAATGCGCGAAGCGCAGGCCTGACAGGTCATGCCTTCGATTTGGAAACGGACTTTTTGTTGCATGGTTTCTTCCTTCTGAATGTGGTTGGGCTACCTGAAAAAAGCGGAGCAGGGTTTTCAGGTAGCCTTTGGGGTGTTGCAGTCGATTTGTTGCGATTCGATTTACAAAGCCGCATCAAAGCCGCCGTCTTCCACCGCTTCTATCAGCGCGGCGGGGTTGGTTTGGGCGGGGTCGAATTCCACGACGGCGTTCTTGTTTTCCAGGCTCACTTCGGCCTTGTCCACGCCGTTTACGCCTTCGAGGATGCTGGTAACGCTTTTCACGCAGCCGCCGCAGGTCATGCCTTCGATGTTTAATGTGATGGTTTGCATAGGGTTTCCTTTCTGTTGGAATGAGGCTGAGGTTTTAAAGCCCGTTGCAGCCAAAGCTTTCAGGTAGCCTGAAATGATGGGTCTGCTCTTGCTTTCCTGCTAAGTGCCGCCACTATAAAGCTTCACCCGAAGTAAAGGTCAAGCATCATGATGAACATCAGCCAGGCCGCGGCCGAGAGCGGCCTTTCCGCCAAACAAATCCGCGACTACGAAAAGCACGGCCTAATCGCCCCGGCCGCGCGCAGCGAAGCGGGCTACCGCCGCTACGGACAGGCCGACCTTGTCCGGCTGCGCTTTATCCGCCATGCGCGGGAAGTGGGCTTTTCGCTGCCGCAGATCGGGCAGCTTTTGAGCCTGCAACACAACCCGCAGCGTACCAGCCGCGAAGTGAAAACGCTCACTGCGCGGCACATCGCCGAGCTGGAAGCCAAAATCGAACGCTTGCAGGGCATGGTGGCCGAGCTGCAACGTTGGCACGATGCCTGCACGGGAGACGACTTCCCGGATTGTGCGATTTTGGCCGGGCTGGAGGAGCGTTAGGCGGCTTTGGCAGAATAGAAACAGGCTACCTGAAAAGTTTCAGGTAGCCTTAGTCGGCCGCTAACGGTTTGGTACAGGCCTCGTCGTAATACGGCAGCCACTTGCCGCCGCTTTGCTTCAGATATGCGCGAAAACTTTTGTTTACCCGTGTGGCGGTGTAATCCAAATAATGGCAAAAAGTAAGTTATCAAGAGACAGAGGCCGTCTGAAGCGTTTCAGACGGCCTTTTCAAAATACGCTTATCGGTTACAAAGCCACATCGTAGCCGCCGTCTTCTACGGCATCAATCAGCGCATCGGTATCTGTCTTGCTTTCATCAAAAGTAATCACTGCATTTTTGTTTTCCAAGCTGACTTCTGCTTTTTCCACGCCTTCTACGCCTTCCAAAAGATGGGTTACGCTTTTCACGCAGCCGCCGCAGGTCATGCCGTCGATATTGAGGGTAACAGTTTGCATTTGTATTTCCTTTCATTCAAACAAATATAGTTGCCAAATACTTTACTCCTTACACAAACAGCTTGCAAATTCTTCATTAAGGCCGTCTGAAAAATGCAGATAGGCGTACAATAACGACCTTTGCTTCATCAAACGGACATAATAATGACTTCAACATTCAAACAATGGGTTAGCGTATGCGCGCTGGCGGTGGGTGCATTTATTTTCAATACCACCGAATACATTCCGATTGCGCTTTTGAGCGACATCGGTCAGAGCTTTGGCAAACCGGCAACGGAAGTGGGCATGATGATTACGGTGTATGCATGGATTGTTGCGCTCCTATCGCTGCCGCTGATGCTGATGACGAAAAACATCGAACGGCGCAAATTATTGCTGATGCTGTTTGCACTGTTTGCGCTGTTTCACGCGCTGTCGTTCTTTTCTTGGAACTTCAACATCCTTTTGGTCAGCCGTATCGGAATTGCGCTGACACACGCGGTCTTTTGGTCAATTACGGCTTCTTTGGCGGTACGGCTTGCCCCCGCCGGCAAAACCAATCAGGCTTTGGGCTTGCTCAGTACGGGTACGGTTTTAGCGATGGTTTTGGGCATTCCGCTGGGGCGCGTGGTCGGGCAATACTTCGGCTGGCAGCTCAGCTTCCTGCTGATCGGGGGCTGTGCTGCCGGCGTAATGCTGGTGTTGGCCAAAAACCTGCCTGCTTTACCCAGCCAAAATACCGGCTCTTTAAGCAGCCTGCCGAGTTTGTTCAAACGCCGCAACCTGATGTTGCTTTATGCCATGACGGTGTTGATTATTACGGCACACTTCACGGCATACAGCTATATCGAGCCTTTTGTGTTGCAAGTTGGCGGATTTAAGGCAGAACAAGTTACCATCGTTTTGAGCCTGTACGGTTTGGCAGGCTTTGCCGCTTCTTATTTGTTTGGCAAATGGTTTGCCAAATCGCAACGCCTGTTTATGCTTGGCGCGGTGGCGGTCATCCTGCTCTCTGCCCTGCTTCTTCTGCCGTTTGCCTCTTTCCCTTATGCGGTGTACGCGCTGGTGTTTATTTGGGGAGTGGCCATCGTCATTGTCAGCTTGGGCATGGTGTCGAAAGTCTTGGCATTTGCCTCAGATGCAACAGATGTGGCCAACTCGATTTATTCAGGTTTGTACAACGTCGGTATCGGCGGCGGTGCGCTTTTGGGACATTATGTGACCGTCTGGTTCGGCCTTTCCAATATCGGCATTGCCGGAGCCTTGCTGGCAGCGGCAGGTCTGGCCGTTTGCGGCTTGTTGTTTAAGGAACAAGACAATCTGACGCAAAACGTTTAAATCCATATAAATCAGGATGGTATTACTGACCTGGCCGTAATTTTGGTAGTTTTACCGGTTTGTCCCGATTCTTATTAACCCACGATGGGTCTTCATTCGCCGGATAAGCAGTTTTCTTGCTGCTTATCCGGTTTTCATTTCATTTTTAAAAAACAATTTACAATTTGTTTACACTACATCAAATTACAAATATACTGTCGCCTATTAGGCCGTCTGAACGTACGGCTGAAAAGAAAAACCAATCATGTTTCAGAGGAATACATCATGGACTTAAACGCCAAGGATAAGACTCAGCATCCTGAGAACGTCGAGCTTCTCAGTGCGCAGAAGCCGATTACCGACTTTAAAGGACTGCTGACGACCATTATCTCTGCTGTTGTCTGCTTCGGCATTTATTACATCCTTCCCTACAGCCCCGATGCCAATAAAGGTATCGCGCTGTTGCTTTTTGTTGCGGCACTTTGGTTTACCGAAGCCGTACACATTACCGTTACCGCGCTGATGATCCCTATCCTTGCCGTTGTACTCGGCTTCCCAGATATGGACATCAAAAAAGCGATGGCTGGTTTCTCCGACCCGACGATTTATATCTTCTTCGGCGGCTTCGCGCTTGCAACCGCCCTGCACATGCAACGTCTCGACCGTAAAATCGCCGTCAGCCTGTTGCGCTTGTCCCGCGGCAATATGAAAGTTGCCGTGTTGATGCTGTTTGCCGTTACCGCTTTCCTGTCTATGTGGATCAGTAACACTGCGACTGCCGCGATGATGTTGCCTTTGGCAATGGGCATGATGAGCCACCTCGACCAAGAAAAAGAACGCAAAACCTACGTCTTCGTCCTGCTTGGCATCGCCTACTGCGCCAGTATCGGCGGCTTGGGCACCGTGGTTGGCTCTCCGCCGAACATGATTGCCGCCAAAGCGCTGAACTTGGACTTCGTCGGCTGGATGAAGCTCGGCCTGCCGATGATGCTGTTGATTCTGCCGCTGATGCTGTTCTCCATGTACGTCATCCTCAAACCTAATTTGAACGAGCGCGTGGAAGTTAAAGCCGAATCTATCCCTTGGACTTTGCACCGCGTTATCGCGTTGTTGATTTTCTTGGCCGCAGCCATCGCTTGGGTATTCAGCTCCAAAATCAAAGCTGCATTCGGCATTTCCAACCCCGATACCGTTATCGCGCTGATTGCCGCCGTTGCCGTCGTCGTATTCGGCGTGGCGCAATGGAAAGAAGTTGCCCGCAATACCGACTGGGGTGTATTGATGCTCTTCGGTGGCGGTATCAGCTTGAGCGCATTGCTGCAATCTTCCGGCGCATCTGAAGCTCTGGGTCAGCAAGTTGCTTCCACGTTCTCCCATTCTCCTGCATTGCTGGTGATTTTCGTGGTTGCCGCCTTCATCATCTTCCTGACCGAGTTCACCAGTAACACGGCTTCCGCCGCCTTGCTTGTACCTATTTTCGCCAGCATCGCCGCACAAATGGGTCTGCCCGAACAAGTCTTGGTATTCGTCATCGGCATTGGCGCATCTTGTGCCTTCATGCTGCCGGTTGCCACGCCGCCTAACGCGATTGTGTTCGGTACAGGCTTGATTAAGCAACGCGAAATGATGAACGTTGGCTTATTGCTGAACGTCCTCTGTATCGTATTGGTTGCGCTGTGGGCTTATTTCGTCCTGATGCCGTAAACCCGTAAAACCATATCCCAGGCCGTCTGAAAGAATATTTTTCAGACGGCCTTGAAGTTTGTCGTTCAGACACAATTTAACGAATGATTCAAAACCGGATTCTAACGAAAGGAAACCCATGATTATCCTGCACACCAACAAAGGCGATATCAAAATCGAACTCGATTTCGACAAAGCCCCCGTTACAGCTAAAAACTTCGAGCAATACGTTAAAGACGGCTTCTACGACGGCGTAATCTTCCACCGCGTCATCAAAGGCTTCATGATTCAAGGCGGCGGCATGGATGAAAACATGAACGAAAAAGAAACCCGCGATCCGATTCAAAACGAAGCGTCCAACGGTTTGCCTAACGAAAAATACACCATCGCCATGGCGCGTACTTCCGATCCTCATTCTGCCAGCGCGCAATTCTTCATCAACACTGCCGACAACGCTTTCCTGAACTTCCGTTCTAAAGAGCTGTACGGCAAAACCGTAGTCCAAGACTGGGGCTATGCCGTATTCGGTAAAGTCGTTGACGGTTTTGACGTTGTCGATGCCATCGAAGGCGTTTCTACCAAACGTCACGGCTACCACGACGACGTACCGAGCGAACCAGTCATCATCACTAAAGCCGAAGTGGTTTAATTGATTTGATTTCCCATAAAAACAGCCTGTCCGAATTAAAACCGGATAGGCTGTTTTTCAATAATGACGCATACCGTCACACATCATAAGTACCGACCACGCATGCCGAATCCAAGACATGACCCTGCATGGCAAAATGCAGCTCATTAAAGCGGAAACCGCGCGGTAAATCCAAAACAGTATCCAGCGCGTACACAATCAGTTCATAACGATGGCGGTTGTTCGGTGGTGCCATACCGCCGTAAAAAGAAGCCTCTTCAATTTCAAATTTACCCAACGCACTCGCCCAAGTGTTCGCGCCCTGTGTGAAATCTGTTGCAGAAATACTTTCATTTTCTGCCACGGAAGTGCGTTTCAAATCCGAAATCAACCAATGCGTCCATACGAAGCCGGATGCTGAAATGGCATCTTTGTCTTCCAGCACCACGGCAAACGATTTTGTTCCTTCAGGCGCATCTTCAATCTCAAAAGGAATCGAATAAGAAGGCATACCGCTCGGGCTGAACTGGCTGCCGCGCTTGCCGTATTTGTCTTCAAATTCGCCGTTGACAATAGCTTTACTGCTGACTTTCATCTTATATCTCCCAATAGTAGGTTTGTTCATTCTAACAAACACCAAGGCCGTCTGAAAGATACTGCCGTTTTCACTTTCCCGATGCCGCATTTTCAGACGGCCTCAAGCAATATTCACAATTCGATCAAACACATTTGACATTCCATAGTATAATCCGCCGCATGAAAATTACACAGGATACGCATTATGGATTGGAAAGGTCGTGAACAAAGCCAAAACGTCGAAGATCGCCGCGGAAGCCGTGGCGGCGGCAGCGGTAAAACGCCGGGCATACTCGGCATTATCGTGGTTTTGATCGGCGCATATTACGGCGTGGATTTGAGCGGTTTGGTTGGCGGCTCATCTTCGATGGGCATTCCTACCCAGCAAGCTTCCCGACTCGACAGCCAACAAGAAGCCGAGTTGAAAGAACTGTCCCGTGTCGTCCTTGCTAATACCGAAAAAACATGGAGTAAATATTTCCAGCAACACGGCCAACACTACACACCGACAACCATGGTGTTGTATGAAGGCAGTACGTCCACCGCCTGCGGTACGGGCCAATCTGCCATGGGCCCGTTTTACTGTCCGGGCGACCAAAGAGTTTATTTGGATTTGAGTTTCTACGAAGACATGCGCACCAAGCTCGAATCCGCCAGCGATGCCGCGTTTGCCTACGTTATTGCCCATGAAGTCGGCCATCACGTTCAAAACCTGCTCGGCATTCTGCCTAAAATCCACAAAATGCAACAGCAAGTCGGCAAAAAAGAGGCCAATGCCCTTTCCGTCAAACTCGAATTGCAGGCCGACTGCTTCGCCGGTATTTGGGGACACTACGCCATCAACAACAATATCTTCAAAACAGAAGACATTCAAAAAGCGATGCTTGCCGCCGAATCCGTCGGCGACGACCGCTTGCAGAAACAGGCGCAGGGCTATGTCGTTCCCGACAGCTTTACCCATGGCTCGTCCGAAGAACGCATGACTTGGCTCAAGCGCGGTTTGGAAAGCGGCGACATCAACCAGTGCAACACTTTCAACAATTGATTCGTCCAAACAACACTGTTCTTTGATGTAACGACAAAAGGCCGTCTGATTTTTTCAGACGGCCTTTTAGCCGTGTTAGAATAAACCCCATTATTTCCACTTAAATTTAAAGGAAATCCACATGGCAAATATCGCCCGCGACATTTTCAAAGCCTACGATATCCGAGGCATCGTCGGCAAAACCCTGACCGACGAAGCTGCCTACTTAATCGGTAAAGCTATTGCTACCAAAGCCTCCGAAAAAGGCATTACCCGCATCGCACTCGGTCGCGACGGCCGTTTGAGCGGTCCCGGCCTGATGGCGCAGATTCAACGCGGTTTTACAGACAGCGGCATCGACGTCCTCAATGTCGGCATGGTTGCCACCCCTATGCTCTACTTCGCAGCCATCAACGAATGCGGCGGCAGCGGCGTAATGATTACCGGCAGCCACAATCCGCCCGATTACAACGGTTTCAAAATGATGCTCGGCGGCGACACGCTCGCAGGCGAAGCCATTCAAGAACTTTTAGCCATTATTGAGAAAGACGGTTTTGTTGCCGCCGATAAACAAGGCAGCGTAACCGAAAAAGACATCTCCGGCGAATACCACAACAACATCGTCGGCCACATCAAGCTCAAACGCCCGATGAAAATCGTGATTGACGCGGGCAACGGTGTCGGTGGCGCATTTGCAGGCAAGCTCTACAAAGGCTTGGGCAACGAAGTGACCGAACTTTTCTGCGAAGTGGATGGCAATTTCCCTAATCACCACCCTGATCCTTCCAAACCGAAAAACCTGCAAGACCTCACCGTCGAGCTTAAAAACAGCGATGCCGAAATCGGCTTGGCATTTGACGGCGATGCCGACCGCTTGGGCGTAGTCACCAAAGACGGCAACATCATCTATCCAGACCGCCAACTGATGCTTTTCGCTCAAGACGTGTTGAGCCGCAATCCTAAAGCCAAAGTGATTTTCGACGTCAAATCCACCCGTCTGCTTGCGCCTTGGATTAAAGAACACGGCGGTGATCCTGTCATGGAGAAAACCGGCCACAGCTTCATCAAATCCACCATGAAAAAAACCGGTGCACTGGTTGCCGGAGAAATGAGCGGCCACGTTTTCTTTAAAGAACGCTGGTACGGCTTCGACGACGGTATGTATGCCGGCGCACGCCTCTTGGAAATCCTGTCTGCCTTCGACAATCCGTCCGAAGTGTTGAACAAGCTGCCGCAAAGCATTTCCACTCCGGAACTCAACATCGACCTGCCCGAAGGCAGCAACGGCCACAAAGTGATTGAAGAGCTGGCTGCCAATGCCAAGTTTGAAGGTGTGACCGAAATCATCACCATCGACGGCTTGCGCGTTGAATTCCCTGACGGCTTCGGCCTGATGCGTGCTTCCAATACCACGCCGATTTTGGTATTGCGTTTTGAAGCGGATACGCAAGAAGCGATTGAGCGTATTCAAAACCAATTCAAAGCAGTCATTGAAAGCAATCCTGCATTGAAATGGCCGCTATAAGGGTTTAGGCTAAAACAAAAGGCCGTCTGAAAATCATTTCAGACGGCCTTTAATATTAAACATTGATTATTTAAAGTTTGGAAACCAAGAATATCCCGGCTTAGTTATCCGACTTGCGCCAACTGTTGACGCATTTCATCAATAACGGCTTTGTAATCCGGTTTGCCAAAAATCGCCGAGCCGGCAACAAACGTATCCGCACCTGCCGCCGCAATTTCAGCAATATTGTCTGTCTTCACGCCGCCATCGACTTCCAATGCGATATGGCGGCCGCTTTGCCGTTCATACTCATCCAACATCTCGCGCACTTTGCGGATTTTCCCCAGCGTATTCGGAATAAAACTTTGTCCGCCAAAGCCCGGGTTGACCGACATCAGCAACACCATATCCAGTTTATCCAAAACGTTTTCCAGAATATTGACCGGCGTAGCAGGATTCAATACCAAACCAGCCTGACAGCCGTATTCTTTAATCAAACCCAAGCTGCGGTCGACATGGCGGCTGGCTTCGGGATGGAAAGTAATGATATTGGCACCGGCTTTGGCAAACGCATGAATCAAATCGTCCACCGGCTCAACCATCAAATGCACATCGACCGGCATGGTTGCATACGGTTTCAAAGCCGCGCAAACCATAGGGCCGAAAGTCAGATTCGGTACATAATGGTTGTCCATCACGTCAAAATGAATCAAATCCGCACCGGCGCGGATAACTTCGCCAACCTCTTCGCCCAAGCGGGCAAAATCGGCAGACAAAATACTGGGGGCAATACGGTAGTCGGTCATGTTTATTCTCCTAAAGTGTGTTCCTTTGTCATTATCGCATTTTTAACCCTATGTTGTATGCTGCCGACAACATCTCTGCCGTCATTTTTATGAATTTACATTTCATATACATTAATGAAACTTATAATCACATAGTAAGGCTTTGAAAATAAATTATTAGATTACATACATGTGCAAAAAAATCTAACATCATTAACAAAAGTTAACTGCATTGATACTGCCTTTCACACGCTTATCGGTTATATTTCCAAACCTGATGAAACATTAGGAAAACACCGTGTCTGTTGCACTTTCCCGCTATCCGACTTTTATTTTCTTAGCACTTGCCCTACTCTGTTCCAGTCTGCCTGCACACGCCAGTCCGTTTCTGGCCACTTTGGACGACTTCCACCCGAATTGCGACATCCGACAGCTTAATTTATCCGCCGATCAACACGCCGCCCTGCGCCGCCTGCGTACCGACTTCAAACAAATCAACGATAAAGCCTACCGCAAAACCGTACGCTCCGACCGCAACCGCCGTCAAACCATTATCAAAATCCTCTCCGGCGACTCATTCGACTCAAACGCCGCCCGCGACTATGTTGAAAGCCGCTACCTCTCCAGCATGGACTATGCAGTGGATGAAATGGAAATCCAATACCGCCTCTATCATCTGCTCAATCCGCGCCAACGCCAGCAGTGGTTGTCTTCATGTTTACGCTGATGGATAAATAAAAATACAAAAAGGCCGTCTGAAACCATATTCAGACGGCCTTTACTTTTTCAGCCTTAATCCAGCACTCTTTCTTCCGGCAAGCGTCCTGCCCAGTCGCAGGCAAACTGCCATGCCGAGCGGCCCGAACGGCTGCCGCGCATTTGCGCCCATTGCAACGCGGCTTGGCGCGCCGTATCGTCAAAAGGCACATTGAAATCTTCCAACCAGTTGGCTACGGCGGTCAAATAATCGTTTTGGTCGAAAGGATAAAAACTCAGCCATAAGCCAAAGCGGTCGGAAAGAGAGATTTTCTCCTCGACGGCCTCTTTCTGATGGATTTCACCGCGAGTGCCCGTAGTACCGCCGTTTTCATCCATGTATTCAGGAATTAAATGACGACGGTTGGAAGTGGCATAAACCAAAACATTGGTGCAACGTTGCGACAGTCCGCCGTCTAAAGCAGTTTTCAAGGCTTTATAGGTTTCATCGCCGGTTTCAAACGACAAATCATCGCAGAAAACGATAAATTTCTCAGGACGATCGGACAACAGCGTCAATAAAGCCGGCAAGCTAATCAAATCGCTCTTATCCACTTCAATCAAACGCAAACCGCGCTCGGCGTATTCGTGCAACAACGCTTTAACTAAGGAGGATTTGCCTGTACCGCGTGCGCCGGTCATCAAGACATTATTTGCCGGACGGCCTGCCAAAAATTGATCGGTATTGCGTTTCAGCCTGTCGGTTTGCGAACCGACTGCCGCCAATCTGCTCAAAGGAAACGTATGCGGACGCGGCAGGCTTTCCAAAATGCCTTTTTTGCCCACGCTGTGCCAACGGTAGGCCAAAGCGCGCCAGTCGGTTTTACCGGCTTCGTCAGGCAGGATTAAATCCAGACGGTTTAAAACGGAATTCGCTTTTTTCAAAAAATTGGATAATTTCATTTCGGCTTTCTTTTTTTCAGACGGCCTTTTGTGCCAATACACGCATCACGGTATCGACAACGGCTTGGGTTTGCGGATCGATTTCAATATTGATGAGATCGCCTTCTTTGCGGCTGCCAAACAGGGTACGCTCCAAAGTCTCCGGAATCAGGTGTACGCAAAATTCGCTGTCGCTGACTTCGCCTATGGTCAGGCTGCAACCGTCCAAACCGACAAAGCCTTTGGTCAGGATGTAGGGCTTGAGGTTTTCCGGCAGCTCAAACCAAACTGTGCGGTTGAACTCGCTTGATTCAATTCGGGAAATTCGGGTAACCGCCATCACATGGCCGCTCATCACATGACCGCCGATTTCATCGCCAAATCGTGCCGCGCGTTCCAAATTGACACTGTCGCCGACTTTCAAGCTGCCGAGATTGGTTTTGCGTAAGGTTTCGTCCATCAAATCAAAGCTGACTTTGTTGCCGTCGATTCGGGTAATGGTCAGGCAGCAGCCATTGTTGGCGACAGAGGCGCCGGTTTGCAGATTGTCGGCGATTTCGGGGGGCAGCTCGACTGTGTGGGTACGAAAGTCGGGAGAAGGTTGGGCGATGTCTGTAATTTTGCCCATGCCTTGTACGATGCCTGTAAACATGATGTCTTCTTTCCGATGGTACGATAAGGCGGATATTGTAGCATTTTCCAGGCACAAAGGCCGTCTGAAAGCGGTGATGGCGATGGTTTGGGGTATAATCGGATTTTTATTTCCGCAGCCCGATCATGCTCAGCTACCGCCACGCCTTCCATGCCGGCAACCATGCCGATATGCTCAAGCACTTTACCCTCTTCCTCATCCTCGAATATTTCAACCGCAAAGACAAGCCTTATTGGTATATCGATACGCACAGCGGTGCCGGTTTGTATGATTTGAGCGGCGATGAAGCGCAAAAAGTCGGTGAATACAAACAAGGCATTGCGCTCTTGGAACAAGCTGACAAGCTGCCTTCCGAATTGGCTGAATTTGTAGGCCGTCTGAAACAAATACTGCCGCAAGACAACCTTTACTGCGGCTCGCCTTGGCTGGCACAGGCGCTCACGCGCGACAGCGACAAAATGCGCCTCTTTGAGCTGCATCCTGCCGATTTTGTCCATTTGCAAAACAATATGCGCGAAGTCCGTCCTGCGCGTAAAGTGCAGGTCAGCCAAGCGGACGGTTATCAAGGCCTGATTTCACTCTTGCCTCCTCCGCCCCGCCGTGCCGCCGTCTTGATTGATCCGCCCTACGAAGAAAAACAAGACTACCGCCGTGTCGTCCAAGTCTTGAAAGATGCCTTGAAACGCTTTGAAACCGGCTGCTACATGGTTTGGTATCCTTGCTTGAGCCGCGAAGAAAGCCGCAAACTGCCGGACGAACTCAAAAAAATCGCTCCCGACAATTATCTGCACGCCGAGCTTCATGTCCATACGCCGCGCAGCGACGGCTTCGGTATGCACGGCAGCGGCATGTTCGTCATCAATCCGCCCTACATGCTTGCCGAACAGTTGCAAAACAATCTGCCCGAACTTTCCAAAATTTTGGCGCAAGATGCAGGCGCGCATTATGTATTGGAAAGTAAAACGAAATAAACGCCGTCGTCTGAACGCATACCCAAGCGCTTCGATTTTGCCACCATACCTGTTCAGACGGCCTTAACCCTTTATACTTAAGCCTTTTTCCACTACAATTCACAACATAACAATTAACGGCCGTCCACTCATGAATATACGCACACCCCTAGCCTGCACGCTCCTGCTTTGCGCGTGCAGCGAATCCGCAAAAAACGAATTTAAAGAAGAATTTACCCAAAGTTTCCGCACCGAATTTGTCCGCTCGGCAACCGAAGCCTGCGTAGAAAAAGCTTCCGGAAAAAGCCCGTTTGATTCCGCGACCACTGAAAAAATCTGCCGCTGTATCGGTGAAAAAACAGTTGATAAAATCAGCCCCGAAGAAGCAACCTCACTTTTGGGCGGCAGCAACACCATGAGCGACGAGCTAAAAAAACGCATCAAAGACACCAGCATCGCCTGCACTAAAGAAGTTTTAGGCATGGCCGACAGCAAAACCAAATGAACACGCCGTTTTCAGACGGTCTGAAATTGAAAAATACCCGATTCAAACTTAGGAAAAGAGTGAAACCATGAAGACACTGAACCAATTCTTAGCCCAACACCTGCCCGAACACAAACTGCCGCAAGAGCTGGCCAGCATACTGGAATCCGTAGCCGCCGCCTGTTTGGACATCAACGCCAAAGTCCGCCTCGGCGCGCTTTCCGGCGTTTTGGGTATGGCAGGTACTGGCAACATCCAAGGCGAAGACCAAAAGAAACTTGACGTTATCGCCAACAACATCATGATTGATGTTTTAAAAGCCAATGCCAACATCGCAGGCCTTGCCAGCGAAGAAGAAGACACCTACGTCGCCACACAAGAAAACGGCGGCTATTTGGTATTGTTTGACCCGTTAGACGGCTCTTCCAATATCGACGTCAACATCTCCGTCGGCACCATCTTCTCCATTTTGGCGAAACCTGAAGGCGCATTGACTACCGAATCCTTCCTACAAAAAGGCCGCGACCAAGTAGCCGCTGGTTATGTTTTATACGGTCCGCAAACCCAACTGGTACTGACTGTCGGTCACGGCGTATTCGTCTTCACTCTGGACGATGCCAACCAATTCCTGCTGACCAAAGAAAATCCGCGTGTTCCAGAATCCACTAAAGAATTCGCCATCAATATGTCTAACCAAAGACATTGGTTCACCCCTGTTCAACAATACATTGACGAATTGCTGGCAGGCGAAACCGGCGTACGCGGCAAAAACTACAATATGCGCTGGGTTGCCAGCATGGTTGCCGAAATTCACCGCATCCTGATGCGCGGCGGCGTATTTATGTATCCGCAAGACAAACGCGACCCATCCAAACCGGGCAAACTGCGCCTGATGTACGAAGCCAACCCGATGAGCCTGCTTATGGAACAAGCCGGCGGCGCATCAAACGACGCCATCGAAGCCATGCTCGACATCCAACCTACCGGCCTGCACCAACGTGTTGCCGTATTCATGGGCAGCCGAGAAGAAGTAGAATACGTTTATAATCTGCATCAAAAATAATCAGATGTATTGATTTCAAACTAAAAAAGGCCGTCTGTAATATGATTTTCAGACGGCCTTTTGTTAAAAAATAAAAGAAACGAAAAATCAAAAGGGCAGATTCAAATCCGCCCTTTGTTGTTTTCCATCTAATTTTTATTGGATTACGCCGAACGAGCCAGCTCTTCCGCCGCTTGTTGCACCCTATCCGGTGTCAGCTTGTTCAAACAATCCGTATGCCCTAATGGACATTCGCGTTTGAAACAAGGCGAGCAATCCAAATTCAAACTGACGATTTTTGCCTTTTGGCTTAGAGGCGGCGTATGGTCAGGGCTGGATGAGCCGTAAACCGCAACCAATTTTCGATCAAGCGCGGCCGCAAGGTGCATCAGACCGCTGTCGTTGCACACAACCGTATCGGCGCAAGACAACAAATCAATCGCCTCCGAAAGATTGGTTTTGCCGCAAAGATTGGTACACAGGCCGTCTGAAAGCCGGTTGATTTCATCTGCAATATCAAAATCTTTTTGCGAACCAAACAGCCAAACCTGCCAACCTTCAGCCAAATATCGGTGGCCGAGTTCGGCAAAATGACGCGCAGGCCAACGCTTGGCCGGGCCATATTCCGCACCGGGACAAAATGCCAAAATCGGTTTATCCGTCGCTAAACCATGTTTTGCCAAAGCGGCTTGACGGTTTTCGGAATCAATCTTAAAACACGGATTATCGGAATGCCCGTTAAAATCCGCTTGGGTCGGATGCGCCAGCGCAGTATAGCGGTCGACCATCAGAGGCAACGCAGCCTTATCCAACTTGCGGATATCGTTCAACAAAAAATAGCGCGACTCACCGACGTAGCCCGTACGCTGCTTAATGCCCGTAGCCAAGGCAATGATGGCGGATTTGAGCGAACCGGGCAAAACAATTACTTGATCATAGCCTTCTTTTCCCAATTCACGCCCGATACGCCAGCGTTTTTTCAATTCCAACGCACCATGTCCAAACGGATTTTCCATCACACGGTTGATTTCAGGCATACGCTCAAATACGGCCATCGACCATTTGGGTGCAAAAGCATCAATGGTGCAGCCGGGATGCAGCTCATGCAAACGACGATAAAGCGGTTGGGTCATGACACAGTCGCCAATCCAGCTTGGGGTAATAATCAGGATTTTTTTGGACATAATGGAATGTGTTTTTAATTTTAGCTTATTGTAATACGATTTTTAAAAGGCCATCTGAAACTCGGTTTAATCGCTCAGTTCAAAACGTACTAGTTGATACATGTCATTTCAACAGATGCACTCTGGTTTGAGCGCGTGAAACGTTTGTCTCCCCAATTATTCTGCAAATACCACGCCCCAAATACTAAGCATAACGGCGGCAAGCAATATTTGCTTCATTTTTAAAACCTTATAAAAACAGAAAGGCCGTCTGAAATATTTTCAGACGACCTTTTTATACTCGTTTAACGATGGTAGTTAGGCGCTTCTTTAGTGATTTGTACGTCGTGAACGTGGGATTCGCTCATACCGGCAGAAGTGATTTCCACAAATTCTGCTTTCTCGTGCATTTCAGCAATATTGGCGCAACCCAAATAACCCATGCTGGAGCGCAGGCCGCCGGTCAGCTGGTGGATGATGTTCACAATCGGGCCTTTATAAGGAACGCGGCCTTCGATGCCTTCAGGAACATATTTGTCTGTGCTGTCGGTTTTGTCTTGGAAGTAGCGGTCGGCAGAACCTTGGCTCATCGCACCCAACGAACCCATGCCGCGGTAAGACTTGTAAGAGCGGCCTTGGTAGAGTTCGATTTCGCCCGGTGCTTCTTCCGTACCGGCAAACATACCGCCGAGCATGACGCTATATGCACCTGCTGCCAGAGCTTTGGCAATATCGCCGGAGAAGCGGATACCGCCGTCGGCAATCAGGGGAACGCCTGTACCTTTCAGGGCTTCGGAAACATTGTGAATCGCAGTCAGTTGAGGCACGCCCACGCCTGCCACGATACGGGTCGTACAAATCGAACCCGGGCCGATACCGACTTTAACAGCATCCGCACCGGCAGCCACCAAATCCAAAGCGGCTTTAGCAGTAGCAATGTTACCGCCGATGACTTGGATGTGCGGATAGGTTTCTTTTACCCAGCGCACGCGATCGATAACGCCTTGACTATGACCGTGGGCAGTATCGACCACAATTACGTCCACGCCTGCTTCCACCAATGCTTTAACGCGCTCCTCGGTATCTCCGCCGGTACCCACCGCGGCACCGACGCGCAGACGGCCTTCGGCATCTTTGTTGGCATTAGGGAATTCGGTTGTTTTCAGAATATCTTTAACTGTAATCAGACCTTTGAGTTCGTCTTGGTCGTTCAACACCAAAACGCGCTCAACTTTGTGCGCATGCATGATTTCGCGGGCTTCATCAATGCTGGTACCTTCAGGTACGGTAACCAAACGGTCGCGGGGAGTCATGATGGCAGAAACCGGCAGATCGACACGGTTTTCAAAACGCAGGTCGCGGTTGGTCACGATACCGACCACTTTGCCGTTTTCAACAACAGGCAGACCGGACATTTTGCGTTTGCGTTGTGCGCGCATTTCCAAAACTTCGCGGATCAATGCGGTCGGTGCAACGGTAACGGGATCTTTCACCACGCCGCTCTCATGGCGCTTCACTTTGGAAACGGCACGCGCTTGCAACTCCGGCGTCATGTTTTTATGGATAATGCCGATGCCGCCTTCTTGAGCCATAGAGATGGCTAGACGCGCTTCAGTAACGGTATCCATTGCAGCAGAAAGTAGAGGGAGGTTGAGCGTGATATCGCGGGTGAGTTTGGTTTGAAGTTTGACATCTCGAGGCAGCACGTTTGAGTGCGCTGGAACCAACAAAACGTCGTCGAAAGTATAGGCTTTTTCTACAATACGCATGATGCTCGGTCTTTCAGTTTGTGCAAGATGCACGGCATTATATCACACCGGCTTGATGCTAACATTGGCAATACACGTTTTAACGTTATTTTTTTACATGATTTGATCTGCAGTACAAAAATATGCCAACGCATTGCAGTTTCAAGTAAAATAGGTTGGATGAGAACATCATTTACATAAGGGAAACCCATGAAATCTTCCGTACTCAAAACCTGTCTGACAGCAGCCCTTCTCTCTTCCGCCGCCCTGACCGGCGCGGCCGAGGTTTACACTTGGAAAGGCGCATCGGGCAACAGCTACTCCGATACGCCAAACCGTCTGCAACCGAAGCGTTCCGGCGTGGTCAACATCCGCACGCACAACGTCAAACCTGCCGTTGCGCCTGCTGTTGCGGCATCTGAGCCGGTTGCCGAGCAGCCCAACGAACAGGTTGCGGAACAAAACAAACAAATCGAAGAACGCAATAAAAAAATCGAAGAGCAAAACCGCCAAAACAAGCTGGAAAACTGCAAAATCGCCAAAATCAACCGCCAAGTCGCCGAAAGCGCACGCTTGGCCAATCGCGACAGCCTGATTAAGCAATACCAAAACGACGTCAATAAATACTGCAATTAAGCTCACGAATAACAATATCAAAAAGGCCGTCTGAAATTTAATTTCAGACGGCCTTATTTTTTTAGCCTATCAATAATACACCTGAACCAACAACAAACCGATGGCTAAACTGAATGCCATGCTCAACAGGCCCGGAATCATGAAGCTGTGGTTGAAGATAAATTTGCCGATTTTGGTCGAGCCGGTTGTATCGAAGTCGATAGCGGCAATAATCGGGCCGTAGTTCGGAATGAAGAAATAGCCGTTTACCGCAACGAATGTGCCGATAATGATGGGCGCAGGAATACCCAGTTTGATGGCGATTGGAAATAGCGTTGCCACTGTCGCGCCTTGGCTGTTGACCAATACCGACAAGACAAACAGGGCAAAGGCAAAGGTCCATGGTGCAGACTCAACCAAATGACTGACGGTCGATTCTACTTCTGTTAAGTGGCCGTTCATCAAGGTATCGCCCAACCAAGCCACGCCAAATACCGCAATCACGGCACGCATACCGGCATGGAATACCGAACCTCGGGTAATCGCATCGCCATTGGGTTTACACGTCAAAATAATCAGCGCAGAAGCAGACAACATCACGATTTCAATCGTATGCGCCATGCCCATAGGCTTGATCGCGCCATCGTGTTCAAAAGCCGGACGCAGCTCAGGCAGCGCACCCATTACCACCACCAGCAATGCCGCAGTCAAGAAAATACCGACCGACAATTTGGCTTTCGGCGAAATGGCAACATCGGTTTTTTGCTCTTCCACATCGATGTATTCTTTCACATAGTTCGGGTCTTTCAGCAAAGCCTGATAATGCGGATCGTCTTTCAACTCTTTGCCCAGTTTGTTTACGAGCACGCAAGCCAAACCGATACCCAAAATTGTGGACGGAACGGTCACTTTCAACACATCCGCCATTGTAATGTGTTGCGGCTCAAGCATAGTAACGCAGGCAACAACCGCGGCGGCAATCGGGCTGGCGACAATCGCAAATTGGGAAGCGATAACAGCCATCGTCAGCGGACGGGAAGGACGGATGCCATTGCGACGGCTGACTTCGGCAATCACGGGTAAAACCGAGTAAGCCACATGGCCCGTACCTGCCAACACGGTAAAGGTATAAGTCACCGCCGGCGCGATAAAGGTGATGTATTTCGGATTGCGGTGCAACACGCGCGTGGCAATCTTAATCATATAGTCCAAACCGCCACTGGCCTGCATGGCCGCCGCGGCAGAAACTACTGCCATAATCATCAGCATCACATCAATCGGCGGGCTGGTCGGTTGAAGATGGAAACCAAAAGACAATACGGCCAAGCCGATACCGCCAAGCACGCCCAAACCAATACCACCAACCTGCGCACCAATCAGGATACACAGCAGCACAACGGCAAACTGGATAAAAAACATAGTTGACATAACAACTCCCAAAATCCGGCTTTGACCGAAATAAAATTACAAACGGTTGGATTATAGAGTAAACCCTCTTCCATAACCATACTTTACCTAATTATACATACTGATCTATATTAAATAAATAATATTCTCATTTAACCGCTAGGTTTTTAAAAACACAAAAAAGGCCGTCTGAAGATTTTCAGACGGCCTCTATGATTTAAAAAGATGATAAGGCTATTTTCCGGCTACTTCTTCATCTTTTACAAAATCCGATACGCCATGAACACAGCGGATTTTACGTTCTGACAAAGTCGCCTCCAACAAGGCATCGTTTTGCGGCAATGAATCGCGTTCTGCCTCATTGTGCCAGAGGTGGTACGCAATGCCGGCAAATTTCAAATTATGGCGCTTCATTCCGTTATGATAGCAACGGGCGACAAATTCGCTGTCCTCCCTGCCCCAGCCGACAAAGCTATTGTCAAACCCGTTGACGGCAAGCGCATCGCTGCGGAAAAATCCCATATTACAGGTTTTGATGCCTTTGTGTTTGCGGTTGCCTTTTCGGCCTGCCAATTTGGCCAAACAACGGCAGCGCAGGGCGGAAAGCCGTTTTTCTATCCCCGAGCTGAACATGGACAAGGCAGGCAAATCGCCTTCGTTCAAAATATCCTGCGTTTTATCCTCAGTCAAAATCACGCGGGAACCCTGTATCAGACGTCCTTTGCGGGCAATCTTCAAATGATCGGCGATAAAAGACGGATCCAAGACCATATCGCCGTCAATCAACACAATATAATCGCTTTTCGCCTGCGCCAGCGCACGGTTGCGCGATTCGGCAGCACGAAAGCCTCTATCCGGCTGCCATGAATGCTTAACGGGAATACTTGTCCTGCAGCGGATAAAATCAACCACTTCGGCGGTTTCCTGCCTTGAGCCGTCATCCGCGACAATAATCTCATCCGGCAGACGGGTTTGCGATAAAGCCGATTTCAACACCAGCTCCAAAGCATCGGGGCGATTGTAAGTGGTGATGATGAGGGAGACGGTTATCGTGCGGTTGCGCTCGTAGAGTTTGACATATTTGTAATACGAACCTTGTGCATTGGAAACTGAAATCGTCAGGCCGTCTGCACCATAGGCAAAACCGCGCTTGAGCAGGTAATTCTTCACAAACGATACGCCGCCATGCAGCAAAGCCTTAAACGGCGAACTGTCTTTCTTAAAACGATTTTCTTCCGCATACAGCGAGCTGTACTGCTGCATTTTCTGAATCAGCCCTTCGGCGTTTTCAAAAGAATAATGTTTCAGACGGCCATCAAGTTGTTTAACCTTAGCTTCCTGCGGCAACACCAAAGACTCATGCACCTGACGGTCGGAAAAACGGGTAAATCTGCGATGATAAAGGCGTGGAATAATATCCGGATACCAGCCGCAGCCTTTAATCAGTCTGCCGTGGTAATGGTTCAGACGGGAAAGCGAAAAAATATGTTCCTTCTCATTTTCCAAAACGGCCGCACGAATGGATTCGATTAAAGCCTCATCCGCCACTTCATCGCTGTCTATGCTGAAAATCCAATCGTTTTGCGCCAGTCTGGCCGCCAGATTTTTCATCGGGCCAAACCCGATAAAGTCATGCTTGTAATAGCTGACATTGGGAAAGCCCTTGGCAATTTCAAAAGTACGGTCGGTCGAGCCGTTGTCCAACAGCAGGACTTCGTCAAAGTCTTTCAGCGCACTCAAAACTTCTGAAAGATAACGTTCTGAATTTTTTACCAACATGGCGGCGGTTGCCGGAATTGTGTGCATCATAAAAAGGCCGTCTGAAAAAGGAAGCTGTATTTTAACCGATATACCGCTACAATATGTCCTCCTTTTTTCAGACGGCCTGACTCATGCAGCTTATTCTTGCCCCCATGCAGGGGCTGGTGGACGATGTGATGCGTGACCTGTTGACGCGTATTGGCGGATTTGACGAATGCGTCAGCGAATTTGTCCGCATTACGCACACGGTCCACTCACGCGCCACTTGGCTTAAATATGTTCCCGAAATCGCCCATGCCAACCGCACGCCGGCCGGCACACCCTGTACTGTCCAACTTTTGGGCAGCGATGCGGAAAACATGGCCGTCAATGCTTTGGAAGCCGTGCGTTTCGGCGCGGACAAAATCGACCTCAACTTCGGCTGCCCCGCGCCGACGGTCAACAAACACAAAGGCGGCGCGGTCTTACTCAAAGAGCCCGACTTGATTTACCACATCGTCCACACCCTGCGCCAACGCCTGCCGCAACACATTCCGCTGACTGCCAAGATGCGGCTCGGTTATGAAGACAAAAGTCTGGCATTGGAATGCGCTTCCGCGATTGAAAACGGCGGCGCATGCGCGTTGACCGTCCACGCGCGCACCAAAGTCGAAGGCTACGAGCCGCCGGCACATTGGGAATGGGTGCGCAAAATCCGCGATGCAGTCAGTATTCCCGTTACCGCCAACGGCGATGTGTTCAGCCTTCAAGACTATCTCGACATTAAAACCGTCAGCGGCTGCGACAGCGTGATGCTCGGGCGCGGCGCGGTTATCCGTCCAGACTTGGCGCGGCAAATCAAGCAATATGAAAACGGCGAAACAGTGAAAGACACCGACTTTGCCGAAGTCTCCTCATGGATAGTCCAATTCTTCGACTTATGCCTTGCCAAAGAGGCCAACAACAAATATCCGGTTGCCCGTTTGAAACAGTGGCTGGGCATGATGAAAAAAGAGTTTGAACAGGCACAGATATTGTTCGACCGTATCCGTGCCGTCAAAGAAGCGGATGAAGTAAAACAGATTCTGCTGTCGTTTGAACAAGAGATGCATTCATGATTCAAAAAGGCCGTCTGAATTTCAGACGGCCTTTAATATGATTACTGACAGATATAATCAGCCAACAGTCTGCCTTTTTCCGCACTGGCTGCATTGGCCATATTCACATGCCTGGTCTCAGGGCCATTCTTGGATTTCAGGGCTTCGCCATATTTTTTGGCAAACTCTTTATTGGCACTGGTCACTCTTGACTCAGTGGCATCCAATATAAACCCGTCTTGCTCATATTTGCCTTGCGCAGTGATAATCAAGATATTTTCAGGCGAAGGATAATCCGGAAAATTAACATAGTTGGTAACCAGCTTGTAGGAAACGCCTTTGCCGTGTTTCATATCCTGACAGATACCGTTAGGCGCGGTAAAGACTGCATGGCCGATACGGCCGTGACCGAAATCGTAAAAATCGATTCTCTTCGCAGAAGCCAATTGTTTTTTATCGTTGCCGTCATTTACATTTAATGACTTGCCGTTTACCAGAAACAGGGTTGGCAACAAGGAGCTGCCATGAGAGGCTTCCAAATTATATGCTTCGCCCAACAGCTTGCCCTGGCGATACACCGTCAAGACAGGCTTTTTCAGACCATTTTCCGGATTACCGGTTTTCTTAAAAGAAATCTTCTGAACCACATTGCCAAATTCATAATAAGGTCGCGACTGCACACCTGTTTTCGTATCCTGCAGGGCACTCCAGCTACCGTCCGTCGCTTGGGCGCATGCAGTCACAGCAGCAAACAGAATACCCGATAGTAAAACTTTAGAATGTTTCATTCATAAACTCCTTCTCAAGTAAACAAAAAAACGGATGTGTGCCTTTACTGCTTATTTTTGTTTCTTTATTAAAATTTTAGAACTATTGTACTAACTTAGCAAGGGATTAAAGAACAGGCCGTCTGAACATTCAGACGGCCTTGATTAACATCAATTCTTAAGAAGCTAAAACGCGGGGGAACAAAATCTCATTTTCCAAGTGGATGTGGTCTTTCAAATCGTCCACCATCTCTTTGGCCAATGCGTACAAACGGGTCCAGCTGCCGCAAGCACCTTCGGGAAGCTCAAAATTATTGGTCAATTCTTCCAAACGCGCGATGGCTTGGTCGTGTTCTTCATGCTCGTGCATCATCACGCTGATGGGCATGGCCGCACCACGGCCCACGCCCTGATTAATCATCGGGAACAACATGCGCTCCTCTTTCATCATGTGCATCAACAGCTCGTTTTGCATATAGGCCAACAAATCGGCCACTTCGGCAGGGAAAGTATCGGCATGAACCTGCGCTACTTTTTGCGCCAGCGGAACCAACTCTTCAAACTGGGCGCGGTGAACGTTGTGATACCGTTGCAGGATATGGTCAATCGTAGAATTGAAAGGCGCGGTTTCCCAAAGGGTAAAGTCGGTCATGGCTGTGTTCCTTTAAAGATTGATATTGGATGAATGTTAGACATAAGGATACACGCTGCAAACGGCTTTGTATAGTTTTTTAATTGCGTAATTAATTGATAATAAAAGTTATTTTCAAAATTAAAATACCAAACAGGCCATCTGAAACATAAAGTCAAAGTTTCAGACGGCCTGCCCTTTTCTTAAATAATCCAACGATATAACGCAATCATTACCGGCATGGTTACCACACAAAGCAAGGTCGTCAGCCCATAAATCGCGCTGGCTTTTTGGGCATTTTTGCCGTAAACAACCGCCATTTGGGTAACTGTCGAAGCGGCAGGCGAAGTCGTTGCCAAAAAGCTGATTAACACAACCGTATCCGCATGCGCATCATGATGGGCAAAACCGCAGGCTTTAACGGCGAAAAGCAATAATACCGGAATCAAAATCAGCCTTAAAAAAGCAACGAGATAAAGCCTCGGCGTCCACACAATCGAACGCAGCGGCAAAGAAGCCAAAAGCATGCCTGCCACCAACATGGCAACCGGCCCAATCATGCCGCCCACCGTCGCCAAAGTATTATCGACAATATGCGGCAGCTTGATTTGAAAGGCAAACATCAGTAGCCCGACCAACATGGATAAAATGTTGATATTGGTGAAAATGGTTTTCCAAGCCACATTGCCGCGGCCGCAAATCAACAGGCGCAGATGCGTCCAAAATAAAAACGTCTGCACCATGATAAAACCGCTGGTGTAAATCACCCATTCCGCACCAAAGACCGACATTACCAAAGGGATAATCAAGTTGCCCGAATTGCTGTACACCGTCGCCGCGTGTTCGAGCGCATCGAGTTTGAACAAGTGTTTAAACAACCTGCCCAAAACAATCAAAACCACATGAAAAAACACCGCCAGCATGACGGAAAGCTTCAACCCTTCGATAATCTGCGGCGTATTGTCCATCTGAAAGGCATGAATCATGACGGACGGGCTAATCAAATAAAGCGCAATGACGGAGAGCGTGTAGCTGTTTTCCGATTTCAACAGCCCTGCCTTCACCAAGACCACGCCCATCAAAACAATCAACGTCAGCTCGGTAATTTTTCCGGCAAGCAGGAAAGAGGTTTCCATAATAAAAAAAGCGGCAAAAACGTTGATTTTACGCTTCTACCGCTTCGCATGCCAAATTCAGACGGCCTCAACATTCAAGGCCATCTGAAATTTTCTACCACAGATAGGTTACGCTGGCTCCACCGCCTGCACCACCCTTAGATGCGCCGACAGCCGAACCTTTCACCAGCCATTTGCCGCTGGCGGATACTTTCGAGACTCCGACAGCAAAACCGGCCTTTCCGCGCCAAACGCCGCTGCCAATGGATACCGCACCCTGTCCCGGCTGATAAGCTTGTCCCAGATTACCCACCGCAATCGCAGCGGCAGAGCCGGCATCCGCACGGTCTTCCAGTTTTTTCATTTCTACTCGTGTTTCAACTCGTATCTGATTGATTTGAGCGGCCACTGCCGACTCTTTTTGCTGACTGTCGGCCTGCCATCTTTCCGCAAGCCTTTTGACCTGAGCCACATTTACTGCATCCGTATCCTGAGTACCGGCAGCCACATGGGTAATTTGACGGCTGTCCTTTTCATTGCCAACTGAAACCGCGCCCAATGTCGATTTCCATGTCTTGTCTTCAGATTGACTTTCCGACTGTGTCGCAAAATCATAGCCTGCCTGACCTGCAGCCAAATCTGCGATGCTTTGCGCACCCAGAGCCACCGCTTTCTCGGCTTTACCTTTGGCTTGGAAACCGAGTGCCAAAGATTTCTCTTCCAAAGCCGATGCACCGCCGCCGACTGCCGTACCACCTTCTTTACGCACGCTGGAGCTGGTGCCGACAGCCAGACCGTTCAAGGCTGTAGCGGAAGACTCGACACCCAAAGCTACACTGTTTACGGCATTCGATACCGCACGCGTACCGACCGCCACTGCTTGATAACCTTCTGCTTCAGCAGCCGATGCCAGCGCAAGTGATTGAGTTCCACGTGCTTTAGCTCGATCACCTAAGGCCGTCGCGCTGAGCGCATCCGCCTCACTATCTCTGCCGATAGCTACTGCATCAATATTACTTGCCTGAGCGCCATTACCTACTGCAACGGCACGCAAAGCCGAAGCCTTGGACAGCAGACCGACTGCAACGGATTGACCGCCAGAAGCAGCCGCTGCGCCACCGACTGCTACATCATTTGTTCCCTTGGCATGGGCCCGAAAGCCAACCGCCACCGACCGCAATGCCTCAGCTTTGGATTCGCCACCCAAAGCAGTTGCGCTCAAACCGGAAGCGGCAGAATCATAACCCAAAGCAGCCGCCTTATAGCCACCTGCTTTAGCCTTGTCGCCAACTGCAGCGGCATTTTCGCCCGATACGGATTCTTTACCGACAGCCAAAGAACCCGTCTTGTGCATGGTTCCGGCAACAATAACTCCATCCGCATACGCAGTACCGGAAAAAAGCGCTAAAGCCAAACACAAAGGACTGAGCGATACATTCAGTTTCATCTTTATATTCTCCATTTTTGAATATTAAAAATATCTCGTTCAATCGTATTAATACTTTTGAACTAGTTATATTGTATATATTTTTATTCTCATATTAAATAGTTTGGATAGATATTTTGATTTGTGTCATAAATTTCAAACATCCTGGCAAATGTTCCTGGCCATCTTTCTAAACAACCATCAGTTTCAGACGGCCTGAAGCCTTTTTCCAACAACCCGACATAATTTGCCCTACCGCAAAGCAAATCAATATAAATCTGTCCGTATATCCGCTATAATCAGCCATTTTCTTCAAACAGGAAACATCATGTCCCCCAGCCGTTTCAATCAAACGGGCCCCAAAATCGGCCTGAGCGTACGCCTTGCAGAAACCCAAGCTGAAATCGAAGCCGCCCAAAGATTGCGCTATCAGGTTTTTGCCCAAGAACTGGGGGCGGAAATCGAAAGCGATGACGGCCGCGATGTCGATCCTTATGATGAACATTGCCACCATCTGCTCGCGTTTGACGATGCAACCGGCGAAGTTATCGGTTGCTACCGCCTGATTACCGAAGAAACCGCAAAAAAAGTCGGCGGCTGGTACAGCGAGCATGAATTCGACCTTGAGCCTTTGAAACACATTCTGCCGCAAACCGTAGAACTCGGCCGCGCCTGTACCCACCCGGACTACCGCAACGGCGGCTTGGTCATGCTGTTGTGGACCGGTTTGGTCAAATTCATGAAAGACGAAAACCTGCGCTTTATGATTGGTTGCGGCAGTATCGAAATGCGTGACGGCGGCAACGATGCGGCCGGCCTGTATCATGCTTTGAAAGACAAATACCTTGCCCCGGCACAATGGTGTGTCAAACCGCTCAACCCGCTCAAATGGGACAGCATCACGCCGTCTGAAAATCCGCCTGTACCCGCCCTGATCAAAGGCTATCTCAAAGCAGGCGCGTGGTTCTGCGGCGAGCCTTGCGTCGATGAAGCATTCAACTGCGCGGATGTGCTGATCATGATGGACATCAACCACCTTTCCGACCGCTACTTGCAGCGTTTTGCCCCTAAAACCGATTCATAATAAAAGGCCGTCTGAAACTTCAGACGGCCTACCTAATCTTTATAAAAACACACACAATGACCGCCAAAATCCGTTTTATCTTCCGTCTTTTCTGTATTGCCGGCTGCCTTTTGTACGGCATGGCCGAAATGTTTTTTCTGTTTCCCTTTTACAGCAGCAAACGCAAACTGCGCGCGATCCAATTATGGTCGCTGCGCGTGCTCGCTTCCTGCGGCATGAAACTGCAAACTTTCGGCACGCCGCCGCAAGAAGGCCGCGGCCAGATGCTTATCAGCAACCATATTTCATGGTTGGACATTATGGCGGTCAACGGTGCTTTCCCCGGCCGTTTTGTGGCTAAAGACGATGTGGCCAAATGGCCTGTGGTCGGTTATCTCGCCACACAGGCGCAAACGGTTTACGTTTCGCGCAACCGCGGCATCAAAGGCAATTCCGCCAAAATCGCCGGCGTAACCGAAGCACTGAAAAACGGCGATACCGTCACTATTTTTCCCGAAGGTACCAGTACCGAAGGCCGTGAAATCCTGCCGTTCAAACCCAGCTTTTTTCAGACGGCCTATGATGCAGGCGTACCGATTATTCCGGCACTCTGCCGCTATCCGAATCCGGACGGCAGCAGCCCCAATCCGCACACTGCCTACTACGGCGACATCAGCCTCTGGCAATCCATCTGCATGGTCATCAGCCAACCTTCCAGCATGGTCGAGCTGCATTTCCTCGATCCGATTGAAGCGGGAGAAGACCGCTATGCTACCGCGCTTCACGTACACGCCCTGTTGAGCGAAAAGCAAAAACAGTTGGGCTGATCAAAAAAAGGCCGTCTGAATGTTCAGACGGCCTTTTCCATTATCTTATGTCTTAAGATGAATATTGTACCGAATCGCTACCACTTTTCTTTTGAATAAATTCAATTTTGTAGCCGTCCGGATCTTCGACAAACGCAATCACAGTCGTGCCGTGTTTCATCGGACCGGCTTCGCGTACCACTTTGCCACCCATTTCTTTGACACGTTCGCACGCGGCGTAAGCATCATCGACTTCAATCGCGATGTGGCCGTAAGCATCGCCCAAGTTGTAAGACTCGGTATCCCAGTTGTGGGTCAGTTCCAAAACAGTATGATCCGCTTCATCGCCATAACCGACAAAAGCCAAAGTAAAACGGCCTTCAGGATAATCGCGGCGGCGCAGCAGTTGCATATTCAATACGTTTTGATAGAAATCCAAAGAGCGTTCGAGATTGCCGACACGCAGCATAGTATGAAGCAAGCGCATGATTTTGTTCCTTTCTGAATTATGTTTGGTCATGGATTATAACACATCGGGCACCATCCTCTTCAGCCTCAAAATACCGACACTGAAACTGCATAAAAATGAAGCACACACCCTGCCGTCATTTGAATTTCATGTATTAACAAGCACACCGACTGACTAAATTGCTATAATCGCCACACTTACAACACAACACTTCAAACCGTCATGAAAACCTTTGTTCTTCCAGATACCCGCCCTTATCCGCAGAGCCCTATCAAAAACTACCTTCTGCTCAATGCCTATCAGCTGGCGCACAACTCCTCCTCCGCATCACGCAAGCTTTCGGCCGGCCAACTTCAAACCGAAATCCGCACCATGCTCAGCCAAAACCATTACATCAACCTTTCATTGGCGATGACCATGGCGCCCGATGTCGGCACTTACACCAGCCTGATTCAAAGCGTGGGCGAAGTCCTGAAGGCAGAAAACGATAACGAAGCCCAATGGTTTGCCCTGCCTGTCGTTTTGGTCGCCGGTTGCAAAAAAGAACAAACCCTGCCGCTTACGCTGCCTACCGAAGCCCTCTTCGCCTGCCTGCAAAACTACCCCAACCTGCGTGCCCTCACGCAAAACACGCAATGGCTGCCTTACCTCGTCCAATCGACCGATTTGAGCAGCGTTACCCCGGGCGAATGGTTCCAAGCCAAGCAAAACGATGAAGTGGCAGGCGCATTCCTGCAAAAATTCGAATACAAACCATTGACGCTGCCCGAAGGTCAATCCGTCCATGTTGTTTACGCGCTGGGCTACGGCAATAAAGACATTCAGACGGCCTTGGGTCTAAACCTGCAACAGGCAGGCCTGCCATTGATGCAGGTTTGGCAAGAGCATCTCGCCCTCGACGGCGTTACCCTCTTTACTAACCCGCTCTCGCCCAATACGCCGCTTGACGCGCTGACCGATGGCAACCACACCCGCCAACGCATGGCCATGGACGTTTTTGCCACCAACGCCATCCGCGCCATCCGTATGCAAAGCCCGCGTGTCGGCGTTGTTGCCGCAGCCAAGGCGGACGGCAAGCTCCAGTTCAGCTTCAACGCGACAGACAGCGCGTTTGAAATCGTTCCACAGACCTTCACTTGGGAGCTGGCTTCAACCGACAATATCGCCATCGTTCAGCAAAACTTCCTCGACCTGATGGCCGAATGCCGAATCGAGCACCTCTACCTGCTGCACAACCCATTGGGCGAAAACGAGAACATCCCGACTTATGCCCAAGCGTTGAAACTGGAAGGCCATAATCCTTTCTTCAGCAATGTAAACTAAATTGAAAATGCAACACGCCAAGGCCGTCTGAAAACGGTTTAACGTGTTGCATTGATTTTCAAACCTTACCGCTCATTTTCACGCATATGAAAACCCACAAAATCCTTTTCGTCTGCCTCGGCAACATCTGCCGCTCCCCCATGGCCGAATACGTCCTGCGCCATCGCGCCCGCGAAGCAGGCATGGGCAATGCTGTCATTACTGCCAGCGTAGGCACATCAGGTTGGCACGACGGAGAAGACATGCACGAAGGCACGCGCCGCGCACTCAAGCAACACGGCATCGACCCGTCAGGCTTTACCAGCAGCAAAATCAAACCCAGCGATGCCGAGCATTTCGACTACATCATCGTGATGGACGACAACAACCTCAGAGAAACTGAAAAGCAGCTCGGTTTCCACCCTGGCAAAATCTTCAAACTGACCGACCTTATCCCCGATTCAGGGTACAACCACGTTCCCGATCCGTGGTACACGGGCGACTTTGACGAAACCTACCGTCTGGTCGATGCCGGCAGTTTGGCCTTGTTGGAAAAATTGAAACAGGCTTAAACCGACTTTAACAATAAAAGGCCGTCTGAACAGCTATCCGCAAAAGCCATGCTTTCGTGATTACCTGTTCAGACGGCCTTTATTGATAACCGCAATCAACCTACGCGATAAAACGCCAGGCTGCCCAATAAATTCGGCAGATGTTTGACCTGTCGGTTGCCCGTCATGACCGCACGCTCAAGCACGCGGATTTTGTTTTTTGCGCACAATAAATCGAAGTCTTTGAGGGTACACCAATGGATATTGGGCGTATCGTACCAATGATACGGCATCCGCTCGGAAACCGGCATATGGCCGCCAACGGCGATTTGAAAACGGTTGCGCCAGTAGCCGAAATTAGGGAAGCTGACAATAGCCTGCTTGGCCACGCGCATTAGGCAGCGCAGGATTTTTTCCGTGTTCTGCATCGCCTGAATGGTTTGGCTCAAGACAATCACATCAAAACTTTGATCACCAAAAGCCACCAAACCTTCTTCTAAATCGGCTTGAATGACGTTCACACCGCGGGATATAGCAGCAATCACGCTGTCGGTATCGATTTCAACGCCGTAGCCGGTGCAATTTTTATGTTCCACCAACGCGGCCAACAGTTCGCCGTCGCCGCAGCCTAAATCGAGTACGCGGCTGCCTTCGGGTATCCAATCGTAAATGAGTTGCAAATCGTCGCGCAGATTCATTTTTGGCAGTCCTTGTAAACGTTGTTCATATAAGCGGCAACAGCGCGGATATAGGCTTCGTCCTCCATCAAGAAGGCATCGTGTCCATGATTGGATTTGACTTCAATGTACTGCACAGATTTTTGTGCGGCGATTAATGCCTTGACCAATTCATGCGAACGTTGCGGCGAGAAGCGCCAGTCAGTGCTAAAGCTGGCAACAAAAAATTTGGCCTGCACATTCTCCACGGCGCGCGTGAGGTTGTGGCCGTAATCGGCGGCCGGGTCGAAGTAGTCGAGTGCCTTGGTCATCAGCAGATAAGTATTGGCATCAAAACGGCCGACAAACTTGTCGCCTTGATAGCGCAGATAAGATTCCACTTCAAATTCAACGCCGTAACCATACTGATAGCCGTCTGATTTTAAATCGCGGCCAAATTTTTGACCCAAGCCGTCTTCGGCAAGATAGGTGATGTGCCCCATCATGCGCGCAATACGCAAACCGCGTGAAGGAACGGTATGATGGCTGCGGTAATTGCCTTCATGGAAATCGGGATCGGTCAAAATGGCCTGACGGGCAACATCGTTAAACGCGATGTTTTGAGTGGAAAGTTTAGGTGCAGAAGCGATAACGAGCGCATGAGCAACGCGTTCAGGCAAAGAAATCGTCCATTGCAATGCCTGCATACCGCCCAAGCTGCCGCCAACAATGGCCGCCCATTTTTGAATGCCGAGATAATCGGCAAGCATGGATTGCGACTTCACCCAGTCTTTGACGGTTACAACCGGAAAATCCGCGCCATATTCGCGGCCGGTTTCAGGATTTTCGGATAAAGGGCCGGTACTGCCGTCGCAGCCGCCCAAGTTGTTCAAACCGATAACGAAAAAGCGGTCGGTATCAATAGGTTTGCCGGGGCCGACCATATTGTCCCACCAACCGGCGTATTTATCCTCCGCACTGTGCTTGCCGGCAACGTGATGATTGCCTGACAGGGCGTGGCAGATAAGAACGGCGTTGCTTTTGTCGGCATTGAGTGTGCCATAGGTTTCAATCATTAGGTCGAAACGGGGTAAGGTTTTGCCGTTTTCCAGAGCAAGCGGTGTGTCAAACGGGATTTTCTGGGGCGTTACAATGCCCACTGAGGCATTTGTTGTCATTTGTAATTTCCAAGTGAAGCGGCAAAAGGGGTATTATAACGTTTCGTTTTTGTTTTGTGCATGAGGCTTCAGACGGCCTGCCCTGATTAAAGGCAATATTTTTAGGAGAATGTGGAATGATAGGCAGGCTTTTACGATTTTTTTTCTTTTGCGCCATAGCGGCATTGATTGTGAACCGTTTGTTCAGCCGCAAACAAAAGCGCACCATTCGGGAAATCGCCAAAATCAGCGCGTGGGTATTGCTGGGCGCGGCGGCCGCTACGCTGTTTTGGTATCTGATGATGCTGTTTTTCAAGCATATTCCTAATTCTTATTGAAATAAAATATAAAAGGCCGTCTGAAAACCTTAATCCAGCGTTTTCAGACGGCCTTTTGATGTTCAAATTTAAAACAGCTCTTCCGGAATCTTGCAAACCGGAATCGGATTGACTTTGTGCTGCATGGCTTTGTGCAATCGGGTATAGATTGCCAAAACTTCGCGCTGTCTGCCTTCAAAATCTTCAGGCTTGTGGCTGTCGTACACACTCATCGCCCATTCGAGTTCGGGATAAGATGCGCCCATTTGTTCTTCATCGGTACGCTCGGTATCCCAAAGTCCGTCCGTCGGTACGGCTTTTTGAATATCCTCCGATACATCCAACTCGGCTGCCAACGCGTACACCTGAGTTTTGGTCAAATCGGCAATCGGGCTGATGTCCACGCCGCCGTCGCCGTATTTGGTGAAGAAACCGACGCCGAAATCTTCAATTTTGTTGCCCGTCCCCGCCACCAACAAACCATGCAACTGGCCGTAATAATACAGCGTCGTCATGCGAAGGCGGCTGCGTGCATTGGCCAGTGCCAGCTGTTTATTGGAAAATTCGGTTTCGCTGACGTCAACGGTATCGGCAAACGTATCGAACGCCGGAGTCAAATCAACGCTTTGCGCTTTTACATTCGGATAACGCTGTTTCAGACGGCCCATGTGTTCTTGCGCGCGGTTTACTTGGTCGGATTTCTGACGAATCGGCATTTCCAACAACAAAACCGACAAACCGGTTTGCGCGGCAAGTGTGGAAACCACGGCAGAATCGATGCCGCCGGATACGCCGACGACAAAACCTTTAGCACGCGCCTGCTCGGCGTAATCTTTGAGCCATTGAACGATATGGCGGATGATGGCTTGGGTTTGCATAGGGATAAATGTTCGCTTCAAATAAAACGAATGATAGCCTGATTTGCACTTGTCTGAAAGACGACAGGGTATAATGCCCTTTTTATTTCTTGCACGCACACCATGTCCAAACCCATCCTTCTGCGCTGGCTCGTCGTCTGCCTGATTCCGCTCGCCACCCTTTTGTGGTTTGCCCTCAACCCGCCCGAAGACAAAACGCAACACCTCATCAACGGCATCATCCTTGCCTGCGAAGCCACGTTCCTATTTAAATTCGTCCTCTTTGACGTCATCAAACACCACCTCAAACAAGAGCCCGAATTGAAACGGCAAAGCATTTGGATGTTTATCCCGATTGTTTTGCTGATTGTTTATTTATTCCACTATTTCGGCGCATTCTGATGTTTTCAGACGGCCTTGGGCATATTTTTCCATGAACACCACCTCACCTTATACCTGCTGGATTTTCTGCAATGTCATCGACAACTTCGGCGACATCGGCGTTTCATGGCGGCTAGCGCGTGTTTTGCAACGGGAACTCGGCTGGCAAGTGCATTTATGGACAGACGATTTCCCGTCCCTTCAGGCAATCTGCCCTGATTTGGCCTCGATTCCCAATATCCATCAAGGCATCGGCATTCACGCCTGGCAAGCCGACCATGCCGAAGATACCGATACAGCCCCTACCCCAGACATCGTCATCGAAACCTTCGCCTGCGAACTGCCCGACAACGTTCAAACCATCATTCGCCAACATCAACCGCTTTGGCTCAACTGGGAATACCTCAGCGCAGAAGACAGCAACGAGAGGCTGCACTTAATGCCCTCGCTCCAAGCCGGCGGCATACAGAAATACTTTTGGTTTATGGGTTTCAGCGAAAAAAGCGGCGGCCTGCTGCGCGAACGTGATTACGCCGAATTTGCCCGCTTTGATACGGAAACCTTACGCCGACAACTCAAACTTCCCGCAAAAAACGCGCCCGAATGGCTGCTTTTCGGCTATCAAAGCGATATTTGGGCAAAATGGCTGACCATGTGGCAACAGGCCGGCCAACCCATTACCTTGCTGCTTGCAGGTACACAAATCATCGCCAGCCTGAAAAACAGCGGCCTAGTACCGCAAAACGCCCTGCTTGAAGACGGCGATGTGTATCAGAGCGAACACATTACCCTGATCAAAATCCCTTTCGTTGCCCAACAGGATTTTGACAAACTGCTCAACCTTGCCGACGGCGCCGTCATACGCGGCGAAGACAGCTTTGTTCGCGCCCAGCTCGCCGGAAAACCTTTCTTTTGGCACATCTATCTGCAAGAAGAAAATATCCATCTCGACAAGCTGCACGCTTTTTGGGACAAAGCGCATCAAGTTTATCCGGATGTTGTCGCCACGGCACACCGCCTCCTTTCCGACGAACTCAACAACGGTAAAGCACTCAGCGACAACCAACGCCTGCAGGCATGGCAAACCCTGACGGCACATCAAAACGAATGGCGCCAAAGCGCGGCAAAATGGCGGGACGGACTTTTTGCCCAAAAAAGTGCCGTCGAAAAACTTGCCGCCTTTATTTCAAAGCACAAAAAAATACGCTAAAATAGCGCGTTTTATTACAACCGATTTGATTGGAAAACCACAATGAAAACAGCACAAGAACTGCGCGCCGGCAACGTATTCATGGTCGGCAACGATCCTATGGTCGTTCAAAAAACCGAATACATCAAAGGCGGCCGCTCTTCCGCCAAAGTCAGCATGAAACTGAAAAACCTGCTGACCGGTGCCGCTACTGAAACCATTTACAAAGCCGACGACAAATTCGACGTCGTAATCCTGTCCCGCAAAAACTGTACTTACAGCTACTTTGCCGACCCAATGTACGTCTTCATGGACGAAGAGTTCAACCAATACGAAATCGAAGCCGACAACATCGGCGACGCGTTGAAATTCATCGTTGACGGCATGGAAGACCAATGCGAAGTCACTTTCTACGAAGGCAACCCAATCTCCGTAGAATTGCCTACCATCATCGTTCGCGAAGTTGAATACACCGAGCCTGCCGTTAAAGGCGATACTTCCGGCAAAGTGATGAAAACCGCACGTCTGGTCGGCGGCACTGAAATCCAAGTGATGTCTTACATCGAAAACGGCGACAAAATCGAAATCGATACCCGTACCGGCGAATTCCGCAAACGCGCCTAATCAGCCCGTAATACAAAAAGGCCGTCTGAAACAAGTTTCAGACGGCCTTTTATCAATCTGCCTTATTGTTTCTTCAAGCCCTTGGCTTCGACAGTGGCAATCGTACCGTCAATGCCTTTGCTCTTAATCAGCTCGCCAAATTGGTTGCGGTATACCGTTACCAAGCTGGTACCGTCCACGCGGATGTTGTAAATCTTATACACACCGCCGCTTTGGTAAAGTTGGTAAGCCACCTCATACTTCGTGCCTTTTTTGGTTTGAATTTCTGAGAAAACGTCAAACTTATTGCCGTTTGCCGTCATCTTCGGCAACAGGCGCACATTTGCATCCGCCGCGCCAATTAACGCGGAATGCGAGTACATCGCAATGACCATGTCTTTGAATGCACGGATAAAATCGGTTTTCTGTTTGGCAGAAAATTCACGCCATGGCGCGCCGACCGCTAAAGCCGAAATACGCTCATAATCCAGATAACGGTTGGCATACTGCTCAACCTGTTTCACGCGTTGCGCCTCTGTCAAAGACGTATTGCGTGCGATTTTCAACACAGAATCAATGTTCTGCTGCATCTGCTTTTGCGCCGGATGCGTTTCCGCCGCCACATAAGGTGCGGCAATCACCATCGGAGCGGCCACAATCAAAGTTTGGAGAAAACGGTTCATGATGATATCCATCCAAAATAAAACCGCATTGTAAAAACAATCCATTCCAAAAAACTTAATTCTTTGTAAAAGCAGGCATGGGCAATGAAAAATCCTGCAATTAAATTTCAGACGGCCTGATAAAAATAAGATAACATATAAACATTATTTTCAAAGGAGGAAACCATGCCCTACGTCAACATTAAAGTAACCGGCGGCAGCGAAGCCCCGAGCGCGGAGCAAAAAGCCGAATTGATCCGCGGCGTTACCGAATTACTCTCACGCGTTCTCAATAAAAACCCTGAGACGACCGTTGTCGTCATCGACGAAATCGATATGGACAACTGGGGCATAGGCGGTAAAAGCGTGACGGTTCGCCGTGCCGAAGCGCGCAATAAGTAAGCCTTGGCCGTCTGAAGCCCTTTTAATTTACCCGCAAAAAGAGTACATTTATCCCATTGTTAACAATTTTACGGAACACACATCATGGAGAAATTCCCCAAATCATCCAAACTGGATCACGTTTGCTACGACATCCGCGGCCCGGTTCACAAAAAAGCCCTGCAACTGGAAGAAGAAGGCAACAAAATTCTCAAGCTCAATATCGGCAATCCGGCTCCGTTCGGCTTTGAAGCGCCTGACGAAATCTTGGTTGACGTCATCCGTAACCTGCCCACTTCTCAAGGCTATTGCGACTCCAAAGGCCTTTACTCCGCACGCAAAGCCATCGTCCACTACTACCAAACCAAAGGGCTGCTCGATGTTACCGTCAACGACGTTTACATTGGCAACGGCGTCTCCGAATTGATTACCATGTCCATGCAGGCGCTGCTCAACGACGGCGACGAAATCCTGATTCCCGCACCGGACTATCCTTTGTGGACCGCCGCCGCAACACTGGCAGGCGGCACCGTCCGCCATTATCTATGCGACGAAGAAAACAACTGGTTTCCCAACCTGGCCGACATGGAAGCCAAAATTACGCCTAAAACCAAAGCCATCGTCGTCATCAACCCCAACAACCCGACAGGCGCGGTGTACAGCAAAGAAATCCTGCTCGAAATCGCCGAATTGGCACGCAAACACGGCCTGATTATTTTTGCCGACGAAATTTACGACAAAATCCTCTACGACGACGCAGTACACTACCATATCGCCGCGCTCGCCCCCGACCTCCTGACCGTGACATTTAACGGCCTCTCAAAAGCCTACCGCGTTGCCGGGTTCCGTCAAGGCTGGATGATACTCAACGGCCCGAAACATCATGCAAAAGGCTATATCGAAGGCTTGGACATGCTCTCGTCTATGCGCCTTTGTGCCACCACGCCCATGCAACATGCCATTCAGACGGCCTTGGGCGGATACCAAAGCATCAACGAATTCCTCCTCCCCGGCGGCCGCCTGCTCGAGCAACGCAACAAAGCATGGGAACTGGTCAACCAGATTCCCGGCGTATCCTGCGTCAAACCCATGGGCGCATTGTATATGTTCCCCAAAATCGATACCGAAATGTACAGCATCCACGACGACATGAAATTCATCTACGATTTGCTCGTACGTGAAAAAGTCCTGTTCGTCCAAGGCACAGGCTTCAACTGGATACGCCCCGACCACTTCCGTATCGTTACCCTGCCGCCCGTTCATCAAATTGAAGAGGCCATGGGCAAACTCGAACGCTTCTTGCAAAACTACCGTCAATAAACCTAAACAAAGAGGCCATCTGAAAAAGCAAACCGCTGTTCAGACGGCCTTTTTAATCAAACAGCAACTTGGCAAAGCCCGCCGACATGCGTATAATCAACCCTTCCTATCTGGGGGCGATCTTGGTTTCGACGGGGGTTGCAAAGCAGATGCGGGCATACCGGGGTCTCAGATTTCCCGTTAAACACTGAATCAAAATAGTCGCAAACGACGAAACTTACGCACTGGCCGCTTAAGGCCTGCCGTTGCAGCAGTTGGTCAATGGGCTGTGTAGCGCAAGCTACCGCAACGTCATTCTACATTGACTGGTTTTCTGTCGGGTTACTTGGCAGGAAACGAGATTTAAGGTAACTGGTTCTCTGAAGGCCTGTTGGTCGGCATGATGGGGACGAGATTCTAAATAGACACAACTAAGTATGTAGAACGCTCTGTAGAGGACTTTCGGACGGGGGTTCGATTCCCCCCGCCTCCACCAGATTTGAAGCACAAACTTTTGATATAAAAAGGTTTGCGCTTTTTTATAAACTTAAACAGGCCGTCTGAAACTTTTCAGACGGCCTGTTTTTGTCTCAAATATCTGAGTGAAAAAACTTTTTCTTTCAATCTATTGCCAATAGTGCTTTAAAAAAGATTGCAGCCTTACATTTTTCTATCTGATTTCATATTCATTTTACGATGAGGTCTAACCGTTACACTCAAGGGCAGATGATCTGACAAATGCTGCCAGTCTTTACTGTTGTGGATTTCAGAATCGATGACATCAAGATTACGCGTGTAAATGCGGTCAAGGCTGAGGATTGGCAGGCGCGAAGGGAAGGTTTTGGGGCGTTTGCCTGTATTATCGACAAATACTTCGTTCAAATCTAATGCACTGCCCAGCTCACGCGCTGATTTCTGCCGCCAGTCATTGAAATCGCCGGCGATAATCAAAGGGCTTTCCGGACGAATGTACCGGCCAACGTAGTCGCTGATGGCTCGGTATTGTTTGAGGCGGTCCGGCTCGCGCAAGTTGAGGTGGACGCACAAACACACCAGCGGATCTTCCCAACCTTCGGGTACGACCTCACAATGCAACAGGCCGCGTTGTTCGAGTTTATTGACGCTGATGTTGAGGTTGTTTTCCGTTTTCAGCGGCAGGCGGCTGAGAATGGCGTTGCCGTGGTGTCGTTTGGGATAGACGGCATTTTTGCCGTAGCTGCGATGATAATCGAGGCTGTCGCCGATGATGTCGTAATGCGGTGCATCGGGAAAGTCGGTACGGCGGCTTCTGTTGAGATGTTGTCCTTGGACTTCTTGTAAAAACAAAACATCCGAACCCAATGCACCCAGCGCGTCAGCCATGCGGTTGACTTGCACTTTGCGGTTGAGTGCGGACATGCCTTTGTGCATATTGTAGGAAGTAATGGTAACTGGACGGGGAGACATGATGTATGATTAAGCGGTTTATTTGTTTCAGTATAGCACCGGAGCGTGTGGTTTTACGGCAATTTTGGTTATACTTGTTTAAAGAATAAAACAGCGTTTTGACAGGGAATTTCCCAATCAAAACGCCTTCTGTTTTTCAGACGGCCTTGCGTCCGAATCAGTTATTGATTACTTCAACATTGGTTTCAAAAGTAACAGTGTGCTGATATTTAGATGCGGTTTTGCGTTTTGGATAAGGATATTTGGAAACGCTTTTCACTGCACGTTCGTCCATTTCAGGATTGCCGCTGGATTGAATGATATTCACGCGGTCAACGTTGCCGGCAGGAGTTGTGAAGACATCCATCAAAACGGTTTTAACGCTGCCGTTTTGCGCTTTCATGGCTTCCAGAGTTTCGGTATCGGCTGCTTGTGCAGTACCGAATACAGCGGCAAACAACAGGGCTGAGGCGAGGAGTTTAGTCGTTTTCATGTTTTATCCTTATTAGGGTTGTGGTTAGGTTAAATATTTCAGACGGCCTGATTGATCGTTATTTGAAATTCAAAATCGGCCAACCTTTTGCTTTGGCTTCTTTTTCCAGCTCGGCATCCGGATTGACGGCAACAGGTTCGTCCACAATACGCAACAAAGGCAAATCGTTTTTGGAGTCGCTGTAAAAATAAACTTTACCGTAGCTTTCAAATGTCTCGCCACGCTCGGCAAGCCATTGGTTCAATCGGGTAATTTTGCCTTCTTTCAGGCTGGGCGTACCGATATAGTTGCCGGTATATCGGCCGTCTTCGCCGGTTTCAAGCTGTGTGCCGATAACATTGTGAATACCGAAAAGCTGGCAGATAGGGGTAATGATAAATTCGTTGGTCGAAGAAATAACCAACATTTCGTCGCCCGCCATTTGATGGCTTTGCACCAACATACGCTGCATCGGAGAAATGTGCGGAACAATATATTCGGCCATAAACTCGCGATGAAACTCAGCCAATTCCTTCTTGCTGAAACGGGCTAAAGGCGCGAGATGAAATTTGAGGAAAGCATCAATATCAAGACAACCGTTTTGATAGTCTTGGTAGAACTTTTCATTTTGCGCCTCGGTTTCAGCCGCATCGACTATGCCTTTTTTAATCAGGTATTGCGGCCAGGAGTGATCCGAATCGGTATTGATCAAGGTATTGTCGAGGTCGAAAATGGCAAGGTTTTTCATTGGGTTTCCTGTTGTTTTAAAAGCTGACGCAAAAGCGGCAAAGTAATGCGCTTGCCCATCATAACGGCGTAGTTGTCGAGGGTATCGAGCATTTGCATCAGGCTGTCCATATCGCGCCGCCAATGGTTCATCAGGTATTCAAAGATTTCCGGATCGATGGTTACCTGACGGGCGGCCGCCATGCTGACGAGCGCATCGATTTTTTCCCGGTCGGTCAGCGGTTTGACTTCGTAAACCAAGCAATACGCCATGCGTGTACGCAGGTCTTCACGGATAACGAGCTGCTGCGGCGTATATTCGGAACTCAAAAGCAAAAAGCCTTTGCCGCTGTTGCGGAAGCGGTTGAAGATGGCAAACAGTAAAGCCTGTTCTTCATTATTAAGCTTTTCGATTTGGTCAATGGCAAGATATTCCGCATCCAGCGCGGCTTCTGTCAGCGGCGTGGCGGCGGCATCAATATAGAGGGCATTTCGTCCGGCATCGAGCGCCTGTGCGACCCATGCCTGCAAAAGATGGCTTTTGCCTGCACCCTCTTCGCCCCAAACATAGATAAATTGCCCATGTTTGTGCTGCAACACATACACCAGCTCGGCATTTTCTGTTCCCAGAAATTTGTCGAAGCCGGGATAATCATGGCTGGCAAAATCGAAGATGAGCTGGTTCACAAAGGCGCACCGGTTAGGTTGAAATCGGTTTTATTTTACGTTGTTTTGCGGTTCACCATCAAGGATAAAGGCCGTCTGAAGCCTATACCTGCAACATATCTGCACTTCTAAACATATCTTGACGCGCTTACGGCATTGGTTTTATTCCGCTTTGGTTTTACAATGTCGAACTTCTGGCCGAAACATTTGTCTGTTCTTTTTCAGACGACCTTTTTATTTGGGAACCCTAGTGATTTCTACCCTTATTGATTTCATCCTCCATATCGACCAACACCTTGTCCACCTCTCCGCCCAATACGGCCCGTGGATTTACGCGATTTTGTTTGTTGTGATTTTCTGCGAAACCGGTTTGGTCGTGACTCCATTTTTACCCGGCGACTCGCTGCTGTTTGCTGCCGGCGGTATTGCGGCCATCGGCGGCATGAACATCCATGTCATGGTATTGCTGCTCTTAGCGGCCGCCATTTTAGGCGATGCGGCCAACTTTATGATTGGCAAGTATTTTGGACAAAAACTGTTTGCCAATCCTGATTCCAAAATTTTCCGCCGTTCGTATTTGGAAAAAACCCATGCGTTTTATGAAAAACACGGCGGGAAAACCATCATCATTGCCCGCTTTGTGCCGATTGTGCGGACGTTTGCGCCATTTGTCGCCGGTATGGGCGATATGCACTACGCGACGTTTATCCGTTACAACATTATCGGCGCAGTGTTGTGGGTATTGTCGTTTTCCTATGCAGGCTACTTCTTCGCCAATATCCCCATCGTCAAAAACAATCTGGGCTTAGTCATGGCGGCAATCATCGTAATTTCGATTTTACCTGCAGTAGTTGAAGTCATTCGTGCCAAACTTAACGCCCAAAAATAACAATCAATCGAAAAGTTTGAAAGTTTAAACACATCAAGGAATTGTCATGCCGTTGTTGTCTATTGAGTTTGCGGTATTCTTTATCGTATTTTTGCCGCTGTACTGGGCATTTGCACGTTTGCCGAAAGTTCAAAACGTTTTACTTTTGGTTGCCGGACTGGGCTGGCTTTACCGTATCGACCCCATCTTTGCCGCGCTGATTTTGGTTTACTCGTCTGTGGTTTACCTGGTCAGCGTGCTGATGTTTTCTGAAAACGAGCATATCCGCAAATTTTGGCTGGGTTGCGGTATTTTGGCGGCATTGACTGTTTTGTGTTTCTTCAAATACTTCGACTTTTTCCGCCCGATTATTCAGCAATATACAGGACAAAGCGCCATCATCGACATCCTTTTGCCTCTGGGCTTGTCTTATTACACTTTCCAATCGCTGGCTTACTTGGTGTATTGCTACCGTGAGCCTAAGGGAGAGCGTTTTGAATGGCACGAGCTCCTACTGCATCTGAGCTTCTTCCCCACCATCACATCCGGCCCGATTATCCGTGCAGCCGCTTTTAAAAGCATAGATGGCGAACAAGCAGGCGCATTGGTGCAAATCCGCACCAAACAGGCACGCCAGCTGATTTATCCGGCTTTGGCGGTTGGCCTGATTATGTTGGGCATTGCCAAAAAGTGGTGGCTTGCCGGCGTATTGGCGGAAGGCTGGGTATCGCCTGTTTTTGAAAATCCGGCCCAGTTCGACGGCTGGGGCGTGTTGTCTGCGATTTATGGCTACACCTTCCAACTCTTTTTCGACTTTTCCGGCTACTCAGATTTGGTCATCGGCTTGGCCATGCTGCTCGGCTTCCAGCTGCCGAAAAACTTTGCCGCGCCGCTTCGCGCCATCAACATCCGTGACTTCTGGGACAGATGGCACATCAGCCTGTCCACTTGGATTCGCGACTATATCTATATCCCTTTGGGCGGCAGCAAAAAAGGCTTCGGCCGCACCCAGCTCAACCTAATGATTGCCATGTTGCTTTCTGGCATTTGGCATGGCTACGGCTGGAGCTTTTTGATTTGGGGCGCGTTGCACGGTGCGGCTTTAGTATTTCTTAATTGTGGCGATAAAATCGTTGGCCGCAATGCCTTAGGCCGTCTGAAAATCGGCAAACCGCTCGCCTGGCTGTTTACCTTCCATTTCGTTTGTTTCGCTTTTGTCGTATTCAACAGCGCAACGCTTGCCGATACGGAAATGCTGTTCAGCGCCTTATTTGCCAATGATAAAGGTTGGAACGCACCTCTGCCGACCGACCTTATGTTGCTGGGTGCATTTGCGATGATGCTTTTGCTGTACCCGTATTTGCTTCGCTTATTTGAAGCATCGGTAAAAGGCTTGGACAAACTGCCTGCATGGCTGTGGTTTATCCCCATCACGCTTATCCTCGCCCTGATTATCGTCTTCGCCCCATCCGGCATTCCCGGCTTTATTTATGCCAACTTCTAAGGAGCAGAACATGAAACGCTTTATCTCCCTGTTTGTTTCTATTCTGCTCAGTGCGGTTGCGCTGACGTGGTTTGCCCAAAACTCCATCAATGCCTATTGGCAGCAGACCTATCATGAAAACAGTCCGCTTGAGCCTTTATCCGAATATGCTTGGTGGCGTATCGGTGCGGATTGGCAACAAAAAGCCTACGAATTTTCAGACGGCCTGAAAGCTTCACTGGAAACAGAAGACGCTTTGGCTTCGGAAGACTCTGGCATTGAAACAGCAAGGCCGTCTGAAAATACGGAAAACATTGAAGTATCGGACAATCAAAAAGACCCTGCTGCTTCCGATGCGGCTAACAATACAGATACCGCAGCCAGCGAGCCAAGCAATCAGGCTGATCAGTCGGCAACGCAGGTTGTATTGAAAAAAGGCAACAAAGTTTTCTTTGCCGGCGACTCGCTGATGCAGGGCGTTGCACCTTTCGTACAAAAGCACCTCAAGCAAGAATATGGCGTACAATCGGTCAACCTCAGCAAACAAAGCACCGGTTTATCCTACCCCAATTTCTTCGACTGGCCGAAAACCATCGAACAAACTTTGCAAAAAGAACCCGACATCCGCGTTTTGGTTGTATTCTTAGGCCCTAACGACCCTTGGGATTTCCCGATGGGTAAAAAATACCTGAAGTTCGCCTCCCCCGAATGGGAGGCAGAATACCTCAACCGCGTCCGCCGTATTCTTGATGCAGCCTCTACACATGATGTCCAAGTCATTTGGCTGGGCATTCCTTACATGAAAAAAGCCAAGCTCAACGAACAGATGCGCTACCTCGACAAAATCCTGTCAGGTACGGTGTCGCCTCAAGCCATTTGGCTGCCGACCGACAAACTGTTGAGCAATGGCGCAGAAGAATATGCCGACTCTGTCAAAGTAGATGGAAAAATCATCCGTTACCGCAGTAAGGACGGCATTCACTTTTCCGCAGAAGGCCAAAAGCTATTGGCCGGAAAAATTATGGAAAAAATTAATTTTACACACGATACACAACCATGAAATTTAATAAAACCTTACTCCTCACGCTTCTCGCACTCCCTATTACCGCCTGCGCCTCCAATGACGGCCTGTTAAGCAACTACGACTCCAACCGCCCTGCCTGGCTGAACAAACTCCAACAGCTCAACAATGCTTCAGACGGCAAGTTTCGTATTATCCAAGTCGGCGACTCCCACACCGCCGGCGACTATTTCACCGACCGCCTTCGTCGCCGTTTGCAACAACAATGGGGCAACGGCGGCATCGGTTGGGTTTATCCCAACACCGTCAAGGGCCAACGTATGGCAACCGTCCGCTACAACGGCAGCGGTTGGAACACCATCAGCAGCCGCAAATCACACAGCGATTTTTCTTTCGGCGGTATTGAAGCACGCGCCGATGGCGGCAGCGTTACCTTAAGCGCAGCCGACGGCAACATGGATATGCAACAAATCTCCATTTTCGGCAAACCGGTTTGGTCCGAGCAAACCCTGACCGTCAACGGCCACGAAATCCCTGCCACACAAAACGGTTGGCAACTGATGCATACCAATGCCTCCCTACCGATGACCCTCAGCAGCAGCATGCCTTGGCAAATCGGTTTCATTAATATCGAACGCCCCGGACGCGGCGTAACTGTTTCCGCCATGGGCATCAACGGCGCGCAGTTATCCCAATGGTCAAAATGGCGGCCGGGCATGTGGGAAGATTTGGCACAAACCAAAGCCGATTTAATCATCCTTGCCTACGGTACCAATGAAGCCTTTTCCGGCAATCTCGATATTTCCTCTACCGAACGGACATGGCGCAATTACATCCGCCAAATCAAAAATACCCTGCCCAACGCAGGTATCCTGATCCTCGGCGCTCCGGAATCTTTGAAAACCGCCTACGGCAGCTGCGGCAACCGTCCGGTCTTGCTCAGCGAAGTACAACAAATGCAGCAACGCGTTGCCCGTGACGAAAAAATCATGTTCTGGTCTTGGCAAGATGCAATGGGGGGCGCATGCAGCATGAAAAGCTGGATGGCTCAAGGCTTGGCAACCAAAGACGGCGTTCACTTCTCTGCACAAGGTTACGAAACTGCAGCCGATAAGCTTGCCGACAGCCTGATCCGCTTTGCTCAATAAATTAGCCAAAGCCTAAGTACTTTTCATTAACAGTACACAAAAGGCCGTCTGAAATTAATATTTCAGACGGCCTTTTATTTATCGCTTATTCAGCAAACTGCTTAATTTTTAAGCCAACATATTGCTGCTCATGCGTTGCGTTTGATTTTCCGTAAAACGAACCAATCCTGCCTGCTTGTCAAAGCCTAATGGCTTGGCGACAAGACGGTTGGGCAGCTTGTTTAAATGATGGTTGTAACTTCCGGCTCTGCGGTTGTAAGTGCGGCGTGCCGATGCGACTTCCGCTTCTGCTGCATTCAGCATTTCCATCAAACCGGCCAATTTCTTATCAGGATACTGTTTCAAAAGACCGTTGACGGCAGTTTGCAATTTTTTCAGGGCATAATTCAATGCTGTTTCGGCTTCACACAGATGTTTGATTTTGGATTCGGAAAATGTTTTGACAGTTTGCGCCAATGCGGTTTCGACTTCGGCACACATCTGCTGAACGTTTTGATCCGATGCAATGCCCTGCTCTTGCAGGTGTTTGCTGTATGCATCCAATACATGACGGACAGCCTGATGGCGGCAGTCGAGCGCAATGCGCAAAGAGACAAAAGATTCGCGACAGTCTTTTTTGCGGTCTTTCAACTGTTGTTTGAAATACAATAAGACGGCGGTGATTGATACGAAGATAAGTGCAAGACTAATAATACCCATAGTAAGTTCCCTAGTTATGATGCCACTCATATCGGTGGCTGATTTTTTACATTGATTATAATCCAATTTCAATATTTTTCCCAATTTTCATAAAAAAGGCCGTCTGAAATTCAGACGGCCTGAAGTTTATATTTCTATTTCAATGCTTTGACTTGATGTCGATAATCCACACTTCTGATTGCGAACCCAAACGAAGGGGAATGCCCCAGAAGCCATAGCCCGAAGTGGTGAAGAAATGGCCGTTGCCGATTGCTTCATAACCATAAGCGAGACGATAAAGCGTATGGACGATAAGGTTGGCAGGTGCAACTTGGCCGTTGTGGACATGGCCGGAGACCTGCACATCAATCGGCAGCCGGGCATGGGTTTCGATTGAAGTAGGACGGTGATCCATCAATAAAACCGGTAATTGGGTATTTTGACCTTCCAAAAGCTGCTCCGCACTGGGACGCTTGCGATCCAAATCATCGCTCCGCCCTACCAGCAACACACCATTCACTTCCAGAACCTGATTGGCCAAAACCGTCAAACCTGCCGCTTCCAATTCATGTTTGATACGCTTCTGATCGCGGAACCAGTCATGATTGCCCAAAGTGGCATAAACGCCCATCGGCGCAGTCAGCTTCTGCAAATGCGGTTTCATGTTTTCTTTAAGGTAGGCATCAACGGTATCGTCCATCAAATCCCCCGGCAGCAACACCATGTCGACTTTTTCCCGCTTCATGATGTCCGTTAGCTTGTCCAATTGACGCGCGCCAAACAAAATCCCCAAGTGCAAATCGCTGGCCACGCCGATACGCAGCGGCTTATCCATTTTCTTATTGATGAATACAGTCTGATGGCGAACAACAGGCGTATAGGCGTTATACATCCCAAAACCGAGCAAACCGGCCACAAACAAAGGCGCAAACAGCCGCAGGCTTCGTGACAGCAGTTGGCGTGCCATAAAACGGCGCAGCAAAAGATACAGGATAAATGTCGCCAGCGCGGCATACATCACAAACAGCAAGATCACCATCCAAAACGCCATCGCGCGGAATATTATATGTCCCAACTCCAGCAGCAAACCGACCAACAAGCCGTTTGTAATGAAATAGGAAATACCCATCAGCCAACGTCTGCCGACTTTGCCAATCCAAGGCGCAAACAACCATTGCAGCGAACGCCCGAGCCCGAATGTAAACACTTGCAACAGAATGACGCTCACAAAAAACATCTTGCCAAACATGCCTTTCCGCCCTAAAAAATCAAAAGGCAGATTTTAGGCCGTCTGAAACTTTCAGTGTATAATCCCCCGCGTAAAAACCCATAATATTTTGAAAGGAATCATCATGAGCCATCCCCAATCAGCCATTATTCCTGATCACGCACAAGCCGGTATTTTTATCGAAGCAGACATTTCAGACGGCCGCAATGAAGACATCAAATCTGCCTGCCGTCTTTCTTTGGAGGCTCTGGCTAAACTGAAAACCCGTTTTCCGAATGATATTTTGGGTTTGACCATTGCCTTTGGCAGCCGCGCATGGCAATCGTTCGGCCATACTGACGAAGGCAGCGAAATCAAACCTTTCCCAGAATTGGGCAACGGCCTCGCACCCTCCACCCAACACGACCTCTATATCCACATTCAAGCCACCGAGCAAAAAGCCGCCTACGCCTTGGCCCAATCTGTTTTCAGCGCATTCGGTGATAGCATCCGAGTAGCCACTGAAGAACACGGCCTGCGCCTGTATGAAGACCGCGGCTTGGACGGTTTTGTCGATGGTACGGAAAATCCGCAGGGCGATGACAATGTGCGCAATGTTGCCATCATTCCCGAAGGCAAGCCGGATGCCGGCGGCAGCTATGTTTTGCTTCAAAAATATCTGCACGATTTGAAAAAATGGGATGCTGTTTCTACTGCCGAACAAGAAGCCAGCGTTGGCCGCAGCAAAGAAACCAATGACGAATTCGGCAAAGACGTGCGCCTGCCCGACTCTCATCTCGGTCGCGTCAATGTCAAAGAAAACGGCGTTGGCCTGAAAATCGTTCGCCGCAGCCTGCCCTTCGGCAAACTCAGTGGCGAACATGGTCTGATGTTCACTTCCTATTGCAACACGCTGCACAATATTGAAGTTCAACTGCTCAATATGTTCGGCGAATCTGACGGCAAAACCGACTTGCTGTTGAAACATTTGTCTAAAGCCGTATCAGGTGCTTACTACTACGCACCTTCTGTCGAGCGTTTGCAAAATCTTTAACGGCTCAAAGGCCGTCTGAAAAAAACCTGCCTTTGAAAAGGCAGGTTTTTGTTATTTAAATTCCCTTAATACTTTTATGGTATTATCATAGAAATTTATCCACTTGTTGCTTAATAAACCCTGATTACAGACAACGATAAAAACTGATACGCCCAAGCAGCTATTTTCGATAAAATAAACCCAATCATTATCCCTATAAAATTACGACACCATGTATAAATCCCGCCTTCTTCCCTTGCCTGTATTGATTCTCTCCGCGCTAAACGCCTATGCGGCCAATACGCCGAATCCGCTTGATCAAATCGATAAAAACGTACCCAACCAATTCGACAAAGACTTCCGCGACAATCTCGACCAAATTCATTCCGTCGAAATCCAAAAACGCGAGCAGTCGGCATGGGATTTGCAGAAAAAGCAAGATAATGACGCGGTTGCACAAGAAATGCCGTCTGAAAACAATACCGAATGCTTGGATTACACCGGTATCGAGCTTTCCGGTATTACCCTCATCGATTCCAAAAAGATTGAAGCCAAGTTACCCAAATGCATCAATCAAAACAGTATCAACCAACTGAACCGGGATATCGTTGCCGAATATATCGCTCAAGGCTATCCGCATACGCAAATCAAATTTGAAACCACGCCTGAACGCGTCCTGAAATTGGCAGTCATCGAAGGCAAAATCCGTGAAATTACCGGCGGCTCCCGTACGGTCAATGTCAATACCCTCTTCCCCGATCATCAAGGCAAACCGCTGAACATCCAATACCTCGACCAAGGTATTGAACAGGCAAACCATGTTGCCGGCAACAACGTCAGCATCGATGTTTATCCGCATGATGACGGCACCGCCTCCATCCAACTCAACAACGATGCCCAAAAACATTGGGGCGGTAGCGTGACTATCGACAATAAAGGCAGCAAACCCAATACCACGACACTTCGCGGCAGCCTGAATGTCGGCAGCCCGTTGGGATTGAGCGACTCCCTTTATCTAAACGGCTATACCAATCTAAACAATCACGACAGCCATTACAGTCGCGGCGGCAGTATGTTCTACCAAGTACCTTATGGCGCATGGACATTCAGCACTTACGCCGCCGCGTCGCAATCGCAAAGCATCTTAACGCCCAGCGTAACGCGCTATGCCTACCGCTCCAAATCCAAAGCGGCAGGAATCAAAGCGGACCGCGTATTTTCACGCAGTCAAAAACACATTACCTCCGCCTATGCCGGCATCGATTATGTGAAACAGACTGCAAAATTTGCCGACAGCAAACTGGAACTGCAAAGCCCGGAAATCTATTCGGCACAAGTCGGCCTGTCGCATACAACCATCCTGCCAAACGGTATTTGGCTCAACAATATCGGTGTGGAACAAGGGTTTGCGAAAAATACCGAACATACGCCGTTCGACAAGCGCTATACCTCTGTATCCTTGCAAAGCAATTTGATTCAAAACCGCCCATTGGGTAAATGGATCGTGCGCAACCATCACCAAATCGATGCCCAATATAGCCCTCATGATTTGTTTGCCACCAAAGAAATGGACGTCGTCGGTCATCAAAATGTACGCGGTTTCCGTTCAACTTCTTTGAGCGCAAACAGCGCAGTCCTGTTAAGCAATACCGTTTATTTCCGCCGCAATACGCCTCACGGCATCTATATCGAGCCTTATCTGGGTGCAGACATCGGCGTTGCCAAAAACAATAACGAAGGTTCGCAACGCGCCATGGGTGTGGTTGCAGGTTTGAATTTGGGCAAGGCGGATAAATGGCAACTTTCTGCCGACTATGGCAAAGGTTTTGCGCGCATGCCCAACCAATCAAACAGTGAAATACAGGATCATGTGACCGTTTCTTTGCGCATTCCATTTTAAAGTTATGTAAATATATATCCTTTTATCCAATATATAAACCGCCCATCTTAACATTATTAATTTTTCATTAATATCAATAAGATGGGCGGTTTATATTTGCATTTGAAATAGTGCACACAAGGCCGTACTGGTGGTATTATTGTAAAAAATTTTATAACAATGTTAATACATTCAAAATTTCCTCAACAGAAATCTCATACCCGATATGGGATTTCTGATTCAATCTCCATCACGATAAATAAGGATTAAAATCCATGAAAATCGACACTTTATATCAGCCTAAGCTCTCAGCTTCTGGCAAAGTAACTGTCGCCGTGTGCTTTGCATTCCTGGGAAATGCAGCGGTAGCGGCCAATATCGAAGCCATCGGCCAAACTTCGGTACAGCAGCAACACAATGTTGACATCGTCAACATTGCCGCACCGACGGCCCAAGGTCTTTCTCACAACCAATATAACAAGTACAACGTTTCCCAACACGGTGCCGTTTTGAATAACGCCCTGTCTGCCGGTAAATCCCAACTGGCCGGAAACCTGTCTGCCAACAAAAACTTCCAAGGTCAGGCCGCATCTGTGATCTTGAACGAAGTGGTCAGCAAAAACCCTTCTCTGATCTTGGGTCAGCAAGAGATCTTCGGTATTGCCGCAGACTATGTTTTGGCAAACCCTAACGGCATTACCCACAACGGCGGCAGCATCCTGAATGCCAACCGCACATCCTTGGTTGTCGGTACGCCAACCGTTTCAGACGGCACGTTGAAATCTTTTAATATCAGCGACAATGGCAAACAACTGCAAGTAAACGGCAATTTGAGCGGCAACCGCGTAGTTGACCTGCTCGCGCCGCAAGTTGTTGTCGGTAAATCAGCCAATGTTAATGCCGCCGACGCCATCAACGTTTCTTCAGGCAAAAGCAACTTCGACTACAAAACCGCGCAAATCGAAGCATTGGACGCTGCTTCAAATGCGCCGGTGCTTGACGGTCATATCTTCGGCAGTATGCGTGCCGGTACCATCCGCATCCACGCGACCGACAAACGCGCCAAACAAAACATTCAAAATGCGGCGATTACCGGCACCCGCTACCTGAATATCGACAGCAAAGGCAACCTGAGCATCCAGTCTGCCAATCTGACCGGCGCACAAATGGAATTGTTTGCCCGCGATACCGACATCAAAGGCACGGTTAACAGCCATTCTGCTAACAAGTCTTCCAGCGGCAAAGAGGCGAAAAATGTTCAGCACTTCCGTTCAGACCGCAACAAAACGGAAACCTTTACCGCCAGCAATATCAATGCATCCGAGTCATTGACTTTGAACAATAGCGGCAGCCTCAACCTGAGCGCAGCCAACATCAATGCCGGCGCGCTGACCGCATCTGCCACAGGCAACTTCAATTCTAACGCGGTAAAAACCACCAACCGCATAGAATCCGACCATACTCAAAGCAAAGGCCTTTGGTACAACAACAACCTGAGCTCTTCTGCTGACGAAAGCCTGCATCAAACCAAAATCAATGCCGGCTCTGTCAATATTGCCACCACAGGCAAAGTTCAATTGGATGCGACCGAACTAAACTCGGCTGCTGATGCTCGCATTGCCGCCCAACAAGGAATCGTATTGAGCAGCAACAGCGAAACCGACAGCAGCTCGACTTATGTCAGCTTCAAAAATGAAACTGCCGCCCTGAAAACCGGTATCGCTACAAAATCTTCCAAAAACTCTACCGCCCATCAAACCAAAATCTCCGCAGCCGGTGATATCGGTTTGATTTCCGAAGGCGATTTGAGCACTTACGGCGCAAGCATCGCGGCAAACGGCAATGTCGTTACCGATGTCAACAAGATCAACTTGGGCACTCAAACCACCACTAATACCAACAGCCTCGATGACCAGAAAAAATACTGGGGCGGCCTGTTCGGCGGTGAAAGCCAAGTTCAAAACAACCGTACAGAAAACCTGCACGGCAGCAGCATTACTGCCAACTCAAACGTAGTCTTGGGTGCAAAAAACGGCGTCAACGTTTACGGCAGTACCGTTGAAGGCCAAGCCGGTACATTCGTCAGCTCCAAAGCAGGCAATGTTGATATTAAAAACGCCACCAGCACCGATACTTCCGCACAAAGCGCGCGTAAAGGTACGATTTTCAATATCACTACCTCTAAAACCAGCAGCAACAGCAGCATTGAAAAAGTAACCGGTTCTACCCTGGTTTCCAATGCCGACCTGACCGTTGTTTCCAACAAAGACATCAATGTGATCGGTTCTGCATTGTTTGCGGCACAAAAACTGCAACTGTCTTCCGCAGGCGATTTGACCATTGATGCAGCCAAAGCAGTAGAAAACAAGCAGGTCAACGAGTATTCCATCAAAGGCTACTCTGGTATCGAAACCAATAAAGAAAACGGCAGCGTGACTGCCAAAGCCGGTATCAAATTTACCGATACCCACACCGACACCCATTCTGTCGGCCTGAACGGCAGCATTTTGACCGGTAAAAACACCCAGTTGTCTTCCAACTCAAACGTTACCGTCAGCGGCAGCCAAGTCAACGGCGAAGAATCTGTCAACATTTCCGCAGCCAATGACGTCAATGTTGTTGCATCCAAAGGCAGCAGCACTGTGACCGAATCCGGCCGCGTAACCGATTTGGGCGTATCTGCTACTGCATACGAAAAAAATAACGTTGCAGGCGTCGGCGTATCTGTCGGCATTACCAGCACCAAAACAGATGCAACTACCGTAACGAATACATCCCATGTATCCAACATCAACACCGGCGGCAACGCTACCATCACTGCAAACGGCAATATTAATCAAGAAGGTACCGTGATTAACGCGACCGGCAATGTGGTTGAATCTGCCAAAAACGTTACCCATGCAGCGGCACACAGCGGTGCAAAATCCGATGTGAAACAAAACGGCGGCGGTTTGGTCGTTTCTGTTGGCATCAGCACCAACAAAGGCATCGGCGGTGAAATCACTGCACAAGGTCAAGGCAACTCTTCGACCCACAATGAATCCACTGCAACCGTAACCACCATCAACGCAGGCAATGCCATCGTTTTGGCAAATGACAAAGTGTCTGATGAAGGTACAAAATATGATGTTACCGGTGCGATCAACATTGATGCAGGTTCATACCACAACACTGCCGCCCACAACACCAGCAACAGCAGCAGTAAACAAGGAGGCGCTTCTTTGACTGTCGGCGCATACACCAAAGACGGTTCAAACGTTGATGTGAATGCCAACCTGAACGTCAACTACGCTGATGAAAACAAAAAAGAATCTACCGCCGTCAAAGGCGATATGAATGCGACCAATGTTGTCATCAACGCCAAAGACTCTGCTGAAATCGCATCCAACATTACTGCCAACAACAACGTCAACATTACCGCAGGCAACGGCGTAACCTTCACCGAGTCAGCCAATACTGCCTCCAACCAAGGTACAGCCGTTAATGTCGGTATCGGCGCTGGCGCGACAATCAATGTTGAAACCGGTGTTGCCGTTCCTCACGTCAACGGCTCTGTCGGCGTCAACAAAACCGATAACGCGTCTTCTACCGCCGCAGGCGCAAATGTAGTGGCCGGCAACGATATTAAAATCAATGCCAACAACGGCGACGTCAACCTGCACGGTACCAACCTGGTATCCAATAACTCCGTTGAAGTAGAAGGCAACAAAGTCAATACTTCCGGCGCGATCAGCAGCGTTAACGAAAAAAATCTGACCGTCAATGTCAACGGCAGCTACGCTTCAGGCAAACCAAACGGCGGCATCAACGCCAAAGGTAAAAACGACGCCACCGTAACCAATACGGCAAACACCATCCAAAGCGACAATGTTGTTATCACTACCGGCTCTCCAACCGGTTTGAGCGTCAACAATACGACCATCAACGGTAATAATGTTGCGTACTACTATGACGACAGTAAAGCTCCTGCGGCGAACCGTTATACCTACCATCCTCGCCAACCAAGCTACGCCAGACGCCGTTTGCGCTACTAAAATGCACTATTGAAGTCATTTAATAGCCATTAAGACATGCCGTCTGAAAACAGAAAGTTTTCAGACGGCATTTTTATCATCAATGCAAAACAACACACTATCTCTGTTATGATAATGCCTCGCTAATATTATTCCGTTCCAACCATGTCTTCCGCCCTTCCTTTTGACGCGCTCACACTTTCCATCGACGGTACCAACCTCATCGAAGCTTCTGCCGGTACGGGTAAAACCTACGGCATTGCCGCGCTTTTTACCCGACTGATTGTTTTAGAAAAAAAAGACATCGAGAAAATTCTGGTCGTTACCTTTACCAAAGCGGCGACGGCAGAACTGAAAACCCGTTTGCGCGCGCGTTTGGACGAAGTGTTGCAGGTTTTGAACGAAATCCAAACCTTGGGCGGCGAGCCGGAACATATTTCAGACGGCCTGAACAAATATTACGAAAAAGAGAAAAAATCCCCCGATGACTTTCTCAATCGCTTGATTCCTTTGGCTTTAGGCGAGCAAGACGGACAGGAAAGCTGCCATCGCCTGACTCTCCGCCTCAAAGCCGCGCTGAGCCAGTTTGACAACGCATCGATTTACACCATCCACGGCTTCTGTCAGCGCGTCTTGCGCGATTACGCGTTTTTGTGCGGCGCACCTTTGGATGTCGAGCTGTCGGACGACTCGCGCGAGAGGCTGCTGATTCCTGCGCAAGACTTTTGGCGGCAAAAAGTGGCAACCGATGCCACATTGGCACAATTGGTTTTTGATCGGAAATGCACGCCTGAAGAAATGCTTGCCGAAATCAAAAGCTATACCGGCCGCCCCTATCTGAAATTCAGACGGCCCGAAGGCGATTTGAAAGAAGCCCAAGCTAACCTTCAAGAAACATGGCAAAAAGTTTGCAGCCAGTTGGAAGACTTGGAAAAAGCGTTTTGGGTAATCTTGCCCAAACTTAACGGCCAGATCTACAGAAGAAATACCTTTGAAAATGTTTTTACCGATTTAAAAACAAACTCCGAATCCAACCGTCTGCCCCGCCTAAGCAAACAAACACTAGGAAAACTAAACCATTTCAGTGTCGATACACTCAACAGCAAACTGAAAAAAGAATATAAAGCCGATGCCGATGCGCCGGAAATTATTCAGCTGCAAGCCTTGGCCAATCTCGGTCGTGATTTGCAGGCAATGGAAAGCGCAGAAGAAGCAGTCTTCATCTGCCTGCAACTCGACCTACTTTCCTACATCAACCAATCCATTGCCGAACAAAAAAAATCACGCCGCGAGCGTGTGTTTGACGATTTGCTACTGGATGTCCATCAGGCATTGACCACCAATGAACACGGCAACGCATTGGCAAAAGCGGCGGCAGCAAACTGGGAAATCGCGCTGATTGACGAATTCCAAGATACCGACCCGCTGCAATACGAAATTTTCCGCCAAATTTTTATCGAACAAGGCTGCCCGCTGTTTCTCGTTGGCGACCCCAAACAGGCGATTTACAGCTTTCGCGGTGCGGACATTTACGCCTATCTGCAAGCCGCGCAAGATGCGGACAGGCATTACACCCTCGCTGTCAACTATCGCAGCCATGCCAAACTGATTAACGGCATCAGCGCCTTGTTCAAACAAAAAAAACACCCCTTCGTATTGGAAAACATCGATTACAGCGATGTCTCCGCTAGCCGCGCCGAAAGCCGGCTGTCGCCACACCGCCCCGCCATCCAAGTGCGCTGGCTCAATACGGACGACCAAACCGACAAAGAGATTTTGCGCGGCTGTGCCGCCGAATATTGCGCCGATGAAATTGCCTTTGCGCTCAATGAAGCAGCCGAAGGCCGTCTGAACTTCAAAGGCCGCGCGTTGGAATCCGGCGATATTGCCGTCTTGGTGCGCACCAACAACGAAGCGGCGATGATTGCAGGGAAACTGAAACAGCGCCGTATCCAAAGCGTGTTGCTGTCGCGCCAGTCCGTTTTCGATTCCGCCGAGGCAGACTCTCTGTCCGCGCTGATCGGCTTTTGGCTCAACCCAAGGCAAACCGACTGGCTGCGCTTTGTCTTGACCGGCGTTTTGTTCGGCTATACCGCCAAAGAGATTTACGAACTCAACCACAACGAACACCAGCTGCTGAAATGGCTGGAGTCGTCTGCCCAAGCCATGGAAAAATGGCGGAAAGGCGGCATTTTTGCCGCCGTGCAGCAGTTTGCCGCCCTACATGACATCGAAACACGCCTGCTCAAAGGCGGCAACGAGCGTAGCCTGACCAACTACTATCAAATTCTGGAGCTTTTGGCCGAAGAAGACAGCCAAAGCCGCAACCCTGCCGCCCTGCATAAATGGCTGAACGAACAAATCAGCCGTGCGCGCAGCGGCCATTTCCCATCAGACGCGCAAACCATCCGTCTTGAAAGCGACGAAAAACTGGTCAAAATCGTTACCATGCACGCGTCGAAAGGTTTGCAATATCCTTTGGTTTACTGCCCCTTCGCATGGGATACCAAAGACAATTCCAAAGAAAACTGGAAAATCCTGCATACTGACAACCACGAAACCGAGCTGCTGGCCAAATCGCAAACCTCAGAAGCAGAACTAAGCCACCTTGCCGACGAAAAGACGGCCGAAGATTTACGCCTACTTTATGTCGCCCTTACCCGCGCCGAAGAACAGCTCAATATCTACGCCGCCGCCAACAAAAACTGTACGCCAAACAATCCTTTTGCCTATCTGCTCGAAGGTTTGCCGGATGCCGGCCGCGAAAGCGTCAGCCAAAGCTATAAAAGCGCGACAGACGTTGTGGAAATGCTCAAAACCAACTGGCAACGCTTTATCACAAACACGCCTGAAAATACGGAGTTTGCATTCACGGAAGAAGCCCCGCCGGAAACCGTCTACCAATACAGCCGCCAGCAAGACCAAGCTTTTAGCGCACATAGCATCAAACGCCGCGATTTTGACTTTATCCGCCACACCAGCTTTACCGGTTTGAGCCGGCATACCAAGTCAACCGACGAACAACACGAGCCTTTGCAACCTGCCATCGATCCGGCAGAAAGCGCAGACCGTGCCATGCCGTCTGAAAACCTGCCGCCCCCACTTTCAGACGGCCTCGATATCCACCATTTCCCCCACGGCACCAATGCCGGCGTATGTTTGCATGAAATGCTGGAAAAACTCGACTTCGCCGCCTCTGCCGAGAGCCAATCCGAAATGATTGCCGAAGTTTTGCAACGCCACAGCTTTGAAGACAAATGGCTGCCGACGGTAATCACCATGCTCGATACCTGCCGCCTTACGCCTTTAATCAACGAGAGCCTGTCGCAGATTCCGCCGACCCGACGCCTGCCCGAAATGGGGTTTACCCTGTACATGGACGATTTCAAACTGGACGACTTGCGCCGTTGGTTTGCCTCAAGCGAAGCAAACCTGCCGCCCGAATGCGTTCAAGCCGCGCAACTGCTTGACTTCCATGATTTACAAGGCTATTTGAACGGCTTTATTGATATGGTTTGCCAAGATTCAGACGGCAATGTCGTTTTAATCGACTACAAATCCAACCATTTGGGCAACGATGCAAGCGCCTACACGCAACAGGCGATGAACGAAGCCGTGGCACATCATCACTACTATCTGCAAGCCCTGATCTACGCCGTTGCCACCGCACGCTACTATGCCCTGCGCGGCAAGCCGTTGCCCAAAATCGCCATCCGCTACCTCTTCCTGCGCGGCATGGACGGCTCGGATCGCGGCATTTGGAAATGGGACATCGATACCGCCCTGCTTTCCACTTTCGTTGAACGAAAAACAAATTCTTGATAAATCATTTTGTTAAGCCGTCAAAAAGGCCGTCTGAAACGTTTTCAGACGGCCTTTGATTATTTGTGCAAACCGCATTCCTTACTGTCTTTGCTTTCCCACCACCATCGCCCGGCGCGGATATTTTCGCCTAGCTTGACCGGACGCGTGCAGGGTTCGCACCCAATACTGGGATAGCCTTGATGATAAAGCGCATTGAGCGGAACTTGGTGTTCGTGTGCATATGCCCAAACATCCTGCTCTTCCCAATCAAAAATAGGATTGAATTTGGCGATGTTGCGGCCGGTATCCAGCTCTTCAAAATTCAATTCGCTGCGCGTTTCGGACTGGCTGCGGCGTTGTCCGGTCAGCCATGCGGGGGCGTTGTGCAAAGCGCGGTTGAGCGGTTCGATTTTGCGGATATGGCAGCAACGGCGGCGCAACTCGACGCTGTCGTACATCGCGGTCGTGCCAAATTCCGCTTCAAATTCATCGGCGGTTTGTCGGTTGGGATAAAACACTTCCAATTCGGTTTGATAACGCGCATTGGTTTCGGAAATCAGCGCGGCGGTCTCGGGATTGAGTTTGCCCGTATTGAGCGTGATGATGCGGATGGGTAGTTTCAGACGGCTCACGGCATCGGTAATGACCATATCTTCAACTGCAAGGCTGGATGCGAACACGGCTTGCGGATAGCGTACGGCAATGTCTTGCAAACGGCGCTCCAAAGCGGCTGCCAACTCAGGCAGGCGGCGGCGTTCGGCATCGCTGATTTCGGGGATTTTCCAGAGTTGTGGACGGAATAAAGACATGGCTGGTTGTTCCTAATAATTTTCAGACGGCCTGTTGAAACGGCTGCCGATATGGTTATGGAACAATATTGTCCTGCGCCCTATCTTCAAACGGAAAGAATGCTTTTCTATTTCTTTATAACCAAAGCGTCTGCTGCTGGTTTTTCGGCAGCAAATGACTCACACCGATACCGATCAGGCGGAAGGCGTCTTCGCGTTGCGGCGGTATGCGTTGCAACAAAGTATGCGCCGCCTGAAGCAGCGAGGCGCTGTCGGGAAGGACGGAAGAATACGTCAGCGAACGCGTAATAATGCGGAAATCATGGGTTTTGAGTTTGAGGGTAACGCCTTTGGCTTCGACGTTTTTGCGTTCGATTTGCCGCCAGAGGTCTTCGGCAAGGTGCGGCAAATGACTTGAAGCCTGCGCCAAAGACAAATCTTCGGGCAAGGTAATTTCGGTTGAGATTTGCAGGCGTTCACGTTCGGCTTTGACAGGCCGCTCGTCAATACCGCGTGCCAAATCATAAAGGCGGTAGCCGTAGCGGCCGAAATGGTTTAAAAGTTCGCCGCGCTCAAAACGGCGCAAATCGCCGGCAGTTTGCATACCGAGGGCATTCATCTTTTTCAGCGTGACTTTGCCGACACCGGGAATCTTACCCAACGGCAGGCTCTCCAAAAACGCCATGATTTTTTGCGGCGGCAACACAAACTGCCCGTTTGGCTTCCGCCAATCTGAAGCAATTTTTGCCAAAAACTTATTGGGTGCAATACCTGCGGAGGCGGTCAAACCGGTTTCTTCAAAAATTTCGGCACGAATGCGTTTAGCCACCTCGCTGGCGTACGGGATATTTTCAAAATTTCGGGTAACATCCAAATAGGCTTCGTCCAAAGACAAAGGCTCGATCAAATCGGTATAACGCCGAAACACGGCATGAATCTGCGCCGATACTTGGCGGTACAAATCAAAATGCGGCGACACAAACACCGCCTGCGGACACAGCCTTTTCGCCGTCGCCACCGACATGGCCGAGTGCAAACCGAATTTGCGCGCCTCATAAGAAGCGGCACAAATGACCGACCGCGTACCGTCCCACGCCACAACGACCGGCAACCCTTTCAGGTGCGGCTGCTCGCGCAGTTCTACCGAAGCGTAGAATGCGTCCATATCGATATGGATGATTTTGCGTTGAGACATGGGAAAAGATGGATAAGAAAAAGGCTTATTGTAACAAAAGGCCGTCTGAAGTTTCAGACGGCCTCTATGTTTAAGCCCTATTTTTTACTGGAAAGCTGGTCAAATAATCCGCCGTCGGCAAAGAATTTTTTCATGATTTCTTCCCACGGGCCAAATTTCTCATTCGGATTAAACGTCTCAATCTCAGGGAAATCGGCTTTGTGTTTTGCCAATACTTCAACATTGCGCGGACGCAGGTAAAGATTGGCGGCCAACTCTTGGGCAGGTTCGCTCCAGAGGTTTTGCAGATAGGCTTCGGCAGTGGCGCGTGTGCCTTTTTTGTCGACTACGCTGTCCACGACGGCAACCGGCGCTTCGGAAAGAATAGTGTAGCTTGGATAAACAATTTCAAATTGGTCTTGGGTCAGCTTTTTGCTGACGTAGTTGGCCTCATTTTCAAAGGTAACCAAGACATCGCCGATATGGCGTTGGCTGAAAGTCGTCGTCGCCGCACGGCCGCCGTTTTCAAATACAGGCGTGTTTTTCAGCAATGCGGCCACAAAATCTTTGGTTTTGCCTTCATCGCCGTTATTCACTTTCAAACCATAACCGTACGCACCCAAAAAGGCGTAGCGGCCGTTGCCGGTGGTTTTCGGGTTGGCCAAAACAATTTGCACGCCGTCTTTGGCCAAATCGCCCCAGTCTTGGATGTGTTTCGGATTACCTTTGCGCACCAAGAAAACGACGTTGCTGGTATAAGGCACGGCATTGTCCGGCAGGCGCGTGTTCCAATCGGCTTTGACCAAACCTTTTTTCACCAAAAGCTCAATATCGGAAGTCTGGTTCATGGTCACCACATCGGCAGCCAAACCGTTGGCGACAGCCAAAGCCTGCTTGCTGGAGCCGCCGTGTGACTGTTGGACTTCAACCGATTGTCCGCCGTTTTTTGCGGTAAACTCTTTGACAAACAAAGGATTGTATTCTTTATAAAAATCTCGTGCGACATCATAAGAGACATTCAACAGCTTCACATTACCGCCCTTGCCTGCGGAAGCTGCATTGTCGGCAGATTGTTCGTTTTTGGGAGAGCAGGCACTCAACGCCAGCGCGGCGGTCAATGCGGCAAAAGAAAGGGTACGGATATTCATGGTCGGCTCCTATTAAAAGTATGGCGATACTTTATCGGGATCGGAGGCAAACGGGAAATAATGTTTGCTTTTGGGTTTATCAGTTTTGGTTATATAAACCGAGGCCGTCTGAAATCAAAAAATAATTATTTATAACTATAAAATCTAAACCATATTATTTACAAAGTTAATAAAAAAGAGTACCGTTCGTATTTGCCGAATCATTAGGCGTTTTGTTCAATAATCGAAAAATGGAGTGTAGAAACGATGAAACAATGGATGCTTTTAGGATTGCTGGGATTAGGCGCAGCGGCACAGGCGCACGATGTTTGGGTGGCCGCACCGACACATCAGCCTGCCGGCCAAATCCTGCATGCGGATTTGGGTTACAGCCATGACTTCCCCAATGTCGAAAAAATCGCCGACGACCGCGTGCATATTTTCAAACCGCTGCAATTGACCGGCAACTCAAAGAAAACCGTTGATTTGGTAAATAAAGGCGAAAACTATCAATACGTTTCCAGAGCTGCTTTGCCTGAAGGTTCCTACTGGGTCAGCGCAACCTACAAGCCTACTTTCTGGTCGAAAAACAAAGATGGCTGGAAACAGCAAACCTTAAAACAACTGGCCGGTGCCACCTATTGCGAACAGGCACAAATGTTCGGCAAAAGCTTTGTCCAAGTGGGCAACGGCGCAGTCGATGAAGCGGTATTGACCCGCCCTATCGGCCAAGAGCTGGAACTGGTTCCGCTGCAAAATCCGAACGAAGTCAAAGCCGGCGGCATTTTGCCGGTCAAAGTCCTGTACAAAGGCGAGCCTTTGGTTAAAGCCACCGTTACCGCCAGCTCGGACACTTTGGCCGAAATGGACTTGGAATCAACCCATGACCACCGCGAGCCTCAAGGCTTCTCCGGCAAAACCGATAAAAACGGCGTGGTCAATGTGATTACGTTGATTGACGGCTTGTGGAAAATCAAAGTCGTGAACGAGACCGATTACGGCGATAAAAGCGTATGTCAGAAAGACAATACTTACGCAACGCTGATTGTGCCTGTCGGTACCAAACGCGCGGCTGCACGCCATGCCCACCATCATCAACATTAACAGCCATTAAAAAAGGCCGTCTGAACTTTCAGACGGCCTTCATTTATTCTAATTCATAACCCAAATTTCTAAAAAAACGGGAGAATGTTTCCAATTTATCCTCATTCAATTGGGCAAACCGGACACGGTTGCAGCCGGTCAAGACCACATTGCCCATCCAATGCGCCCCAAAGACACGCTCTAAAGGGACATTCCTCATTTGATTGATAAACGGTACTTCTGAAGAAAATTGTGTAGCAATATTCGGAGGCGCGAATTTCAAACCCAAGTCCTGCAATCTATAACGATGTTGCGCCGTCAAAAACATATCTTCGTGGTGCAGCCGTATCAGCCATTCCATATCGGCAATTTTTTCGTCTTTCGGCGGCAAAGGCGGTCGGATTTCTACATTTAAGCCCAGTTGTCGTGGCATAGCTAAAAGCCGTCTGCTGCGCAGGCTGAAACCGCCATTCTGCGGCTCGTCCAAATTTGGAGAAGTCTGAATCAGATGTTGTTTGGCCAAATATTGGTCGGTTCCCTTCAGGAAAAACTGCCCGTCGGCTTCGGTTTCCAACAAAATCGGCAAAGGTGCGCCGATATAGTCATATTCCCGATAGGCATCCTGCCAGTTTTGACCGTTCAACACCCAGCCGTCATTTTGAACGATCAAACAATAATCAGTATCGATGTAATACATCAGTTGGTACAAAACAAACAGATTATATTCGAGATAACCGAATGGCCGGCAAGGCTGATGTCGGATATTTTCCGGCAAACCTTGCGGACAGCTCGGGCTGATCAGCAATCCACGGCTTCCAGGCAATTCGGCACAGCTGCGGATAATTGCATACATCGTGCCCTCGGTATAAGAATCTGCACCGGTAATACCAACCACGGTAATGTCAGCAAAACTCATTATATGTTTCTCCTGTTTCAGACGGCCTTTGAGTTATTTACGACACCTTGTTGCAAATTTCTTTCAAGCGATACAAGGCATCCAAGGCTTCGCGCGGCGTGAGGTTGTCGGGCTGAATTTGCGCCAAAGCTTCAGCCAATTCATTGGCCTGCAAATTATCAACAGGTTCAATTTCTTGTGTTTTCCCTTCCTCATCTGCCCTATTTTCAGACGGCATTGCGCTGAAAATGTCCAACTGCGGGCGGTTGGCGGCGGCTTGGTTTTCCAAATCGTTTAAATGCTTTTGAGCCGCTTTCAAAGCGCGGTTGGGCAGACCTGCGAGTTTGGCAACGGCGATACCGTAGCTTTTGCTGGCAGGACCGGGTTCGATGTGGTGGAGGAAGACGATGTCTTGGCCTTGCTCAAGTGCGGAGAGGTGCATATTGACTGCCGTTGCGTGGGCTTCGGGCAGTTTGGTTAACTCAAAATAGTGGGTGGCAAAGAGGCTGAAGGATTTGTTTTTTTGCAGCAGGTGTTCGGCAATGGCTTGCGCAAGGGCGAGACCGTCAAAAGTCGAAGTGCCGCGACCGACTTCGTCCATAAGGACGAGGGATTGCTCGGTGGCGTGGTGGAGGATGTAGGCAGTTTCGCTCATTTCGACCATGAAGGTGGAGCGGTTGGAAGCTAAGTCGTCCGATGCGCCGATACGGGTAAAGATTTGGTCGATGGGCCCGATTTGTGCGGCATCGGCGGGGACGAAGCTGCCGGTGTGCGCCATGAGGACGATGTGGGCGACTTGGCGCATGTAGGTGGATTTACCGCCCATATTGGGGCCGGTCAGGAGCATGAGGCGGTGTTTGTGGTCGAGGCGGGTGTGGTTGGCGGTGAAGTGGCGCACTTGTTGCTCGACGACGGGATGGCGGCCGTTTTCGATATGGAGGACCGGATAGTCGGCAAACTCGGGGCAAACGAAGCCGCGTTCGGCTGCAATCGCGGCAAACGTAGAAAGTACGTCGAGGGCAGCCGCGGCTTTGGCGGCTTTTTGAAGCTGGGGAAGGGTCGTCTGAATGTCTTTGAGGAGGGCTTCAAACAGGCGTTTTTCCAATGCCAATGCCTGCTCTTGCGCGGTCAGGACTTTGTCTTCGAAGGTTTTGAGTTCGGGGGTAATGAAGCGTTCGGCGTTTTTCAGGGTCTGGCGGCGCTGGTAGTCGGCGGGGGCTTGTTCGGCTTGGACTTTGGATAGCTCGATGTAGAAGCCGTGGACGCGGTTGAACTCGACTTTGAGGGTGGAGAGGCCGGTGCGTTCTCGTTCGCGCGCTTCAAGCTCAAGCAGAAATTCGTCGCCGTGGTTTTGGATATGGCGCAGTTCGTCCAGTTCTGCCGAATAGCCTTGGTTGATAACACCGCCGTCTTTGAGCCAGACGGCGGGCTCGGGCATCACGGCGGCTTTGAGAGTTTCGGCAACAGGCAGGGTTTCGGGGAAAACGGCTTTGAGGGTTTCCAAAAGGCTGCTGCCCTCGGCGGACAATTCAATTTCATTCAGGGCAAACAGGCTGTCGCGCAGGGCGGCGAGGTCGCGCGGGCGGGCGTTGCCGACGGCGATTCGGGCGGCGATGCGTTCGATGTCTGCGATGTTTTTCAGACGACCTTGCAGGGTTTCGTATTGCGAACCCAGCGCGGCAACGGCTTCTTGGCGGGCACGGATGTGGGCGCGGCTGCGTAAGGGGTGGTGTAGCCAGAGTGCCAAGAGGCGGCTGCCCATGTGGGTGGCACAGCCGTCGAGTATGGAAAACAGGGTCGGCGATTTTTTGCCGGAGAGGGTTTGCGTGATTTCGAGATTGCGGCGCGTGGCGGCGTCCATGCCGATATATTGGCTGTCGGTTTCGAGCGAAATGCCGTCGAGGTGTTGCGGCATCAGGTTTTGCGTCAGGCGGATGTAGTTCAACAGCGCGCCCGCCGCACCGACGGCGGCTTCGTATTCTTTGCCGTCCAAACCGAAACCGTGCAGGTCTTGGCAGCCGAAGTATTCGGTCAACAACTTCGCGCCCGCGTCGGCGGCAAACTGCCATGAGTTCAGGCGCGTAATGTTGGCAGAGGTTGCCTGAAAACCATCAGGCAGGCTTTTGCCTTCGGGCAACAGAATTTCCGCCGCCTGCAAACGCGCCAGCTCATCGGCGAGTTTGTCCGCCGTCGTCAGCTTGGTTTTGAATTCGCCGCTTTGCAAAGAAGCCCATGCGATGGCAACGTTTTTCCTGTCTGCGTTCACCGCCACAATGCGGTTGGTTTCCTTGTCTTCCAAAAACGCCGCGTCGGTCAGCGTGCCGGGCGTAACGATGCGCACGACTTTGCGCTCCACCGGCCCTTTGCCCGCGCCGACTTCGCCCACTTGCTCACACACTGCCACGCTTTTTCCCATCTTCACCAGCCGCGCCAGATACTGCTCCGCCGCGTGAAACGGCACGCCCGCCATCTTAATCGGCACGCCGTCCATCTGCCCGCGCGTGGTCAAGGTGATGTCCAACAGCTTCGCCGCTTCCACCGCGTCATCCAAAAACAACTCGTAAAAGTCGCCCATGCGGTAAAACACCAGCTTGTCGGCGTGTTGCGATTTGATGTCGAGATACTGCTGCATCATCGGGGAAACAGTGGGTTTGGACATGGAAAAACCTTAGAAACGCAAAAGCGTTATTGTAACAAAAGGCCGTCTGAAAAACAGGTTTCAGACGGCCTTTAACAGTAGCTTGGTTTTAAGCCAAAGTCACTTCCAAATTATCAATCAGGCGCGTGGTACCCAAACGAGCGGCGGCAAGCACCACCAATTCTTTATCGCCGACATGAGCCACTGCCAAGCTGTGTGCATGGCGGATTTCAACGTAATCAACTACCCAGCCGGCATCGCTCAAACGGCGGATACATTCGGCCTCGAGCTGGGCGTAATCCAGATTGCCGTTTTTCAGGGCTGCGGCAATGTTTTGCAACTCTTGATAGAGGCGGGGCGCTTCTGCACGCTCTGCTTCGCTCAAATATTGGTTGCGGCTGGAAAGTGCCAGGCCGTCTGAAGCGCGGCCGGTATCGACCGGGACGATTTCGATATTGAAATTCAAGTCTTCGACAAAGCCTTTAATAATCGCCAGCTGCTGATAGTCTTTTTTGCCGAAACAGGCGGTATCGGGTTGAACAATGTTGAACAATTTGGTTACAACGGTGGCAACGCCGCGGAAATGTCCCGGGCGGAATTTGCCGCACAATTCGTTTTGCAGGTGCGGAGGCTCGACATTGAAACGCTGTTCCACATTCGGATACAGCTCTTTTTCATCAGGCGCAAACACGACGGCAACGCCCTCGCCTGCCAATTTGTCGGCATCTTGCTGCAAAGTGCGCGGATATTTGTCGAAATCTTCGCCTTGTCCGAATTGCAGACGGTTGACAAAAATACTGACTACAACGTTATCGGCACGTTTTTTCGCTTCGCGCACCAGCGCAAGATGGCCTTCGTGCAGATTGCCCATGGTCGGTACAAATGCCACTTTTCCGGCAGTTTTGCGCCACTCGCGCAATTCTTTAATCGTATGAATGATTTGCATGGTTTGAAAAATCCTTTATCTTTTCCGCCGTTTCATCAACGGAAATCACGCGCCGATTATACGCTTTTATTTATCAAAAAGGCCGTCTGAAATAAGTTTCAGACGGCCTGGTTTTTATTTTATCCGGCAAACGTATGTTCGACAGATGGGAACGTTTTTGCTTTGACTTCGTCCACATAGGCTTTGACCGCAGCTTGAACGCTGTCTTTGCCCTGCATAAAGTTCTTCACGAATTTGGCGGTTTTACCGGGGAAAATGCCGAGCATATCGTGCATCACCAAAACCTGACCGTCGCAATCCACGCCTGCGCCAATACCGATGGTCGGGCAAGAAACGGTCTCAGTCACTTTTTTCGCCAACTCTGCAGGAACACATTCCATCAATACGATTGCCGCACCTGCAGCATCATGCGCTTTGGCATCGTTGAGCAACGCTTCCGCCTTGTCGCCTCGGCCTTGAACTTTATAGCCGCCGAATGCAAACACGGATTGCGGGGTCAGGCCGATGTGGGCGCAAACAGGGATACCGCGCATTTGCAGAAATTCAGTGGTCTCCGCCATCCAGACGCCGCCTTCAAGTTTGACCATATGCGCGCCGGCCGCCATCAATTCGGCCGCCGCCGCAAATGCCTGCTCTTTGCTCTGCTGATACGCGCCAAACGGCAAGTCGCTGACAATCATGGCATTTTGAGTGCCGCGAGCCACGCATTCAGTGTGGTAGCACATATCCTGCAAGCTCACCGGCAAAGTGGAATGACGACCTTGCACCGCCATGCCCAAAGAATCGCCGACCAGCAGTACATCTACGCCGGCATTGTCCATCAGCGCGGCAAAGCTGGATTCATAAGCGGTCAGCATGGCGATTTTCTCGCCCTCTGCTTTCATTTTTTGCAAAGTGTTTACGGTAATCATGGTGTTGTGTGTTCCGCCCGACGGGCAGCCCTTTGTTATAAATGGAAACGCGGTATTATAAGGTCTGCTTTTAAAATATCAAAGCATAAGCAAAAAGCCCGACTGCTTTCACAATCGGGCTTTTAATTGGTGCCGGCACCAAGAGTCGAACTCGGGACCCCCTGATTACAAGTCAGGTGCTCTACCAACTGAGCTATACCGGCTTACTGAAATGCCTTACAGCACCATCAGTCTTTAACTGGTGCCGGCACCAAGAGTCGAACTCGGGACCCCCTGATTACAAGTCAGGTGCTCTACCAACTGAGCTATACCGGCAAGGAAGTCGGCATTATGCCGATAAGTTCCCATCTTGGCAAGCATTTTAAAACAAAGTTACTCACGAAATTATAAAAACCAATGATTTTAAAGAAAATTAAATACATGCATTATCTTTCTATCCAACACACTCAAAGGCCGTCTGAAAACCGCCCCAGCGCAAAACATCATGGTTTCTGTTAAAATAACGCCTTTTACATCTTTCCGTCTTTGCCCATGCCACCCCGCCATCCTTACCGCCGCCTGCGCCCAGCCAAATCCCATCTGCCCGAAGTCGGCATTTCCGAAGAAGGCAATATCCGTTCCCTGCACTTGGGCAGCGACACCATTCAAAGCTCCATGAATGTCGATCATCCGTCCGAGCTGGTGTTGTCGTACAGCCGCGCCATGATGGGTTGGCTGCTGTTTGCAGAAAACCCGCCCAAACACATCACCCAAATCGGCTTAGGCGGCGGCTCGTTTGCCCGTTGGATAGACAGCTACCTGCCCGATACCAAGCAAACCGCCGTGGACATCAATCCGCAAGTCATCGCCGTGGCGCGCAGCCTGTTTGAATTGCCGCACGAAGGCGAAAATTTTGAAATTATCGAGGCGGATGGCGCGGAATATATTAAAGTGTTCCGCCACAATACCGATGTAATTTTAGTAGATGGTTTTGACGGCGAACAGATTATCGATGCTTTGGTGGAAGAACCCTTCTTCCAAGACTGCCGCAACGCTCTCTCTCCCAACGGCGTATTTGTGACCAACTGGTGGAGCGGCGACCAGCGTTATCAACGCTTTGTCGAACGCCTGCTCAACGTCTTTGACGGCCGCGTGCTCGAACTGCCTGCCGAGAGCCACGGCAACGTAGCGGTCATGGCCTTCCAAAGCAGCTCTAAAGAACAAAATCTCGACAACCTGAAAAAACGCGCCGAAAAATTAAGCGAAAAATACGGCTTGGACTTCAAACGGATGCTTGCTGATTTGAAAGCCAACAATCAAAACAACGGCAAGAATTTTTATCTGTAAACCGCTTCAGGCCGTCTGAAAAAACAAACAAGGACACACTCATGCTCAAACCCGACATCATTCAAATCCCCGGCCCGGCCGGTTTGCTGGAAACCATCTACCTGCCAAGCACACAAGAGTCCGCCCGCGGCGTCGCCGTCATCAACCACCCCAATCCCCTGCAAGGCGGCACCAACACCAACAAAGTCATCCAAACCGCCGCCAAAGCCTTATCGCAACTCGGTTTTCACTGCTATCTGCCAAACCTGCGTGGCGTAGGCAACAGCGAAGGTGAACACGACTACGGCCGCGGCGAAACACAAGACTGCATTGCCGTTATCGACTACGCCCGCGCGCAACATCCAGACGCACCGCAATTCGCCCTGGCCGGCTTCTCATTCGGCGGCTACGTTTCCACCTTTGCCGCCCAAGAACGCACGCCTGATTTGCTGTTGCTGATGGGTGCAGCCGTCCATCACTACAAAGACCGCCTGGAACCATCCGACGTTCCCGATGTCGCCAAAACATTGATGATCCATGGTGCGGAAGACGAAGTCGTCGAAATCAACAAAGCCCTGACATGGGCAGAACCCCAAGGCCTGCCGGTTGTGACTATTGCCGGCTCGTCCCATTTCTTCCACGGCAAACTTATCGTTTTACGCGACACGATTACACGGTTTGCACCAGCCTTATTAGGTTAAAATCCGGCTACAAAATAAAACAAGGCCGTCTGAAAGCTTTTTCAGACGGCCTTGTTCGTATCTTAACATATCAATTCTGAGTCAACCAATACTGCAAACCAATCAAAGTCTTACCATCTTTGATTTCATCGTTTGCCAATGCAGTGCGCACCTCTTCCTTGCTCATCAAGACAGTTTCAGTAATTTCATCTTCATCATTGCTCAACTCGCTGCCCAAACGCACGCCTTGCGCTTGGTAGAGATACATTTTCTCATCACAAAAACCGACTGCCGTGTAAAAGCTGTACAACAATTTAACACTGTCGGCAACGTATGGCGTTTCTTCCGCCAACTCACGCAAAGCGCATTCGGCAGGATCTTCGCCTGCAATATCCAATTTACCCGCCGGCAATTCCAACGTCGCCTGATCCGCAGCATAACGCCATTGGCGAACCAAAACAACTTTGCCGTCTTCCGTTTCCGCCAACACACACGCAGCACCCGGATGTCGGATCACAACCCTTTGGCTTTCATTGCCGTTGGGCAGGCGCACCCGATCGCGACTAATGGTAACAAAAGAACCTTCGTAGATTGGCTCGCTGCTTAATTTAGTTTCTTTCAAATCCATTTTTTTACCTCATTTCCAAATTATTGAATATTAAAGGCCGTCTGAAATCCTTTTTCAGACGGCATAGACAAGCCTCATTCCCGAGCACGTTCAATTTCAATACCAACCTGCGCCACATCAGGCAAGATGCCCGGTTTCACAATACGGACGCGCACTTTGGCCGCACCAAAATCATTTAAAATCAATTGGGCGATATGTTCCGCCAACGTTTCCAGCAGTAAAAAATCCTGTTCGGCAAGGTTACGGCGTACGACTTCACATACTTCGCCATAATGGATGGTGTCGCCGATATCGTCGCTTGTGCCCGTACGCTCGGGAACACTGATTTCCAAATCCAAAATCAAAGTCTGTTTACGCTCGCGTTCCCAATCATATACGCCGATTAAAGTATCGGCTTTCATGCCGTACAAAAAGATTTTATCCATTTGCCTGTCCGTTTTTTTGATAGAATAACCGTTCCCATTTTAAGTAAAGCACCCAAAATGTTCAATGTACTCGCCATTATTGCCGCCTATCTTATCGGCTCCCTGTCTTTTGCCGTCATCGTATCAAAATATTACGGCATGGACGATCCGCGCACTTACGGCTCCGGCAACCCCGGTGCCACCAACGTCTTGCGCAGCGGTAAGAAAAAAGCAGCCGCATTAACTTTGCTCGGCGATGCAGTAAAAGGCTTGGTTGCTGTCATCTTGGCGCGCTGTCTGCAAAATGCTTTAGATTTGTCGGATGCAACAATAGCCCTGGTCGCCATTGCAGCATTGGTCGGCCATATGTGGCCAATATTTTTCAATTTTAAAGGCGGCAAAGGCGTAGCCACCGCATTGGGCGTCTTGCTCGCCCTCTCCCCTGCAACCGCCCTGCTCTGCGCCTTGATTTGGCTGGTTATGGCGTTCGGTTTCAAAGTTTCCTCCCTCGCCGCACTGGTCGCCACCGTCTGCGCACCCATCTTCGCCTTCTTCATGATGCCGCACGCCTCTTGGGCATGGGCAACCGTATTCATTGCAGCATTGGTGTTGTACCGCCATAAAAGCAATATTCAAAACCTGCTTCAAGGCAAAGAAAGCAAAATCGGGGATAAAGCCGGAAAATCTTAAAAGTGTAGATACAATCAATAAAAGGCCGTCTGAAGTCTATTTTTCAGACAGCCTTAATAGCTTTTATTCATATATAATCATTCAATCTTAATATACTCTACCGACAAAATCTCTATAACCTCCTGCCCTTCCGGCGTATTCAAGACAACTTCGTCGCCTTCGCGCGCTTTAATCAGGCTGCGTGCCAAAGGGGAAATCCATGAGATTTTGTTTTTAGCGGTATCGATTTCATCTACGCCGACGATTTTGACGGTTTGTTCTCGACCGTCTCCGCGCAGTAAGCCAACGGTTGCGCCGAAGAAAACCTGGTCCGTGGCTTCGCGCGCTTCAGGGTCGACGACAACGGCTGCTTCCAAGCGTTTGGTTAAGAAGCGGATACGGCGGTCGATTTCGCGCATACGGCGTTTACCGTAAAGATAGTCGCCATTTTCGCTGCGGTCGCCATTGCTTGCCGCCCAGTTAACGATTTGGACGATTTCCGGGCGTTCTTTGTTGACCAGATGATACAGTTCGTCTTTCAATGCCTGCCAACCGGTAGGTGTGATGTAATTTTTGGTTTCGGTACTCATGATGTGTCTAAAACATAATTAAAGGCCGTCTGAACGTTAATTTTCAGACGGCCTTTATTGTAAGTCAATTTACTTTATTCTTCATCATCGCTATCGCTGATACTGATGCTGTGTTCCATTTTGCTTGGATGAACTTTCAAGCCGCCACAACCTGATTTTTCGGTAGAGAGACGGTTCAGATATGCTTCATCGATATCGCCGGTTTGATAAACACCGTTAAAGCATGAAGAATCAAAGGATTCGATTTTTGGATTGAGTGCTTTGACTACTGCTTCCAAATCTTCTAAGTTTTGGAAGACGATGCCGTCTGCGCCAATCTCGGTTGCGATTTCTGCTGCGCTGCGGCCGTTTGCAATCAGTTCTTCACGGGTCGGCATATCGATACCGTACACATTCGGATAGCGTACTTCAGGAGCGGCAGAAGCAATGTAGACTTTGCGTGCACCTGCCGCGCGTACCATTTCGACGATTTCACGGCTGGTCGTACCGCGTACAATGGAATCATCCACCAATAAAACGCTTTTGCCGTTAAACTCGGTTTCCATCGGGCTGAGTTTTTGGCGTACTGATTTTTTGCGTGTTGCTTGGCCAGGCATAATAAAGGTGCGGCCAATGTAGCGGTTTTTAATCAGACCTTCGCGGTAAGGTTTTTCGAGATGAACGGCAAGCTCCATCGCGCTGGGTCGGCTGGTATCGGGAATCGGCATCACGACATCGATATCATCGACAGGCAGCTCGCGTTTGATTTTTTCTGCCAAAGATACACCCATATCCATACGGGACTGATAAACGGAAACGCCATCGATGACGGAGTCCGGTCGGGCAAAATAAACATATTCAAAAAGACAAGGGCTTAATTTGGCTTTATCGCTGCATTGACGGGAAATAATCGTGCCGTCAAAACCAATAAATACAGCTTCGCCCGGCTGGATATCGCGTTCCAAATCATAGGCAAGCGCATTGAAAGCAACGGATTCGGAGGCAACAGCATAAGATTTTTTGCCGGATTCGTCAATTTGCGAACCCAAAACCAACGGACGGATACCGAAAGGATCCCGGAAAGCCAGCATGCCGTATCCTGCAATCATGGCTACTACGCCGTATGCGCCGCGCACCAAGCGGTGTACTTCGGAAACGGCGTTGAAAATATTGTCGATGGTAAGTTGATAAGGGGCTGTATTTTTAGAGACTTCGCGGCGTAATTCGTGTGCGAATACATTGAGTAGGACTTCAGAATCGGAGCTGGTATTAACGTGGCGCAGGTGTTTGTTGCATACGTTTTCATAGAGCTCTTCGGTATTAGTCAGATTACCATTGTGTGCCAAAACAATGCCGAATGGGGAGCTGACATAAAACGGCTGAGCCTCTGCGCTGCTGCCCGCATTGCCTGCAGTCGGATAGCGGACATGTGCAATGCCTGCATTACCGACCAAGTCGCGCATATTGCGGGTACGGAACACTTCGCGCACCATGCCTTTGCCCTTGTGCATATGAAATATATTGCCTTCGGCAGTAACAATACCTGCTGCGTCCTGACCACGGTGTTGCAACATCTGCAAACCATCATACAACATCTGATTGACCGGCTCATGACTGACCAAACCTAATACACCACACATATCGTGCTTCTCCGAGTTTGAAGATTAAATGGGTAAGCTGTCATTATAAAATAATTTAGATGAGTTTGCTCGAATTGTTGACAATATGATGTCAAATTTACGCAAATAAAAACGGATTCAGACGACCCATAGGCCGTCTGAATCCGTCAAATTCAATCATCCAATTCTTCAACTTCAGCTGCTTTACCCGAAAGATGCGGCATTGCGGTATCTTTCCCTGGCAGATAAGGCATCGCAGCATCAGCAAGTGATTCAAAATACGGAATTGTGTGCGAACTTTGCCACTCTTCCGTTTTCGGCAAATCAGTGTGTGAAAAAACCATCACTGCCAGTGTCACCAAAATCACACCTTTCACTGCACCGAATACGCCGCCAAGCAAACGGTTGATGCTTCCCAAACCAACGGCAGACATCAAACTGCTCAACAGCGATCGTGCCAGTTTCTGCAACAGCCATGCCAGAAAAAACACAGCGGCAAAACCCATGGCAACCGCCAAAGAATGCGACTCAACCGATTTAAAGACCACATCGGCAAACGGAACGGCAAGCGTTCTGGCTGCAATAAACGATACCACCCACGCCACCATCGCCCCTGCTTCAGCAATAATACCCCGTGTCAACGAGATAATGATGCAGATGACGATGACGGTGGTCGCCAACAAATCGGCAACAGGCAAATTACTCACTGGTCACCTGACCTGCAATGCCATGTACACGCAATTTGTTCAAATCGCGCTCTGCATCGCGTGCATTTTTATAACTGGCTGATTTCACGCGATACACCTTACCTTTATCGGTCATCACTTCAGTAATGGTCGAGTCGATACCTGCGGCTTTCATTTTACGTTGCAGGCTTTGCGCACGTTCTTTTTCAGCATAACCAGCCTGAATGGCAGCTTTTTTCGCAGGCTTGGCTTCTGCTGTTTCTTTTTCAGCTTTAGGCTTGGCTTTTTCAGACGGCTTCTCGGCAGTTTTTACCTTATCGGCTTTTTCTGCTTTGGCCGTTTCCGGTTTAGCCTTTTCATTTTTTGGTTTTTCAACTTTGGCTTCTGCTTTCTTAGCAGGCTCGGCCTTGTCTTTTACGCTGTCTTTGCTGTTTTTGGCAGATTTACGCTCAGCAATGGCTTTCTCTGCTTTTTCCAATTGTGCCAATTTATTGCGTTCGGCAGCCGCTTCACGCTCTGCTTTTTCAGCACGCGCTTGAAGTGCACGTTTTTTAGCAGCCAATGCGTTTTCTTTTTCATCCGCTTCCTGTTGGGCTTGTGCCTTGCGTGCCGCAGCACGTTGTTCTGCCTGGCGTTGGCGGCGTTCTTCGGCTCGGCGCTCCGCAGCTTCGCGTTTGGCGGCCTCAGCTCGTTGAATACGCTCAGACTCTTCCAAACCTTTAATATTGCCGTCATCCAAAGTATCATTAATCAAAACCAACGGCTCGCCGACATCTTCGGGAGCAGACTCACGGTTTGGCTTCAATACTTCAACCGGCGCATTGTCTTCTTCGTCGCCGGCATTTTGAGGTTTACTTTGCGCTTCGGCATCCGCATGGCGGGCTGCTTCTTCAGCCATCGCAACATCCTCTTTATTCGGCTCTAAAACAACAGCCTTGCTCGGCTCGTCAGCCGTTTTGACTTGGCTCTGACCGACAGGCGCTTCTTTAAACGGTGAATTTTTATCGTCGCCGGAAGTCAGCGCCAGACCGAACAGCATACCCGATGCCACCACCAAGCCGGAGGCCAAGACCAAGCGACGGCGGTTGCGACGTTTCAGTCGTTCGTAACCGTCTAAATCGTATCCGTTTGGAGTTTCTTTTTGTTTATTGTCGGACATGATAATTTCCTCGTTAGTGTTCTTTCAAAACAGCCATTACATCGGCAACAGTATGGAATGAGCCGAAAACGACGATTCTATCATTTTCGGTTGCTTTAGCCAAAGCAGCGCGGTAGGCTGCAGCGACAGTTTCAAAAACATTTACATTGTCGATACCGTGTTCAGCTAGTTTAGCCTGCAAAGCCTCCACCGTCATGCTGCGCGGCACATCTAAAGGCGCAATATTCCATTCGTCAAACTGATCTTTAACGATTTCCAGCACGCCATCAATATCTTTGTCGGACAACATACTGAATACGGCGGTACGTTTTTGTGCAAAGGCAAGGTTAATCAGGCTGCGGCGCAAAGCACGTGCTGCGTGCGGATTGTGGCCGACATCCAAAACCACCAGCGGACGGCCGGGCAAAACTTGGAAACGTCCAGGATTCTCAACCAACAGCAAACCGCGTTTAATCGCGCCGATGTCAACGGGCAGCTGATTATTCAAACACTCCAACACCGTCAATGCACACGCGGCATTGGACAACTGATAGGCACCGCGCAAAGCAGGAAACGGCAAGGAATTGCGGTTACGGCTTTGGCCGTCTGAAGATTGCGGATGGAAGCGGTAGTTCCACTGTACGCTTTCCATTGACGTAAAATCAAAATCTCGCTGAACCATCAACAGTTTTGCGCCAATTTCTTCTGCGTGTTTGACCAATGATTCAGGTGCAGGATTCTGACCACACACGGCAGGTTTGCCGCTACGGAACACTCCGGCTTTTTCAAAACCGACCTGCTCAACGGTATCGCCCAAAAATGCCTGATGATCCAAATCCACGCTGGTAACGACCGAACAGTCGCCATCGAATACATTCACGGCATCCAATCGTCCGCCCAAACCAACTTCCAAAATCATTACGTCCACATTTTCACGCATGAAAATATCGACGGCAGCCAAAGCATTAAACTCAAAATACGTCAGCGAAATTTCGCCTCGCGCCGCTTCGATGCGCTCAAATGAGGAAACAATCAGTTCATCTGAAACCGGCTGAGTGTTGATGGCGATTCGTTCGTTGTAACGCAGAAGGTGCGGACTGGTCAGCGTACCGACTTTAAAACCGGCTTCTTTATAAATATGCGACAAATAGGCGCATACGGAACCCTTGCCATTGGTACCCGCCACCACGACGACAGGACATTGTGGCACCAAATTCATGCGTTTTTTCACTTCTCCCACGCGTTCCAAACCCATATCGATAAGGCCGGAACTATGGGCAGTCTCCAAATGAGAAAGCCAGTCTTGTAATGTTTTCATTGTATTTATCGCTTCAAAAGGCCGTCTGAAACAGCCGTTTAATCCATATCTGCCGCAAGTTCTGCTTTGTCTTCTTTTTCCCGGCACCAGCGCGCCCATACTTTCAGACGACGGTAGGCATCACGGTCGGCCATATCGGGCAAGATGCAGTGTTTAACCATTTTTCCGTCAACATTCCATTGCAAAAACAAAGCATAAACCGTCAACATACTGCTGTCTTGCAAAACCGCGCTTCTTCCCTCTTCCTCGTCATTCAAGTAAACCGTCGCACGGTATTGGCGGTCGATGATGATTTTTCTGACCGCATTTTGAGTCTGAAAATTAACGCTGCGCCAAGCATAGGCAAAACTGCCGGCCAATGCCGCCAAACCCAGCCACATCATCCAACCGTAAAACTCGGCAAGGCATAAGGCAACCGCCGAAAGGTGTAAGAAGACAATCAGAATTTTCAAAGAACGCGAGGGCTTTAAGGCCGTCTGAAAACTGCGCACGGCTTTACATCATATTGTCGAAAACAGGCGTAATGTTCAATTCCGCCTCTTCCATATCCAAAACCATATCGTGGATTTCGGTATCGAAAAATTCCCAAAAAGCCTTCAAACTCATGTCTTGCGGCCATTTGCTTTTATCGATGTCCCAGCCGGCCAACTCGGCTTCAAAAATCTGCTGGTAGCGTTCGTCAAAATAAGAAATGACGGATTCGGGTTCGTCAAATTGCGGTACAAGGAATACAGAGCAGTTGGTGCGCAGTTGCTCGACGGTCAGGTCAGGCATATTTTCATCGGCGGATTTCAGCCATTCCAAAAAACGGGCGGTCGGCTTCAGCACAACAGCAGTACGGTCAACAAAATACATTATTTTCAACTTTCAAAATCATTCAAACCGATCATGCCGTCTGAAATTTCAGACGGCCTGAGTTTAATGTGTCATCACCTGTTGCAGGAATTGTTTGGCACGCTCGTGTTTCGGATTGGTAAAAAATTCTTCCGGCGTTTCGTCTTCCAGAATCTGGCCTTTATCGACAAAAATCACACGGTTGGCAACTTCGCGCGCAAAACCCATTTCATGGGTCACACACATCATGGTCATGCCACTTTCCGCCAAGTCTTTCATCACTTTCAATACTTCACCGACCATTTCAGGGTCAAGCGCGGAAGTCGGCTCGTCAAACAACATCACGCGCGGCTCCATCGCCAAACCGCGTGCAATCGCCACACGCTGCTGCTGACCGCCGGAAAGCTGACCGGGCAGCGCGTCTTTTTTATACGCCAAGCCGACACGTTCCAAAAGCTCCATCGCTTTCTTTTCCGCCTCTTCACGGCTTTGGTTTTTCACTTTCATCGGAGAAAGAATAATATTTTCCAAGACAGTCAAATGCGGATACAGATTGAACCCTTGGAACACAAAGCCCACTTCTTCACGCACTTTGTTCAAATCAGTTTTCGGATCGGCAACATTGATGCCGTCCACCCAAATCTCGCCGCTTTCAATGCGCTCGAGTTGGTTTACCGTACGAATCAACGTCGATTTGCCACTGCCTGAAGGACCGCATACAACGACCACTTCGCCTTGCTTGACTTCCAGATTCACGCCGTTGATAACGTGCAAATCTTTAAAATGTTTGTGTACATTTTTGAATTTAATCATTATTTCTTTCCAAACTGCCAAAATTTTCGGGGCTTAAGTTGCGCTTGCCGCTGCCAAAGCAAAGGAATGGCAGTTTCCAGCCAAAAGCGGCAGCTGACTATGCCGTCGGAGGTTCCACCTTGATTGTACCGATTGACTTTAAATTGCTCTTCCCTATCGAGACGATGCCCGGTCAATACCCAAACTGCGCCGATAATTGCCGCTTCAAAACGGTGCCGCTCAGGCGGCATATCCTTACCGGAAAAATACTGCGCCAACTTGCGCCACAAATATGAATCACCCAGTCCCCCCTTTGAATAAGAGGTTGCTTAAAAATTGCCATCACTGTTTCAGACGGCCTTTTGAACCAGATAATTGCTCAATGCCACATATTTTTCAGCGGCAATGTGTTCTGCCCTGTCCTGCGGATTGATACCGACTGCCTGCAAATCATCATCGCCTGCAAGTTCCTTCAAATTATTGCGTATGGTTTTGCGGCGTTGATGGAAAGCCAGTTTCACCAGTTTGGCAAAATGTTCAAAATCTTCCGCTTTACCGATGCGGTGTTTCACCGGAATCATGCGAACGACGGCCGAATCTACTTTTGGCGCAGGATCAAAGGATTCAGGCGGTACTTCAATCAACATTTCCATATCGAAGAAATATTGCAGCATCACGCCCAGACGGCCATAGTCGTTGGTTTTCGGCTGCGCCACCATGCGTTCGACCACTTCTTTTTGCAGCATAAAGTGCATATCGATCACATCGTCTGCCACTTCGCTCAATCGGAACAAAAGCGGCGTGGAAATATTGTACGGCAGGTTGCCGACAATTTTTTTCTTGCCTTCAATGCTGTTGAAATCAAACTGCAATACATCGCCTTCGTGTATCACCAATTTGTCTGCAAACGGTAGGGTTTTCAGACGACGTACGATGTCGCGGTCGATTTCGCAAACATGCAGGCAGTTGAGTTTTTTCGCCAAAGGCTCGGTAATGGCGGCCAAGCCCGGGCCGATTTCAATCACGATATCATCGGGCTGCGGTCTGACCGCGTTGACAATATCGCTAATAATCCGCGTATCCTGCAAAAAATTCTGCCCGAAGCGTTTCCGGGCCTTATGTTCTTTCATATCTTTCTTCAAGCAAGCTGTTTAAGGCAGTATTGTAACTGAAACAGGCGTTTTTGTCGGCACGCTTTCAGACGGCATTTGCCTAATTTTAAGCAAACGGTGGCGCTTCCAAACCCAAAGATTTCAGTAGTTGCGCGGTCTCATAAACCGGCAAACCCATCACGCCGGTAAAACTGCCCTGCAAATGCTCGACAAATACGCCGCCCAAGCCCTGAATCCCATACGCACCGGCTTTGTCCATCGGCTCGCCGCTGGCAACATAGGCTGCAATCTCCTCAGCCGTCAACGTTTTAAAGCGCACTTCGCTCGTCTGCACCACATCATGGCGCACGCCTTGCCAGTAAACGCATACAGCCGTCAATACTTGATGCGTCCGTCCGGACAAGCGTTCCAGCATATCGACCGCATCCGCTTCGGATTCCGGTTTACCCAAAATAGCCGCACCATCCGCCACCGTCGTATCCGCCGTCAATACAGCAAACTCAGGCTCTTGATCATGAGCAATAAACCATTGCGCTACTGCTACCTGATTTTTCTCGCAGGCCATACGGCGCACATACTCTACTGCGGCTTCGCTTTCTTTGGGGGTTTCATCAATATCCGCAGGAAGGCGACGTACCGTGAAACCCAAATTCTCCAAAATCTCACGACGACGCGGACTGCCCGAAGCCAGATAAATTGCGTTCATTGTATTGGTTTTCCTTATTTTGACATTTTATGCTGACCGGACAGTCGGACATAATGCGCGGACGAATACGTCAAAAATTCCTTTTCCTCATCAGTCAGCGGACGCACTTGTTTCACAGGCGAGCCGACGTATAAAAAACCGCTTTCCAAACGTTTGCGCGGCGGCACCAAACTGCCCGCGCCTATCATCACATCATCTTCGACAACCGTATCATCCAAAATAATCGAACCCATGCCCACCAACACACGATTCCCAATTCGGCAGCCATGCAGCATGACCTTATGCCCAATCGTCACATCATCGCCGATAATCAAAGGCGAACCGTCAGGCTTCGCCGCATTCTTATGCGATACATGCAAAACACTGCCGTCCTGCACATTGCTGCGTTTGCCGATAGAAATACTGTTCACATCGCCGCGCAATACGGCATAAGGCCAAATCGATACATCTTCCGCCAGCGACACTTCGCCAATCACTACCGAAGTCTCATCTACAAAACAAGACTCATCAACCGACGGCACATAATCCAAAAACGCACGAATAGGGTTTGCCATTTCCAATAATCCTTTTCTCAAAACCAAAACTGATCGGGCCGTCTGAAAACACGGCGTAAAACGATTTTATACTACAACAATACGAAATCAAGCCAGAAAATCATCAAAAGGCCGTCTGAAATAGTTTTCAGACGGCCTTTCATCATAAACCCTTTATCTTGGCTTACGACTATTTATCATTAGCGCCCCAGCTATATTTTATGGAATAATCGCCTTCATTTGATTCTTGGAGAAGCCGATGAACACACGTTCAGGAAATTATGCAGCGCCCCTGCTCGTCGTCGGCTGCGTCGTCTTCGGCTTGGGCAGTTTGATCGTCAAATTTGTCGATGTCGGCTCTTACGCCATCGCATTCTGGCGCTTGCTGATCGCCGCCCCTATATTCTCCCTGCTCGGGCGTTTTTTCAGACAAAAAATGCCCACAAAAAGAAAAACAGTTGGCTACGCAATCTTATCCGGCGTTTTCCTCGCATTCGACCTTGCCCTTTGGCACGAAAGCATTCACGCCGTAGGCCCCGGCATTTCAACCTTGCTCAACAGCCTGCAGATTTTCTTTTTAGCCGCCATCGGCTTCTTCTTTTATTCAGAACGTTTAAGCACCCTGCAAATTTTAAGTTTGATATTGGCCACCATAGGCGTAGCCTTAATCGGCAGCCCAGAGTTCGGTCATAACGACAATGCCGCATGGGGATTTGTCAGCGGCGTAGTATCCGGTGCCATGCTGGCCCTGTCTATGGTTTTCGTACGCAAAACCCATGAGCAGGAAAAAGTCGGTTTGTTTCCGCTGATGATGATTTTAAGCTTCGGCGGCGCAATGGCGCTGGTCATCCCATCGCTGCTATTCGATGCCGCCCATCTTTACCCCAAAACTTTAAACGATGTGATTCTAGTCTCCATCTACGGCATCGTCATGCAATGCTTTGCTTGGGCATTGATTGCTTACGCCATCCCGCTTTTATCCTTATCACTGACCGGCCTACTACTGCTCTCCGAACCAGTCGCCGCCATGTTGATCGATTATTTCTGGCTGGATAAACCGATTAACATCATCCAATGGAGCGGCGCCACTTTGACTTTATTGGCGATTTATTTAGGTTCGTTAAAAGACAAAAAATAGATACAAAAAAGGCCGTCTGAAAAATTTCAGACGGCCTTTTAATCTGTTTATTGCTTATTTGATACTGGTACCGATACGACTGAGTTCGCCAAAGTTCATCCAAACGAAGAAGGCTTTACCGACGATCAGTTTGTCATCGACAAATCCCCAATAACGGGAGTCGGCGCTGTTGTCGCGGTTATCGCCCATCGCGAAATAACGGCTTTCAGGAACTTTACAGATAAAGCCATTGCCGTCTTCTGCGTATTCGCAATTTTCCAAACCGCTTGTTTCAAGCGAGTAATTGCTTTCAGGCATCACTTCGGAAGTATATTTGTTCAATACGGCAATAGATACGGAAGGCTGACCGGCCTCTTTGATAACATCAAAGTTTTTGCCGTTCAAGGCCGTCTGAAAACGCTCAAGCGTATGAATCATAGACGGATCGGTATCATCTGCGTATTGATAATTGCCGTTTGGTTTTTCGGGAATAATTTCACCGTTAACAGTCAAAACCTTATCACGATATTCCACAACATCACCCGGAATACCGACGATACGTTTGATGTAATTCATCTCAGGCTGAAGTGGGTAATTGAACACCACGACATCGCCTCGGGCAATATTGCCGACAGGGATAATGACCTTATTCAAAATCGGCAGGCGGATACCGTAAGAAAATTTGTTTACCAAGATAAAATCGCCTTTGACCAAGCCCGGACGCATGGAACTGGACGGAATTTGGAACGGCTCAGCAATAAAGCTGCGCAATACAAAGATAACCAAGATGATAGGAAAAAAGCCGCCCATGTAGTCGGTAAAATGTGCATTGTCTTCGCCGGTTTCGCTTTTTTTCAGACGGCCTTTATGGATTGCCCAAACAATACCGGTGAACACGACAAACACCAGCAATACGGCGGTAAAGCTCATAAATTCGGACAAAATGCCGAATACGCCGACCATGCACAAGAGATAACTCCATTGCAAGCCGGAGCTCCATTCGCCGTTTTCCTGACGCTCTTTGCTGCTTTTGAAGTTGAGGACCAAGCCGGCCAGCAGTACAACGATTGCGCCTAAAGTCAGATTTATACTCATTATTTATCACTCACTTGCAGAATCGCCAAGAATGCGCTTTGCGGGATTTCCACATTGCCCACTTGTTTCATGCGGCGCTTACCTGCTTTTTGTTTTTCAAGAAGTTTTTTCTTACGCGTAATATCGCCGCCGTAACATTTCGCCAAAACGTTTTTACGCAGGGCTTTGACGTTTTCGCGGGCGATAATCTGGCTGCCGATGGCGGCTTGGACGGCGATGTCGAACATTTGGCGCGGAATCAGTTCGCGCATTTTTGATGCCAGCTCTCGACCGCGGTGAACGGCGCTTTGACGGTGCACAATCAGGCTCAAGGCATCGACTTTTTCGCCGTTGACCATAATGTCGAGCTTAATCAAATCAGACGGTTGGAACTCTTTGAAATGGTAGTCCAACGAAGCATAACCGCGCGAAGTCGATTTAAGCTTGTCAAAGAAATCCATTACGACTTCGTTCATCGGCAAATCATAAGTCAGCATGACTTGACGGCCCATGTATTGCATATTGACCTGAACACCACGCTTTTGGTTACACAAAGTCATGACGTTGCCGACATACTCCTGCGGCACAAGAATGGTCGCAGTGATAATCGGCTCAAGAATAGTTTCGATGGTGCTGATTTCAGGCAGTTTGGACGGGTTTTCAACTTCGATTTTCTCGCCGTTTTTCAACACGACTTCATAAACCACCGTTGGCGCAGTGGTAATCAAGTCCATGTCGAACTCGCGCTCCAAACGTTCCTGCACGATTTCCAAATGCAACAGACCCAAGAAGCCGCAACGGAAACCGAAGCCCAATGCTTGGGAAACCTCAGGCTCAAATTTCAACGAAGCATCGTTCAGCTGCAATTTTTCCAAAGCGTCACGCAAGGCTTCGTAGTCGTGGCTTTCCACAGGATAGAGGCCCGCAAATACTTGGCTTTGTACTTCTTGGAAGCCGGGCAGCGGCTCAGAGGCAGGGTTGGCAACCAAAGTCACCGTATCGCCGACTTTCGCCTGACCCAATTCTTTTACGCCGGTAATCAAAAAGCCTACTTCGCCGGCTTTGAGTTCTTGTTTTTGAACCGATTTCGGCGTGAATACACCCAGCTGCTCAACCTGAGTTTCCGCCTTAGTGCTCATAAAGCGCACTTTGTCTTTCAGCTTGATGGTGCCATTTTTCACACGAATCAACATAACTACGCCGACGTAATTGTCAAACCACGAATCGACAATAACCGCTTGCAACGGCGCATTTTCATCACCAGTCGGCGCAGGGATTTTGGCAACGATCTCTTCCAAAACATCTTCCACACCAATGCCGCTTTTTGCAGAACATTGCACCGCACCAACGGCATCAATGCCGATGATGTCTTCAATTTCCTGCTCCACGCGATCGGGTTCTGCTGCAGGTAAGTCGATTTTGTTCAAAACAGGCACAACTTCCACGCCCAAATCAATCGCGGTATAGCAGTTCGCCACGGTTTGCGCTTCTACACCTTGAGACGCATCGACCACCAAAAGCGCACCTTCGCAAGCCGACAGCGAACGGGATACTTCGTAAGAGAAGTCGACGTGTCCCGGAGTATCAATCAGGTTGAGCTGATACACCTGCCCATCGCGTGCTTTATAGTTGAGCGCGGCGGTTTGCGCTTTAATGGTAATGCCGCGCTCTTTTTCGATGTCCATGGAATCGAGCACCTGCGTACTCATTTCGCGCAAATCCAAACCGCCACAGTATTGGATAAAACGGTCAGCAAGCGTAGATTTGCCGTGGTCGATGTGGGCAATAATGGAGAAATTCCGTATGTTTTTCATATTGTTATTAAGATAAATGCAATTAAAGGCTGAAAGGCCGTCTGAAAAAACAGGGATTCGGTTTTCAGACGGCCTTAGAATAAGGTTGAATCGTTCCGTATTCTAACGGAAATTCAACGCTTTTGCATGATTTTATAGCGATTTGACAATCTCGGTCACCATCTTCGCCGAGCTGACGGCAGCCGTTTTCAAAAACTCTTCAAAGCTAATGTCCGCTTTCTCATCTGCCGAATCGGATACGGCACGAATAATCACAAACGGCACTTCCAACTGGTGACAGGTTTGCGCAATCGCCGCAGCTTCCATTTCAACTGCTTTTACGTCAGGAAAATGACTGCGAATTTCCGCAACACCTTCGCTGCTGTGTACAAAACGGTCGCCACTGACAATCAGGCCTTGCGTTACGGCCGCACCTTCAAACACTTGCGCTGCCTTTTCTGCTTGACGAATCAGGTTTGAATCCGATACAAACACAGCAGGAAGTTGCGGTACTTGTCCCCAAACATAACCAAAAGCCGTTACGTCAACATCATGATGCGCCACAGTTTCGCCGATAACCACATCGCCAACCTTCAGACCTTTACCCAAACCGCCTGCACTGCCGGTATTGATGACGCAATCCGGTGCAAACTGATGAATGACCCAAGAAGTAGAAACCGCTGCATTGACCTTACCGATACCACTCAAAACCAATACCATGCGTTTTCCAGTCAATTCGCCTTCATATGCCGAGAATTTACCGAAGGACACATGCTTGACATTGGCCATACTTTCACGCAAAAGCTCGATTTCCTGTTCCATTGCGCCGACCACGGCAATTGTTTGTACTGACATCTCGTTACCTTTCCATTCACTAATCGAGCAACATTATAACAGCAGAATTTAAAATCACAGGGATACTGAAAAATCTGCTATATTCCCAACACGACACTCAATTTAAAACAGATTGCCGCTCTAGCGGGCAAAACAGCAAATAATGATTGCTTCTGTTATAATTATTCTCAATAAAATAACTCTATTTTAAATATCTAAATTCTTATGTTTGACGAAAATACTCCGGGCGCAAAAGAAGAATTGTTCGCTTGGCTACGCCATATGAACAAATACAAAGGCTCCGACCTTTTCATTACCACCAATTTCCCGCCTGCCATGAAAGTGGATGGCAAAATCACACGACTGAGCGATGAGCCGCTGAGTGCTGAAAAATGTATGGAAATCGCTTTTTCGATTATGTCTTCCAAACAAATCGAAGAATTTTCTTCCACCAACGAATGCAACTTCGCCATCAGCCTGCCCGATACCAGCCGCTTCCGTGTCAATGCAATGGTTCAACGCGGCGCAACTGCATTAGTGTTCCGCTCCATTACCAGCAATATCCCTAAATTTGAAACGCTCAATCTGCCACCGATTCTGAAAGACATCGCCCTCAGAAAACGCGGTTTGGTTATTTTTGTCGGCGGTACAGGTTCGGGCAAGTCCACTTCCCTCGCCTCCCTTATCGACTATCGAAACGAAAACAGCTTCGACCACATTATTACCATCGAAGACCCGATTGAGTTTATCCACCAACACAAAAACTGCATCATCACCCAACGTGAAATCGGTGTAGATACAGAAAATTGGCCGATTGCATTGAAAAATACCCTGCGCCAAGCGCCGGATGTTATCCTGATTGGTGAAATCCGAGACCGCGAGACCATGGACTACGCCATTTCCTTCGCGGAAACCGGCCATTTGTGTATGGCGACACTGCACGCCAACAGTACCAACCAAGCGCTGGACCGCATCATCAACTTCTTCCCCGAAGAGCGCCGTAACCAGTTGCTAACCGATTTATCGCTCAACCTGCAAGCCTTTATTTCGCAACGCCTGATTCCCCGTGAAGGCGGACGGGGACGCGTAGCGGCTGTCGAGGTTTTGCTCAATTCGCCCATTATTGCCGACTTGATTCGAAAAGGCGAAGTCCACAACATCAAAGAAATGATGAAAAAATCAACTGGCATGGGCATGATCACTTTTGACCAAGCCTTATATGATTTGTATGAAAACGGCGATATCAGCTATCAAGACGCCATTAAAAATGCCGACTCCGCCCACGATTTGCGCCTAGACATTCAATTACGAAGCCGTCGTGCGCAAAATGCCGGTCCAGATTTAGAATTGATTTAAAAGTAAAAGCTTCAAAGCATAGAAAAGGCCGTCTGAAACCTTACTATGAGTTTCAGACGGCCTTTATTCCATCAAATAATCAAGCCTGTTTCAATTTTGCATCGGCATCACGCAATGCAGTGCGCAAACCTTCCTCGATAACCGGATGGTAGAACGGCATATCCAGCATTTGCGGAATCGTCATCTTCATTTGATGCGCCCAAGCCATCAAGTGTGCCAAATGTTCGGCAGCAGGGCCGACAACTTCCGCACCAATGAAACGGCCGGTTGCTTTCTCAGCATACAAACGCATATGGCCTTTGTTTACCAACATAACGCGGCTTCGGCCTTGGTTTCGGAAGGAAACTTCTCCGATGACAAACTCATCAGGTTGATATTTTGCCGCAACTTGCGCATATTTCAAACCGATAGTGGCAATTTGCGGACTGGTGAATACCACGCCGATTACGCTACGGCGCAAACCGCCCTCAACATTCGGGAAAATAGCGGCATTGTGACCGGCAATTTTGCCTTGGTCGGAAGCTTCATGCAACAGAGGCAATTGATTGGACGCATCGCCTGCGATGAAGATGTGCGGAATGCTGGTTTGCATGGTCAACGGATCGGCAACAGGCACACCACGCGCATCTTTTTCGATATTCAGGTTTTCCAAACCGATATTGTCTACGTTCGGACGGCGACCGGCGGCAGCCAAAGCATATTCGGCATGGAACACACCTTTTTCGCCATCTTGTTCCCAATGAACTTCAACATTACCTTCAGCATCCAGTTTGACTTCGGTTTTGGCATCCAAATGCAAAGTCAACTCTTCACCAAAAACGGTTTTGGCTTCTTCAGCGACAACAGGATCGGAAATACCGCCAATGGCACCAGCCACGCCAAAAATTTCAACTTTTACGCCCAAACGGTGCAAAGCCTGACCCAACTCTAAGCCGATTACGCCAGGACCGAATACGGCCACACTCTTAGGCAGGGTATCCCAAGAGAAAACATCATCGTTCACAATCAAGCGATCGCCCAAAACTTCCCACTGAGGGAAAATCACAGGGCGCGAACCTGTGGCAATCACAAAACTTTTTGCAGTAATTTGAGTGTGGTCATCGATTTGGACGGTGTGTTCGTCAACAAATTTTGCCGTACCCATAATACGCTTGTCGGCAGGCCACTCTTCTACATCGCTGACTACAAAACCGACAAAACGGTCGCGTTCGGACTTCACTCGATGCATGACTTCTTCGCCGTTTACCGTTACGCTGTCTTTATCCAAATGCACGCCAAACGGATCAGTATGCAGAGCATGATGGCGCGCTTCCGCAGCCGCAATCAGCAATTTGGACGGCATACAGCCGACACGCGCACAAGTTGTTCCGAATACATTGTTTTCAATCAGGTAAACATTGTCTGTTTGAAGTCGGGCATTGCGAAATGCGCCCATACCGGCTGTACCGCCACCCAGCACTACCACATCTGCTTGAATCTTTTTCATATTTTATCCTTACTGTCTATATCCAAACCGATATTGCCATCAGGTTATCCGTTTTCAGACGGCCTAAACTTCATAAACTATCAAAATTTAAAAATTAATAGTCAATACCTAAATATCGATTTAAAACAATAATCTCAAATTCTATTTGTAAATATAGAGTTATTCAGAACGCCGATTTGCAAACGTCGTCTGAATAACTCTATATTTGGGTCTTTCAGACGGCTTTTTCAAGCCGTCTTAAGCATACAGGCAATTAGTTTTTAGCCAAGTAAGCTTCCAAGTCTTCGCTGCCGCCGATGTATTTACCGCCGATGAATACTTGAGGAGCAGTCATCTTGCCGGTAATAGCGCGTACGGAAGTAACAGTTGCATCTTTGCCCAATACGATTTCTTCGTAAGACAAGCCTTTGTCTTGCAGCGCTTTTTTAGCTTTAGCGCAGAATTGGCAGCCAGGTTTGGTGAAGATGGCAACAGACTCTTGAGCTTTCCAGTCAGGAGCAATGTATTTCAACATAGTGTCAGCGTCAGACACTTTGAAAGGATCGCCTGGTTCTTCAGGTTCGATAAACATTTTTTCAACCACGCCGTCGTTAACCAGCATGGAGTAACGCCAAGAGCGTTTGCCGAAGCCCAAGTCTTCTTTGCCAACCAACATGCCCATGCCTTCAGTGAATTCACCGTTGCCATCAGGGATCATGTAAATGTTGTCGGCTTCTTCTTCAGCAGCCCAAGCGTTCATTACGAAAGTGTCGTTTACAGATACGCAGTAGATTGCGTCAACACCGTTTTCTTTGAACGCACCAAACAATTCGTTGTAGCGTGGCAGGTGAGAAGAAGAGCAAGTTGGAGTAAATGCGCCAGGCAGAGAAAACACGACTACTTTTTTGCCTTTGAACAAATCATCAGTAGAAACATCTTTCCAAGTGTCGCCAACGCGAGTGCGGAATACTACGGAAGGTACTTTTTGACCGGTACGATCTTGCAAAGCCATTTTTAAGCTCCTTAAAAATTCGGGTTTGAGAAATGAATCAATGCTTGCATTCTAATGCAGGCCCATCGATTTGTATAATTTATAGTTCAAATAATATTAATTACATCAAACTATCAATTCAATTAAACCGAAAACAGCTATTCCTCTAAATGAAGGCTATCTGAAATAAAACAAGTGCCTGACTGAAATTATTTTTTAGGTAAGGGCTGAACGGGAGAATCCGAAGCCACAATTTCACCGATGGCTGTTTCCGCAATATCCTTCAAAGCATAGCGGTCTTTATCAGGCATATCTGTCGATTTGTACTGAGGCGAGAAATCCAAGCGGATACAGATTTTCTTCATAGAAACAATGCGCCATAAAGATTGAAGCAGGTTTACCTCCGCATAGGATGGCAGAACCGTCCGTTGTCCTTCGTCATCATAATATCGCAAAGTTACCGCCTGAATCGGCGCTTTCGCATCAATAGCCGATTGGAACAGGGCAGCTTTAAACGGCAAAATACCCAAGCCGGAAGAAGTACGCGCCTCAGGGAAGAAGCTGACATTCTGCCCTGCTTTCAATGCTGCACAAATCGCCTGATTAATCGGCTCGATATCTCGGCGGGAATTGCGGTTGATAAACACCGTGCCGGCATTTTTACCCATTTTTCCCAAAACCGGCCAACCGCTGATTTCCTGCTTGGCAATAAAACTGCTCGGATAAACGGCGCTCATGGCAAAAATATCCAACCAAGACACATGATTGGCTACCACCAAAGTACCACTCACATTTCCTTGAGGCGGTACGCCGATTTCCAATTCGATATCCAAAGCATCCAATGCGCCTTTTCCCAAAACAACCACCGCATGATTGCGTTCCTCTGCATTATTGCCATCGATGGCACGCAAATTCCGACCGGTTCGGAACAACCAAGCCGCCAAACGGCAAAGTCGGCTCAGACGTTTAAAAAAAGGAGCTTTTTGTTTAGACATAAAATTTCTTCTGTATTGTGTTCATTATGTTCAGACAGCCTCTGACATTTAAGGCCGTCTGAAACTATTTCTGGCAATTTGGACAATAAAATGTTCCACGCTGCCCCAAAGTTTCTTTAAAAATCAACCCGCCACATTGGACACAAGGCTCATTGTGGCGGCCATAGACCGTATATTCCTGCTGAAAGTAGCCGCTTTTGCCATCGCTATTGACAAAGTCCCGCAGCGTACTGCCGCCCGTTGCAATCGCCCTTTGCAGAACCGCTTTAACGGTTTCCACCAATAATACGCATTCTTTCTTGGTCAGCTTATTCGCCGGACGCAATGGCGAAATACCTGCCTTAAACAGACTTTCATTCGCATAAATATTACCGACACCAACCACCACTGCATTATCCATCAGCGCTAATTTGACTGCACGCTTTTGGTTTTTCAATTTCTGATACAGGTAATTTGCATTAAAATCATCCGAGAGCGGCTCCGGCCCCAGTTTTTCCAACAGCGGATGATGCTCGGCAATACCCTCATACCACAACACCGCACCAAATTTACGCGGATCGTGATAACGCAATACGGTACCGTCATCAAATGCAAAATCTAAATGATCATGTTTATCCGGCGTGGCGATGCGCTCATCATCGGCGGTAAAAATCCGCAAACTGCCGGACATACCCAAATGCATAAGTAAAATACCCGTTTCAAAAGTAACAATCAAATACTTCGCACGCCGGTTGCATGCCAAAACTTTGCGCCCGGCCAAAATTTGCGCCAAGTTCGGATGGATAGGCCATCTCAATTTAAACTGGCGAATAATGACTTTTTCTATCTTTTTGCCATCAATATGCGGCGCGATTCCGCGTAAAGTCGTTTCCACCTCAGGTAATTCAGGCATCATTATTCTCCAAATTCATCATTATCCATCATTATATATAGGTCGTCTGAAAACTATTCGGCCAAACGTGCCGTACTTAAAGCAACCGTATTGCCATCAAATGCAGATTCCAATTCAGGCAAAGGATGGACACCAATCAAATGTTTTGTTAAAACCACACCATACACCGCCGCACACTGCGGCCACCACCTATCCCCTGCCTTTTCCATAAACTGCCAAAATTTCAAAGCAGATGATGAATTCACAGCAGGCAGATAATCCATAAACTGCCCATATTCCATTTCAAAACCAATAGCGGCAGTTTTTCGTTTCAACTCAGCCAGAGCCAAGCATTGAGATTTCATAGGCAGTCTTTTGCCATCAAACCACGAGCTCAACCCCCACAAAGATTTAGGGTTAAACCCCGTCAAAATCAACCTACCCTCGGGTTTTAATATCCTAAATGCTTCTTGCAACACCAAATCGGCAGTTGAAATTTCCAAAAGATGGGGCATCAATAACACATCCACGGAATGCGTTTCAAATGCCAACATTTCAGCATCCATCCGCACATCGCGCGGCACCACAATCATATTTTCAGACGGCCTCTGCCATATGCCGCCCAATTGAACCACCACTTGGCCATTCAAATATTGCAAATGCCGTCTGAAAAAATCCTCCTCTTTTTGAGCAAGATATTGCCCCATTGGCGTTTGCATAAAAAAAGTTTCCATTAAATGCTCCCCTATGCATCCCGACTTGTGTGACAGAATTTTAACACCACGACCACATCATACACGCAAATTCCCTGCCCGACTTGACGTTTGAATGCTGAAACGATACCATCGAAGGGACAAAATTTTATTATATATTTGATAACTCTATTTACTATGGCAAAACTAAAAACCATCGTTCTGACCGTTTCAAGCCTGTCGGCAGTTTCCGCCACAGCCTACGCGCAAAACGCTACGCCCAACCAAGTCGGCATGGCAATGATGCGCCTCAACTCTTCCCTGCTCGACCAAGCCAAAGCACAAACCTTCGGCTCTGGTAGCTTGTGGGCATCATTACGTAAAGACTTCCGCATTAACGAAGTCAACACAGAACTGGTTCGCCGCCATGAAAACAAATTTGCTGCAAACAGCGCATATTTCGACCGCACCATCTCCCGCAGCAAACCTTATATGTACCATATTGCCAATGAAGTTAAAAAACGCAATATGCCTGCTGAAATCGCTTTGCTGCCTTTCATTGAAAGCGCATTTGTAACCAAAGCCAAATCACACGTCGGCGCATCCGGCCTGTGGCAATTTATGCCGGCTACCGGCCGCCACTTCGGCTTGGAAAAAACGCCTTTGTATGACGGCCGCCACGACGTTTACGCTGCTACCGATGCCGCATTAAACTACCTGCAATACCTGCACAGTATGTTCGGCGACTGGTCTTTGGCCCTTGCCGCTTACAACTGGGGCGAAGGTAACGTCGGCCGTGCCGTAAACCGTGCCCGTGCGCAAGGTTTGGAACCAACATACGAAAACCTGCGTATGCCGAACGAAACACGCAACTACGTTCCCAAACTTTTGGCCGTCCGCAATATCGTCGCCAATCCGCAAACTTTCGGCATGAATATCAGCGAAATCAGCAATCAGCCGTATTTCAAATCTGTCAGCATCGACAAACCTATCGATAACAGCACAATCGCTCGCTTTGCAAACATCAGCGAAAGCGAACTGTTGGCACTCAACCCAGGTTTCAATGCCCCGGTATTTATCCCTAAAAATAATCGTCGTCTGTTATTACCGGTTTCTGCGGTTTCCGCATTTGAGAAGAACTACCGCAATGCCAATCCAGATACCCTGATGTCTTGGGATATTTATACTTCTTTGGGCAACAAAAAACTTAATGCCATCGCCAACGATACCGGCATGAGCGTAGCCGAACTCAAGCGCCTCAATGGCCTGAGCGGTAGCGCCATTTCTGAAGGCCGCAGCATTTTAGTGGCTAAAAACTCAGCTATCCAAAGCCAAGACATTATTAACTTTATTGACAAAGACAATACGCCGGATACTTACCAATCCAATATGCCGGCCATGTCTCCGATTATTGCTTCCAACGTAGCAGAACCGGTTAAAGTCGCTCAAACTACCGTGACCAATATTGTTGCACCTGTTGTTCCTCAGTCCACTAAACCGGTTGACTTTATTGCACACAGCAAAACTGAAAACGTTACTTCCGTAGCGATAACAGAAACCAAAGAGCAGCCTCAAGTTGCAAGTATAGAAATGACCGCCCCAGTTGTAGCCATGGTCCATACTGCTATTGAGCCTGCTACCACAAATGTTGCAGAAGCACCCAAAGCGGCTATCCCTGCCGACTTGACTGCACCGACTGTTGCCGCAAACGATGTAGCCCCTTCTCCAGCAGTTGAATCTGTTGCTGCTGCGCCGGTTCAAGAAGAGCATGATGACCTGATGGCTTTGGTACAAAGCCGACCTGCGGAGGAACCTGCAGCGACTGTTGCTGAAGCGACTCCTGAAACCAAACAAGTTCAAACTGTTGTCACTGCTGAAAACGCTCGTACAGAACGTATCGCAGCCAATACCGTTAAACAACAAAGCCGAATCAATGCACGTCTTGCCCGTGTAAGTGGTCAACAAAACACACAAACTGCAGCACTTGCAGCAGGCACACACCGCGTGGAAGATGGCGATACATTGTTTAACATCTCCAAACGTTACAACTTGAGCGTAGCCGATTTGATTATTGCCAACAACATCAAAGGCAACAATATCAAAAAAGGCCAAATCCTCCGTGTTACAGCTGCTCCGGTAAAAGTCCGCAGCAACCCGATTCAAAACGTTTCCTACACTGTACGCAAAGGCGATACTTTGAACACCATTGCCAGCCGTTTCAATGTTGATGTTAATGATATTCGTCGTTGGAACCGCAATACCCGTACTGTGACCCCTGGTCAACGTTTGAAACTGATTGGTAGCTAATACTTGCTTCAAAACAAAGGCCGTCTGAAATATTCAGACGGCCTTTTTCTTTATGATAAATAATCAATTCAATTTTTAAAAACAAAATAGCTATATAAGCATCTGTTCAATAACTACCACATAGAAAAAAGAGTGTGCAAAAACACACTCTTTTTCAAACAGATTGCCATCAAATTTTACTCTTAAAACCTGCATTCAAACATATAAATTCCGTATAAACATCACTATGCCGGTGAAAAAGCATCACAGAAAAAGGTATTTTCCGGTAAAGCACATTTTTGAGTCAGCAAAATTTGCGCACTCTCCGTCATGGCTGGTGACCCGCAAGCATAAACTTCATATTGGCTCAAATCAGGATAATTTTGTGCGGCAACATTTTGCACGTATCCATTCTCCCCTTTCCAATCGGAATCAGGCTTAGAAAGAACAGGCGAGAATTTCGCATTTTTCAGACGGCCTATTAATGCTTCTGCTTCTTCCAATGCATACAAATCCTCCTGTTGACGTGCTCCCCAGTAGAAATGAACTGGACGTTCGCTATTCTGATGAATCAAATCAAGCAAAATACTGCGGATAGGTACGTAACCTGTACCTGTTGCCAACAAAATAATCGGTTTATCGCCGTCCTTTTGCAAAGTAAACGTACCCAATGGGCCTTTAACGCGGACAATACCTTTTTCTTTGATCTTAGGCTCTACACCAAAAATCATTTCCGAACATACGCCGTTTTCACGTTTACGGATATGCAGCTCCAACACGCCTTCTTGGTCAGGCGAATTGGCGATTGAATAGCTGCGGCTGATATTGCCAGGAAGCAGCAAATCAATATATTGTCCGGCATAAAATGCAAATGACGGCGCTTTAGGTAAAGCCAATCTTAACAAAGCAACATCATGTTTGATTTCAATCGTTTCGATGCGTACAGGCAAAGTACGCACCGGTAAAGCATTCGGATTAAACCCAGGCACATTGATTTTCAGGTCACTCTTCGCAGTAGTGCAGCACAATAACACTTTACCCTGCGCTTTTTCTTCTGCGCTGATGGCTTTATCGATATGCTCGCCCATTTCAAATTCGCCACTCATCAACTCGGCCTTACATTGTCCACAGGCGCCACTTTTACAAGAATGGGGCAGATTTAAATTCTGACGGGTCGCAGCAGCAAGAACGGTTTCATCATCGTTTGCCGTAAATGTTATTTGATCTGATAAGGTAATAGTATGTGTCATGGTATTTTTAGAATAATTTTAGAATCAAAAATAAAGGCCATCTGAAAAATAAGACCTATTTTTCAGACGGCCTGTCCTATCCATCAAGCTAATTTAGCTTTAATCAACTCTTGAACTTGAGCCGGATTAGCCTTGCCTTTACTTGCTTTCATCACTTGACCAACAATCGCATTCAAGGCTTTCTCATTACCGGAACGGAATTGCTCAATGGCTTTCGCATTGTTTGCCAACACTTCATCCACCATCGCTTCAATTGCACCAGTGTCAGTAATCTGTTGCAAACCATGTTTTTCGATAATTTCGGCAATACCTGCTTCAGGCTCGGTCCACATTGCTTCAAAAGCTTTTTTCGCCAATTTGCTGCTTAATGTTCCGTCTGCAACTTTAGCAACCAACTCGGCAAGGCGTGAAGCCGTAATCGGGCTTTCAGCTAATTCCAAACCTTCTTTGTTCAAAGTAGCAGCAAGCTCGCCGTTCATCCAGTTCGCCGTCAATTTACCTTGGCCGCAGGCTTTGGCCGCTTCTTCAAAATAGGCAGCTTGGGCGCGGCTGGCAGTCAACAGGCGCGCATCATAGTCAGACACACCGTAATCGGCAACAAAACGCGCCGCCATTTCATGCGGCAATTCAGGCATTTGCTCTTTGGCTTTCTGCAATTGGCCGTCTGAAATAATGACAGGCAGCAAATCCGGATCTGGAAAATAGCGGTAATCGTGCGCATCTTCTTTCAAACGCATCACACGGGTTTCACCTTTTTCAGGGTCAAACAACATGGTTGCCTGCTGTACTTTACCGCCGTCTTCCAAAATTTCGATTTGCGCTTCCACTTCATAATTGATGGCTTGTTCCAAGAAGCGGAAAGAGTTGAGATTTTTGATTTCACGGCGTGTACCGAACTCCGCCTGACCTTTTGGACGTACAGAAACGTTGGCATCAACACGGAACGAGCCTTCCGCCATATTACCGTCACAAATATCCAGCCAAGTCACCAAACCGTGCAGCGCTTTAGCATATGCCACAGCTTCGGCTGCAGAGCGCATTTCAGGCTCGGAGACAACTTCCAATAAAGGCGTACCGGCACGGTTCAAGTCGATACCGGTCGCACCGTTCAAACCCTCGTGCACGGATTTACCCGCATCTTCTTCCATGTGCGCACGGGTAACATTGATGGTTTTAACCTCATCGCCCACTACGATTTCCAGTTTACCGTGTTCAACAATCGGCAAATCCAACTGGCTGATTTGATAGCCTTTTGGCAAATCAGGATAAAAATAGTTTTTACGGTCGAACACGTTTTTCTGATTGATTTTCGCATCCAAAGCCAAACCGAGTTTGATGGCTTTTTCGACGACTTCGCGGTTCATTACCGGCAATACGCCCGGCAACGCACACTCAACCACGCTGGCGTGGGCATTAGGCTCGGCACCGAATGCAGTGGATGCGCCGCTGAAGATTTTGGATTGGGTGTTGAGTTGGACGTGGATTTCCAGTCCGATTACGGTTTCCCAAGTCATAAGGGTCTTTCTGTCGAAAAAAAGTTAATCGGTTAAATGAGTGATTCGTTTTTCAGACGGCCTGAATAAAAAAACAATAACAGGCCGTCTGTAAGATAAGTTTATTTCCTGCGGCGTTGGAAACCGGGCAGTTGCCAATGGAAACGGTATGCAGTCAGGCGAAACAACAATCCACCAGCAAAGAGCAGGTTTAACGTAAAAATATTAATCCAGCCCAAATGTCCGAACAGATAAATCAGCCCGCCAATCAAAATAGCCACGCTGCCGTAAAGGTCGGTGCGCAAAATCATCGGCACATCATTGACCAAAATATCGCGCGCAATACCGCCACCAACAGCAGTCACAAAAGCCAAAGAAATAACGCCGAACAGATTGAGCTGCAAGGCCATACCGATTTGTGCACCGGTAATGCTGAACGCAGCCAAACCAATGGCATCGGCAATAATAAAAGCAGCGGCCAAATAGGTGCTGCGATAACGTTGCACCCTTATCAACCATGCAATGGAAAGCGTAGCAAACACAACAATCAGCGCATCGGTTTGCAAAAACACTTGCGGAATCCGGCCGACCAAGCCATCGCGTATCATGCCGCCGCCGACAGCCGTCAGTAACGCAGTAATGACGACACCGAGTACATCCAATCGCTTGTTGTAGCCGACCAAATAGCCTGAAATGGCAAACGCAGCTGTCCCAATGATTTGAATGAAGTCGGTGGCTGTCATAATTTTTTAAATATCTACAATATGCAGCACCTCAATACATTCAGGCGCTTTTATATGGTTTATTTTCAGACGGCCTTGAATCATCAAGGCCCTAAAACATTATTCCGGCGCTTTGGTGTGCCAATCGCTGCTCAGCTGAACTTGATGTGCGGCACCCAAAATTTTGGCTTCGGAGAAATAGTTGCCGATAAATTGCACACCAATCGGCAGACCGTTTGCGCTGAAACCGGCAGGCAGAGTCAGTGCAGGCAAACCGGCAAGGTTCACGGCGATGGTGTAAATATCGGATAAGTACATTTGCACAGGGTCGTGAATGTCGCTGCCGAGTTTTGGCGCGGCAGTCGGTGCAGTCGGCGCCAAAATGAAATCACATTGACCAAAGGCCGTCTGAAAATCATTGGCAACCAGACGACGCAGTTTTTGCGCTTTCAGATAATAAGCATCGTAGTAACCATGACTCAATACATAAGTACCAATCATGATACGGCGTTTGACCTCGCTACCGAAACCTTCGGCACGAGTATTGCTGTACATTTCTTCCAAATCGCCGAATTGCGCTGCACGATGGCCATAACGTACGCCGTCAAAACGGGACAAGTTGGTACTTGCTTCCGCAGAGGCGAGAACGTAATAAGCGGGAATCGACAATGATGTTTGCGGCAGGGAAACTTCAACAGTCTCCGCGCCTTGTGCTTTGAGCAAATCAATAACGCTTTGCAAGGCCGTCTGAACATCGGCATCCGCGCCTTCGCCGAAATATTCTTTAGGCAAACCGATTTTCAAACCTTTGAGTGGCTTGTCCAAATCACGGGTGTAGTCTTCTTTGTCGCGTTCCAAGCTGGTGGAATCACGCTCGTCAAAGCTGGCCATGGCGTTCAACAAAATCGCGCAGTCTTCGGCCGTTTGCGCCATAGGGCCGGCTTGGTCGAAGCTGGAAGCATAAGCAACCATACCGAAACGTGAAACCGTACCGTAAGTCGGCTTGATGCCGGTAATACCGCAATGCGACGCAGGCTGACGAATAGAACCGCCGGTATCCGAACCCAACGCAGCCGGTGCCAAACGTGCCGCAATCACAGCAGCCGAACCGCCTGACGAACCGCCGGGAACATGTTCAAGATTCCACGGGTTTTTGGTTGCGCCGTAGAACGAAGTCTCATTGGTCGAACCCATGGCAAACTCGTCCATATTGGTACGGCCAAGGGTCACCATGCCGGCATCCAACAGGTTTTGCACCACAGTGGCAGTATAAGGAGAAACAAAGTTATCCAACATTTTGGAACTGCATGCACTGCGCCAACCTGTTTGGCAGAAAATATCTTTGTAAGCAACCGGCACACCGGTCAAAGCCGTTGCATTGCCGGCTGCGATACGCGTATCGGCTGCTTTGGCCTCAGCAAGGGTCTTATCTTGATCGATGGTAACGTAGCCGTTGATGGCAGGGTTTTTCGCAGCAATAGCGGCCAAATATTCGGTCGCCAATTCGACTGCGGAAATTTGTTTGGATTGCAGCAGGCTGCTGGCTTGTTTGAGCGTGTAAGCGGTCATTGTGCCGTACTTTCTATAAAACAGTTTTTGCTTTCAAAACAGATATTGAAAACATCCGTTTAAATCAATAAATCGGGCCGTCTGAACAAAGTATCCTTTCAGACGGCCTTGCAATAGGGGTTTGCCGATAAGCAAAGTCCGTCTGAAACCTTATTCTTCAATTACTTGAGGAACGATATACAGACGGTTGCGCACTTCTGGGGCAACAGCCTGATATTCTGCAGCGTGATCGGTTTCAGTCACTTTATCTTCGCGTAGGCGCAAAGCGGCTTCGTGCGGATGCGCCATGGGTTCGATGCCGTCGGTATTGACGCTTTGCATGTTTTCAACCATGGCGAAAATGTCGTTCAACTCGGCAAGCGTTTTGTTTTTTTCTTCGTCCGTTAAAGTGAGGCGCGAGAGTTTTGCGATTTTTTCCACATCATTTAAGCTTAAAGCCATAAAAAATCCTTGTCTGATAGCAATGCCTCTTAGGTTTGGGGTATCATTGCATTTCGTCTTCTATGAAGCGAAGAATTATAACCGAAAACCAAACAGGTTGGCATGGTGTTTTGATTCAGACGGCCTTTTAAGGGCGCATTTATCCGTCTAAAACCGTGTACCTGTTTTTCTTATTTTAAATACTGCTTAAAGCATCCGGACTGGGCCGGAATTTCAGGAATCCTAATGTTTCGTCTTTTATCTCGTTTCCTCTCCAATGATATTGCCATCGATTTGGGCACGGCCAACACGCTGATTTTTGTACGCGGCAAAGGGATTGTTTTGGATGAGCCGTCCATGGTTGCGATTCAATCCGGTGCAGGCAATAAAAGTAAAATTATGGCGGTGGGCACGGAAGCCAAAAAAATGCAGGGCCGTGCGCCACGCAATATTGAAATCGTCCGCCCGATGAGGGACGGCGTGATTGCCGATTTTGTGATTACCGAGCGTATGCTGGGTATGTTGATTAAAAAAGCCACCGAAGGATGGTCTTTGGTTCCACCTCGTGTGGTTATCTGTGTTCCGGGCGGCTCTACCCAAGTGGAACGTAAAGCGATTTTGGATTCGGCGTTTGCCGCCGGCGCGGCAAGCGTGCATTTGATTGAAGAACCGATGGCCGCCGCTTTGGGCGCAGGCTTGCCGATTGAAGATGCGGCAGGTTCGATGATTGTCGATATTGGTGGCGGTACGACTGAAATCGGCATTCTTTCACTGGGCGGTATGGCCTATTCTGCTTCTGTCCGCGCAGCCGGCGATGAATTCGATAAAAGCATCATCCATTACCTGCGTCGCCATCGCGGTGTCTTGATTGGCGAAGCTACAGCCGAAGAATTGAAGAAACAAATCGGCTCTGCCTCGGGCTTTGAAACCGAAACAGCCATGCGCATTAAAGGCCGTGATCTGGCTGAAGGCACGCCTAAATCCTTGGCAGTTACTTCAGATGAAATCCGTGAAGCATTGAGTGAAACGGTAAATCAAATCATCCGTGCCGTCCGTCTGGCTTTGGAACAGGCTCCGCCCGAATTGGCTGGCGACATCGCCGACCGCGGTATTATGCTGACAGGCGGCGGCGCGCTTCTGCACGGTATCGATACCGTCTTGGCCGATGCAACCGGCCTGCCCGTCGGTATTGCCGACCAACCTCTGAACTGCGTTGCCTATGGTGCCGGTAAGGCTTTGGACTATATCGGCAAATGGGATACCGTGTTTACGGAAAACCCATAAGGTAGATGGTTATGGAACGCTCTTCTTTGCGCTTTGACGAGGCAAAAGGCTCTAAGCTGTTGCCTCGTTTTGTCGTTTATATCGCTCTAGCTGCCGGCCTGATGGTGGCAGATTACCGCTTTTCATTGATGCAGCCTGTACGTGCGGCAGTCATGCCCATGCTCTACCCTGTTCAATGGCTGGCCAATCAACCTGTTCAACTTTATCAATATTTTGCCGAACTCTCCCAGTCCAAATCCGAGCTCTTGGAACAAAACCGCCAGCTTATGGAAGAAAATGGCCGTCTGAAAATCGATTTGCAGCGGGATAAAGTCAATACCGATGAATTGCGAGAATTAAAAAAACTGTACGGTTTGCAACAAAAAGGTATTCACAACGTTATCGGTGCGGAAGTCATTTCCAATGGCAAAGATCCGCTTTCCGAAAGACTGATTATCGGCAAGGGCAGTCAAGACGGCTTGAAAGTTGGCGATGCAGTCATCGATCAAAGCGGTTTGATCGGCCTGTTGACACAAGTTCACACACAAAGTGCAGAAATTGGGCTGATTTCAGGCGGACAAAGCATTGTCCCCATAGCCGTCAGCCGCACCGGCGAACGCAACTTGGCATACGGCAATGGCAACGGTTTGGATTTGCGCTATTTTCCAACCGGCTCAGACTTGAAACCCGGCGATATTCTGCTGACTTCCGGCCTGGATGGTACTTATCCGGCGGGGATTCCCGTTGCAACCGTCAGCAAGGTTGTCCGCGCATCGGGAACACCTTATTACGATACGCAACTGACGCCTTTGGCCGCTTTACGCAGCAGCCGTTTTGTCTTGGTACTTTCTTCCGGCCCTTCTTCCCCACGCTGATTTCATGAACGATTTTGACGATTCTTACCGTGCAGTACCGCTGCACATCATGGCGGCCAGTCTCATTGTGATGATGATACTGGACTTTATGCCGTTTTCCTTTGACGGATTCTTCTGGCTGCCTGAAATGACGGCACTGATGTTGCTGTATTGGGCATTGCACCAACCGCAACGCGCAGGCATGGGACTGGCTTTTGCCATCGGTCTGATTGTCGATGCAGCAACCGCCGCGACTTTGGGATTACATGCCCTGTCTTACGTCGTGATGACTTATTTCATCTTAAACCGCCGCCGCCAAATCATGCTTTACGGCCATATTATGCAATTGGCCGCTGTCTTGGCTGCGCTGCTTCTCAATCAGGCCGTCTTAACTGTTGCCCGTCTGTTCCTCAATCATCAGGTCATTACTTTGCAAGGCTTTGTTGCCCCATTTGTCGGCGCATTGCTTTGGCCGATACTCAGCCAGCTGATGCTGATCGTGACCCGTATTTACCGCTCCCACTGAAAAGATGAAACCGATTCTTCCACGCCGTCTTTCCGGTGGTCAACATACCAAAAAACCTTCCGCTCAGGCAGCACAAACCGATGCTTTGTTGCGCCTGCTCGTTGCCTTTATCCTGATTGTCATCTTCTTTTCCATCTTGCTGGCGCGGTTCTTCTACCTGCAAGTGACTCAACACAACGAGTTTTCCGGTCAGGCATCGAGCAACCGCATTACCCTGATTCCAACGCCACCCGTACGTGGCGAAATCGTCGACATCAACGGCGTTCCTTTGGCCAAAAACTATCCAGTCTTTTCGCTCGAAGTTATTCCCAGCCGCATCGAAGGCAAGATGGAAGATGTCATTGAAGCATTGAAAAAATACGTCGATATCACGCCGACAGATTTAAAACGCTTCAAAAAATACCGAGAAAGCTATCGAAAATTTGAAAATATCCCGCTCAAACTTAGGCTGACCGATGAAGAGGCCGCCCGTTTGTCCGTACATCTGCGCGAATTCAAAGGCGTAGAGGTCAATTCACGCACATTCCGCGAATATCCTTACGGCAAGCTGACTTCCCATTTTTTAGGCTACATCGGCCGTATTAGCGATAAAGACAAAGAAATGCTGGAAGAAGAAGGCCTGACTGCCCTCTACCGCGGCAGTACGCATATCGGCAAATCCGGCTTGGAAAAATATTACGAACACCAGCTTCATGGCGTTCCAGGCTATCAAGAAGTCGAAAAAGACGCTTATGGCAACATCGTCCGCGTATTGAAAAATGTTCCGTCCAAAATGGGGCAAACCTTACGCCTAGGGATGGATATCCGTATGCAGCAGGAAGCCGACCGAATCTTGGGCGACCGCCGTGGCGCATTGGTGGCTATCAATCCGCAAGACGGTACCGTATTGGCTTTTGTTTCCAAACCTTCCTTCGATCCCAACCTCTTTATTGACGGCATCGACAGCGATACTTGGAAAATGCTGAATGACGATTGGAAAAAGCCTTTGATCAACCGCGTTACCCAAGGCCTCTATCCGCCTGGCTCTACATTCAAACCCTTTATGGGCATGGCTTTGTTGGAAAGCGGCAAAATCACTCAAAACACTATCGTCCCCGCCCCCGGCGCATGGAGTATACCCGGCAGCCGCCATATTTTCCGCGACTCTGTCCGAAGCGGTCACGGCTCTGCCAACTTGAGCAAAGCCATTCAAGTATCCTCAGATACCTTCTTCTACCGCTTGGGTTACGAAATGGGTATCGACAAAGCCTCTCCGTATCTGGCGCAATTCGGTTTCGGCCAAAAAACCGGTATTGACCTGCCTAGTGAATATGTAGGCGTTTTGCCCAGCCGCGAATGGAAGGCTAAACGCTTTGCCAAATCTTCCGACCCGACTGCCAAAGAATGGCGTGCCGGCGAGATGGTTTCCGTCAGTATCGGCCAAGGCTACAACGCCTACACGCCTTTGCAAATGGCACATGCGACAGCCTCTCTGGCCAACAACGGTGTTGTTCATCAGCCGCATTTGGTCAAAGAAATATTGGATTTCGGCGCGCGCAAAATTACCCGCATCAATCCTAATCCCGAACGTCAAATTCCGTTCAAAGCCGACAACTTCGAATACGTCAAACGCGCAATGGAGAAGGTATTGAAACCGGGCGGTACGGCACACCGTATCGGTGGCGGACTTGCTTACACAATGGGCGGTAAAACCGGTACGGCCCAGGTCGTACAAATCAAACAGGGCGGCCGCTACAATGCCGCAGCCCTGCGCGAACAACACCGCGACCACGCATGGTTTATCTCGTTTGCGCCATTGGAAAAACCTGAAATTGCCATTGCCGTTATTTTGGAAAACGGCGGCTGGGGTGCGTATGCCGCGCCATTAGCCCGTGAAATGACTGATTTTTATATGCTTCACGTCAAGCCGCAACAGTTTTCAGACGGCCTCGAAACAGATTCGGCCAAAACTGAAAAAACTGATAAACATCAGCCTATTCCTAGCATTTTCCAATCCGCCTACGGACTGACGCCGACAAGCCCTGCCTCACAGCCGGAGGTTCATCATGAATAACACATCAGCGTGGAAAAACTTCAAATCCACCATTGCAGCCCCGATTGACCCTTGGCTGTTTTTTGCCATGCTCGCCATCTACATCATGAGCCTGTTTTTGCTCTATTCTGCAGACGGGCAAGAGTTCGGCCAATTGGAAAACAAAACCATCCATACCGTTTTGGGCTTTACCCTTTTATGGATTATTGCTGTATTTAAGCCGCAAACGGCTGCCAAAGTTGCCTTGCCTGTTTATATTGTCGGCGTATTACTGCTGATTGGCGTCGAAGTTGCCGGCGTTACCGTCAACGGCTCGACCCGTTGGCTGAGTCTCGGCTTTACCCGTATCCAACCTTCCGAAATCATGAAAATCGGTATTCCCATGACTGTCGCGTGGTATTTCCAACGCTATGAAGGCCGTCTGAAATGGATACATTATATTGTCGCCCTCGTGCTGATTCTTGTTCCTGTCGCCCTGATTTTGAAGCAGCCCGACCTCGGTACGGCCGCGCTGATTATGGCTTCGGGTATTTTTGTCATCTTTTTTGCCGGATTGCCCTGGAAAGCCATTTTTGTCGCTATTATTGCCTTTGTGGCCGCCCTGCCGCTCTTGTGGAACTACGGCATGCATGACTACCAGAAAACCCGCGTCCTTACCTTGCTCGACCCAACCAAAGACCCGTTAGGTGCAGGCTACCACATCATCCAATCCATGATTGCCATCGGCTCGGGTGGTGTATGGGGTAAAGGCTGGCTCAACGGTACGCAAACCCATTTGGACTATATTCCCGAATCAACGACTGACTTTATTTTCGCGGTATTCGGTGAAGAGTTCGGCCTGATTGGCAATATCCTTTTACTGCTGGTTTACCTTATCATTCTGGCACGCGGATTGTGGATTGCCGCGCAAGCGCAATCCCTTTACAGTCGTACTTTGGCAGGCGCGTTGACCATGACCTTTTTCTGCTATGCCTTTGTAAACATGGGCATGGTCAGCGGTATTTTGCCCGTTGTCGGCGTCCCCCTCCCCTTGGTCAGCTACGGCGGTACGGCTACGCTTTCCATCATGGTTGTACTCGCCCTGTTGATGGGTATTGCCAACGAACACAAAAACCGTCGCCGCCGTAATGCGGATAACGATAACCTAACTGAAAGCGAGGAATAATATGGAACTGGGTGTAGAAATCGGCAAGCTGCTTGTGGCATTTCTCGTGCTGATTAATCCTTTCAGCGCGCTCTCAATTTATCTTGATCTGACACAAAACCACAGCACCAAAGAAAAGCGCAGAATCGCGCGTACTGCCGCATTGGCCGTTTTCATCGTAATCATCGTCTTTGCACTGAGCGGCGGTATCTTATTGAAAGTACTCGGCATCAGCGTCGGCTCTTTCCAAGTCGGCGGCGGTATTCTGGTTTTACTGATTGCCATCTCCTTAATGAACGGCAACGATAATCCTGCCAAACCCAAAATTGATCCCCATTCAGAAGAACATCAAAGTGCGCAACAAGTCCGCCGCAATGAAAAAGCGATTGCCGTCGTACCCATTGCCATTCCGATTACCATCGGTCCTGGCGGTATCTCCACTGTCATCATTTATTCCTCTGCCGCCAAAAATTACAGCGATATTGCCCTGATTATCATCTCCGGCTTTTTGGTCAGCCTGATTTGCTATTTCATTCTGGTCGTGGCCGGACGCATCAGCAAACGCTTGGGCACTACCGGCCTGACCATCCTCAACCGCATCATGGGCATGATGCTTGCCGCCATTTCCGTAGAGATTATTGTTGCCGGCTTAAAATCTATTTTTCCCCAATTGGTCGCTTGAAGTACAATCATCACAATAAAAGGCCGTCTGAAACATTTTCAGACGGCCTCATAAAAACATAAAAACAAAGGAGCCAACCATGTTTCACAGCACCCATGTCTTCACCGGAGAAACCATTTACAGCAGACCGGCGCAAAGCTATACCGAGTTCACCGACGAATTAAACCGCCTCCAAACCCTTCAGCAAACCTTCACCCAATCAAGCATTACCGAGCGCACCGCCCTCTTACAGCAATTTGCCGACAGCCTTACCCAAAACCAAGAACGCCTTGCCGAAATGGTTTGCGAAGAAGTCGGACGCTGCCTGCACGAATGTCGTGCCGAAATCAGCAAATCCATCGAGCTTATCCGCTACTACGTCCGCCTTGCCCCCGAACTGCTTGCCCATAAAACCATCGCCACCCAAGCCAGCCTCAGCCAAGTCCGCTTCGAGCCTTTGGGCGTTGTTTTGGCGGTCATGCCGTGGAACTATCCTGTTTGGCAGATTTTACGATTTGCCATCCCTGCCCTGTGCGCCGGCAATGCCTGCGCGGTCAAACCTGCGCCCAGTGTCGCCCGCGTCAGCGAAACCCTCTTCAGTCTTGTCCCCAAAGGTTTGCCGCTTATCGGCGCATGGTTAAGCCATGAAGACACGCTTCAAGCCATTGAAGATACCGATGCCATGGCATTTACCGGTTCGACCCATACGGGCCGCCTGCTGGCCGCCCATGCAGGCAAACATCTGAAAAAAACCGTCCTTGAACTGGGCGGCAGCAATCCGTTTATCATCCTGCCCGATGCCGATCTGCAACGCGCAGCCATCGATGCCTGCTATTCGCGCTTTCGCGATGCCGGGCAATCCTGCAACGCCGCCAAACGCATCATTGTTACCCAAGATATTGCCGAACAGTTTATCCCGCTCTTTCTTGCCGAGTGTGCCAAACTGCAAACCGGCAATCCCAAAGACCCGAACACCACCCTTGCCCCGCTTCACCGCCAAGACCTGCGTCAAACCGTACACGAGCAGGTTCAAGATGCAGTTGCACATGGCGCGCAATGCTTGAGCGGCGGCTATATCCCTGAGGGAGAAAGTTGGTTTTACCCTGCTACCGTATTGGATCAGGTCAACCCAAACTGCCGCGTGTGGCACGAAGAAGTCTTCGGCCCGGTTGCCATGATCTTACGCGCCGACAATCCGGATCATGCCGTCGCACTTGCCAATGACACACCTTTCGGCCTCGGCGCCTGTATCTACACAGCGGACACAACAAACGCATGGCAATACGCCGAAAAAATCCAGGCGGGCTCTGTCTTTATCAACCGCCACACCAGCAGCGACCTGCGCCTTCCCTTTGGCGGTGTCAAAGCTTCAGGCTATGGACGCGAGCTATCAGAATTTGGACTGTACGAGTTCGTCAACGTCAAAACCTATTGGCAAAAATAAACCGTTTCATCAACTCAGGCCGTCTGAAAACCCGATTTCAGACGGCCTGATGTTGTTTTTAAAAAAATATTGTATTTAATCCCGTACAAACCCTGCAAAGTCAAAGCCGCTCAAAAATAAGAAACCTGAGACCTTTGCAAAAAAGCCCTTCCCCCGACAGCCGAAACCTAAACAAAGATTTTCGGCTGTTTTTGTTTCAAAGATCCACTGATTCTACTCAAATACCCCCTTAACTCCCCTTGGATACCTGATTAATCAGGCATCCGGCCGCCTTTTAGGCGCCAACAGGCGCACTTAGCCTGTTAGCGGCCTTCAACAGGTTTAAACACATCGCCTTCAGATGGCTTTGCGCACTCACTTTGAGCAGACTAAAATAGGCTGCCCGCGCATAGCGGAATTTAGGGTGCAGCGTACCGAAGCTTTGTTCGACCACATA
>NZ_KV833377.1:0-2957 GCF_001837635.1 Neisseria sp. HMSC070H10
TTTGAAACAAAAACAGCCGAAAATCTTTGTTTAGATTTCGGCTGTCGGGGGAAGGACTTTTTTGCAAAGGTCTCATAGGTGTATTGATCGCCGAGCATGACCCAGCCGCCTGCAGGCGCATCTTCTATAGCGGAGCCAAGCTTCCCGAAAGAGAGGATGCTGTCGTTGCCTTTGCGGATGGCGGGTGTACCGTCGTCTGAAAAAGTGGTGCAGCCAGCGAGAAGGAATACTGCGGATAAAAAGGGGAAGACGTATGTTTTCATAATGTTTGTTTGAAGGTATTTAAAATCAGGCAAATGGGGGAATACTCAATCCGAATTGTTCCAACAAGCCGACCGTTTCGTAAACGGGCAGGCCCATCACGCCTGTAAAGCTGCCTTGCAAATGCTCGACAAACACGCCGCCCAAACCCTGAATGCCATACGCGCCCGCTTTGTCCATCGGTTCGCCACTTCGGATATAGGCGGATATTTCTTCGGCAGACAAGGTTTTGAAACGTACATCGCTGGTTTGCAAAACGCCGTGCGTTTTCCCTTGCCAATATACGCATACGACAGTCAGCAACTGATGCGTCTGCCCTGAAAGCCGGGCGAGTATTTCGGCTGCTTGGGCTTCGGTTTCCGATTTGCCGAGAATGTGGTTTTGATAGGCGACCGTAGTGTCGGCGGTCAGAATCGGATATTCGGGCGACGCGTCGTGTGTGGCTAACCATTGCTCGACAGCGGCGGCATTTTTTTCCTGCGCCATACGTTGCACATAATCGGCGGCTTTTTCGTCGGAATGCGGCGTTTCGTCGATGTCGGCAGGGATACGGATAACTTTGAATCTTAAGTTTTCCAGAATTTCGCGGCGGCGCGGGCTGCCGGAGGCTAGGTAGAGTGTGTGCATAAAACTTTCTTTTTTAGGGGATATAAGGCCGTCTGAAAATTATTTTGACTGTTTGTGTTGGCCGGACAAGCGCACATAATGCGCGGAAGAATATTTCAAAAATTCTTTTTCTTTTTCGGTCAGCGGGCGGACTTGTTTGACGGGCGAACCGACATAGAGATAGCCGCTTTCCAAACGTTTGCGTGGCGGCACCAAGCTGCCTGCGCCTATCATTACGTCGTCTTCGATGACGGTATCGTCCAGAATAATCGTACCCATCCCAATCAACACACGATCGCCGATGCGGCAGCCGTGCAGCATGACTTTGTGTCCGACGGTTACGTCTTCGCCGATGATAAGGGGTGAGCCTTCGGGCTTTTCCGCGTTTTTGTGCGAAACGTGCAAGACACTGCCGTCCTGTACATTGCTGCGCGCGCCGATGCTGATACTGTTCACGTCGCCGCGCAGAACGGCATACGGCCAAACGGATACGTCTTCGGCAAGCGATACTTCGCCGATGATGACGGAGGTTTCGTCGATGAGGCAGGATTCGTGAATTTGCGGAGTATGGTCTAAGAAAGGGCGGATAGGGTTCATGTTGTTTCTTCCTTTTTGACAGTGTGGCAGGTTTCAGACGACCTGCGGCTCGGTATGGCGAAAGTATGCCGTTTTGACGCAGGTGAGGCAAGGACGGCGTCTGCCGAGATTTCGTCATGTCTTTGTAAACAATATTTTTTATGGTTAAGGAATCATTTTCCGTTAAGCCTGCCTCTCTTGTTTGCCGAAGGTGGAAAATTGTCCGTTATTATCTTGTAGTTGCAAGTAGCTGCAAACCATTCTCTTGCCATTTGAATTGGAATGATATATATTTTTAAAAAATATTTCATAAAATAACGAAACCCGATGGTTTGTTTTCAACCAGGTTTGGTGGGTTTCCAATCCCACAAACCTTGGCTTCCATCCCGTGTCCGTTTTCAAATCTATCCAATCCACCTTGTTTAAATAAAGGCGGCCGGAAGGTCGTCTGAAACTGTATGAAGGATATTCACATGAGCGAAACACAAGAGCTGACTTTTGCCAAACGGCTGAAAGAGCAAACTACAACTATTCACGATAGCGTGGACAACTTGGTTATGTCTGTCGAGCCGTTTACCAACAAAGAGAACTACATCAAATTTTTGAAACTGCAATCCGTGTTCCACAAAGCGGTTGATCATATCTATAAAGACCCCGAGTTGAACAAAGCCATTCCCGAGCTGGAATACATGGCGCGTTACGATGCGGTAACGCAAGACTTGGCGGATTTGGGCGACAAACCTTACGAATACGGCAAACCGCTGCCGCATGAAACCGGCAATAAAGCCATCGGTTGGCTGTATTGCGCCGAAGGTTCCAATTTGGGCGCAGCATTTTTATTTAAACACGCGCAAAAGCTGGATTACACCGGCGAATACGGCGCGCGCCACCTCGCTCCCCATCCGAACGGCCGCGGCAAACATTGGCGTGCTTTTGTCGAGCATCTGAATGCTTTGGGTTTAAGCCCTGAAGCTGAAGCCGAAGCGATTCAAGGTGCAAAAGATGCATTTGCGTTCTACAAAGTCGTTCTGCGCGAAACATTTGACCTGCCTGCAGGTGCGGAAGCTCCGGAAGGCTTTGTTCCGCATCGTCATTAATGGTTTGACGATATAAGTAGAGGTCGTCTGAAACACATCTGTATGCACGGATTCATAAATTCCGTTTTCAGACGACCTTCATACTGATGCAAGTTTAGTACCGTTTGGTTATCCGCATTTGCGGTATATTTTAATTGGTTTGATGTAAATAATTATCAAATATTTTATCACCATCATTCCAAAATACCATTATCACATTCAGGAGTTTGACCATGAAGGAATCATTTAAATTAAGTATGTTGGCGATTGCCTGCAGCATCGCATTGAGTGCATGCGGTTCAAGCGGTGGTGGTACGCCGTCTGCACAGTCTGCACCGACCCCGCAACAGCCGGGCAATAATTCCGGCTCGGGCGGAGGAGGTGATTCAAAACAAACTGAAGACGCCAAGAAAGCCGAAGAAGCCAAGAAAGCCGAAG
>NZ_KV833378.1:0-16821 GCF_001837635.1 Neisseria sp. HMSC070H10
GGCGACGACTGCCCAATCGTACAAGGTTCTGCACTGAAAGCTTTGGAAGGTGACGCTGGTTACGAAGAAAAAATCTTCGAATTGGCTGCTGCCTTGGACAGCTACATCCCAACACCTGAGCGTGCTGTGGACAAACCTTTCTTGTTGCCTATCGAAGACGTATTCTCTATCTCTGGCCGTGGTACAGTAGTAACCGGTCGTGTAGAGCGCGGTATCATCCACGTTGGTGACGAGATCGAAATCGTAGGTCTGAAAGAAACTCAAAAAACCACTTGTACCGGTGTTGAAATGTTCCGCAAACTGCTGGACGAAGGTCAAGCGGGTGACAACGTAGGCGTATTGCTGCGTGGTACTAAACGTGAAGACGTAGAGCGTGGTCAAGTATTGGCTAAACCAGGTACTATCACTCCTCACACCAAGTTCAAAGCAGAAGTATACGTACTGAGCAAAGAAGAGGGTGGTCGTCACACTCCATTCTTCGCTAACTACCGTCCACAATTCTACTTCCGTACTACTGACGTAACTGGTGCAGTTACTTTGGAAGAAGGCGTAGAAATGGTAATGCCGGGTGAGAACGTAACCATTACTGTAGAACTGATTGCGCCTATTGCTATGGAAGAAGGTCTGCGCTTTGCGATTCGCGAAGGTGGTCGTACCGTAGGTGCGGGTGTGGTTTCTTCTGTAATCGCTTAAGTTTAGAGGCCAATAGCTCAATTGGTAGAGTATCGGTCTCCAAAACCGAGGGTTGGGGGTTCGAGACCCTCTTGGCCTGCCAAATAAAAAATTAACCGGCCTTGTGCCGGTTAATTTTTTTGTACTTAAGTTTTAAGATTATTTGGAATTAATTAATGGATCAATGCCACTATCTAAAATGAAGGCGGGTGGGGTATTGATAAGTGAGTAAAGATGACAGAACATCCGTCTGGACGCAAAGAAGACCATCAGAAAAAGGAAGTCGTGGTAAGTCATAAGCCGGCTCCTGAAAAGAAAGAAGGTCTGTTTGCATATTTTAAGAGCTCTTGGACTGAGTTTAAGAAGGTAGTTTGGCCAAGTCGTGATGAAGCGGTCAAAATGACTGTATTCGTGATTATCTTCGTTGCAGTTTTAGCAGCCTTCATTTATGCGGCAGATACAATTATTTCATGGTTGTTTTTTGATGTTTTATTAAATAGGAAAGGGTAAAGATGTCAAAGCGTTGGTATGTGGTACAGGCCTATTCCGGTTTCGAGAAAAATGTTCAAAAAACATTGAGAGAGCGTATTGCTCGTGAAAACATGGAAGAATATTTCGGTCAGATTCTCGTTCCTGTAGAGGAAGTGGTAGATATCAAGAATGGCCGAAAAACCATCAGTGAGCGTAAATTCTATCCAGGCTATGTGTTGGTTGAAATGGAAATGACCGATGATTCATGGCATTTGGTTAAGAGTACCCCTCGAGTAAATGGCTTTGTAGGTGGTAGCGGAAATCGTCCAATCCCAATTTCTCAAAAAGATGCAGATGCTATTTTGCAACAAGCCAAAACAGGTGTTGAGAAGCCAAAACCAAAAGTTGAATTCGAAGTGGGTCAGCAGGTTCGTGTGAATGAAGGTCCATTTGCTGATTTCAATGGAATTGTTGATGAAGTTAACTACGAGCGTAATAGACTGCGTGTTTCAGTTCAAATTTTTGGTCGGGAAACACCGGTTGAATTAGAGTTCGGTCAGGTTGAAAAGATTTAAGTGGTTTAATTCGCTTGAAAATTTTTTTTTAAGCAGATATAATCGCAAATTCTGTTTGGGAAGCGGAATGGTTCCGCGTTATACCCGTTTTTAGGAGTCCTTAAGTGGCAAAGAAAATTATCGGCTACATCAAACTGCAAATTCCTGCAGGTAAAGCCAATCCATCTCCCCCAGTTGGTCCTGCTTTGGGTCAGCGTGGTTTGAACATCATGGAATTCTGTAAAGCATTTAATGCTGCAACCCAAGGTATGGAACCTGGTTTGCCAATTCCAGTCGTGATTACTGCATTTGCAGATAAATCATTTACATTTGTGATGAAAACTCCACCAGCTTCTATCTTGTTGAAAAAAGCTGCTGGTCTGCAAAAAGGTAGTTCTAATCCTCTGACTAACAAAGTGGGTAAATTGACCCGCGCTCAGTTGGAAGAAATTGCTAAAACTAAAGAGCCTGATTTGACTGCTGCTGACTTGGATGCGGCTGTTCGTACTATCGCAGGTTCTGCTCGCTCAATGGGCTTGGACGTGGAGGGTGTTGTATAATGGCTAAAGTATCTAAACGCTTGAAAGCTCTGCGCTCTTCTGTTGAAGCTAACAAACTGTACGCAATCGACGAAGCAATTGCTTTGGTTAAAAAAGCTGCTACTGCTAAATTTGACGAGTCTGTTGATGTATCTTTCAACTTGGGCGTTGATCCTCGTAAATCTGACCAAGTTATCCGTGGTTCAGTCGTTCTGCCTAAAGGTACCGGTAAAACAACTCGCGTAGCTGTATTTACTCAAGGTGCAAATGCAGATGCTGCTAAAGAAGCTGGTGCAGATATTGTCGGTTTTGAAGATCTGGCCGCTGAAATCAAAGCTGGTAACCTGAACTTTGACGTTGTTATTGCTTCTCCTGATGCAATGCGTATCGTTGGTCAATTGGGTACCATCTTGGGTCCTCGTGGTTTGATGCCAAACCCTAAAGTAGGTACTGTTACTCCTAACGTTGCTGAAGCAGTTAAAAATGCAAAAGCAGGTCAAGTACAATACCGTACAGATAAAGCCGGTATCGTTCATGCAACTATCGGTCGTGCTTCTTTCGCTGAAGCTGACTTGAAAGAAAACTTCAATGCGCTGCTGGATGCTATCGTTAAAGCCAAACCTGCTGCTGCAAAAGGCCAGTACCTGAAAAAAGTTGCTGTATCCAGCACTATGGGTTTGGGTGTTCGCGTTGATACTGCAAGCGTGAACAACTAAGAAATTTTCAGGTGATCCGGTTTTCTGGATTACCTGAATTTGGGCTACTTAAAATTAAGTAGATGTCCAAGACCGTAGGGATCGTAAGATTTAATCGTAACTGCCCTACGCAGACGGTAGTCCTGAAACACATTGCAAGATTGCTTGTAAGATGTCTTTTTAGGTTACCGCGCTGGTGGGATATCATTTCGGTATCCTGTTTATAAACAGTGGGAGGTAGACCTTGAGTCTCAATATTGAAACCAAGAAAGTGGCCGTAGAGGAAATTAGCGCAGCAATTGCTAACGCTCAAACTCTCGTAGTCGCTGAATATCGCGGTATCAGTGTTTCCAGCATGACTGAGCTTCGTGCAAATGCACGTAAAGAAGGCGTTTACTTGCGCGTTCTGAAAAATACTCTGGCTCGTCGTGCAGTAGAGGGTACTTCATTCGCAGATTTGGCCGATCAAATGGTTGGTCCATTGGTTTATGCTGCTTCTGAAGATGCTGTTGCTGCTGCTAAAGTGCTGCACCAATTCGCGAAAAAAGATGACAAAATTATCATTAAAGCCGGTTCTTACAATGGCGAAGTAATGGATGCTGCTCAGGTTGCTGAGTTGGCTTCTATTCCAAGCCGCGAAGAGCTGTTGTCCAAACTGTTGTTCGTTATGCAAGCTCCTGTATCAGGCTTTGCACGTGGTTTGGCTGCTTTGGCAGAGAAAAAAGCTGGCGAAGAAGCCGCTTAATCGATTTTGTTTCATTTAATCAATTATTTTTTAATACAATATTTGGAGTATAAATAGCATGGCTATTACTAAAGAAGACATTTTGGAAGCCGTTGGTTCTTTGACCGTAATGGAATTGAACGACCTGGTTAAAGCTTTTGAAGAAAAATTTGGTGTTTCTGCTGCTGCAGTTGCAGTTGCAGGCCCTGCAGGTGCTGGTGCAGCTGCTGCTGAAGAAAAAACTGAATTTGACGTAGTATTGGCTTCTGCCGGTGATCAAAAAGTTGGCGTGATTAAAGTTGTCCGCGCTCTCACTGGCTTGGGTCTGAAAGAAGCTAAAGACATCGTTGACGGTGCACCTAAAACTCTGAAAGAAGGTGTTTCTAAAGCTGAAGCTGAAGACATCCAAAAACAACTGGAAGAAGCCGGCGCTAAAGTCGAAATCAAATAATTTGATGCTTCCTATGAAGGCTGGCAGTTTTCTGCCAGCCTTATTTTACTTCTTAAAATAAGCATCAGGCATTGTTTACATTTATTTGCATAGCCTTTATAAAATCATTGCAAATAAATGTAAATATCAGATTGATGCATGCCGTTGTTTCAGACGGCCTATTATTTAAAATTGCTTTTCGGAGTGTATATGAGCTATTCGTTTACCGAGAAAAAACGTATCCGTAAGAGTTTTGCAAAGCGAGAGAATGTCTTAGATGTTCCTTTCCTGCTGGCAACCCAAATTGATTCTTATGCGAAATTTTTGCAGCTGGAAAATGCTTTTGACCAACGTACTGATGATGGTCTGCAAGCGGCATTTAATTCTATTTTCCCGATTGTGAGCCATAATGGTTATGCGCGCTTGGAGTTTGTGCATTACACATTGGGCGAGCCTTTGTTCGATATTCCTGAATGCCAATTGCGCGGCATTACTTATGCGGCCCCATTGCGTGCTCGTATCCGTTTGGTGATTTTGGATAAAGAAGCATCTAAGCCGACAGTAAAAGAAGTTCGTGAAAACGAAGTGTATATGGGCGAAATCCCATTGATGACGCCAAGTGGCTCTTTTGTTATCAATGGTACTGAGCGTGTGATTGTTTCCCAGCTGCACCGTTCTCCTGGCGTGTTCTTTGAGCATGACCGTGGTAAAACACATTCTTCCGGTAAGTTGTTGTTCTCTGCTCGTATTATTCCTTACCGTGGTTCATGGTTGGATTTCGAATTTGATCCAAAAGATTTGCTGTATTTCCGTATCGACCGTCGCCGTAAAATGCCGGTTACGATTTTGTTGAAAGCTTTAGGCTACAACAATGAACAAATTTTGGATATTTTCTACGACAAAGAAACTTTCTATTTGTCTTCAAACGGTGTTCAAACTGATCTGGTTGCAGGCCGTCTGAAAGGTGAAACTGCCAAAGTTGATATCTTGGATAAAGAAGGCAATGTACTGGTCGCCAAAGGTAAACGCATTACTGCGAAAAATATCCGTGATATTACCAATGCAGGCTTGACTCGTCTGGATGTAGAGCCAGAAAGCCTGTTGGGTAAAGCATTGGCTGCTGACCTGATTGATCCGGAAACTGGCGAAGTATTGGCTTCTGCTAACGATGAAATTACAGAAGAACTGTTGGCCAAGCTTGATATCCATGGCGTAAAAGAAATTACGACCCTTTATATCAATGAATTGGATCAAGGCGGCTACATCTCCAGCACTCTGCGTACAGACGAAACTGCTGATCAGCAAGCTGCACGCGTAGCGATTTATCGCATGATGCGTCCTGGCGAACCGCCTACCGAAGAAGCTGTTGAGCAGCTCTTCAACCGCTTGTTCTTCAGTGAAGACAGCTATGATTTGTCTCGCGTAGGCCGTATGAAATTTAATACGCGCACATACGAGCAAAAACTGTCTGAAGCACAACAAAACTCTTGGTATGGCCGTTTGTTGAATGAAACTTTGGCCGGTACAGCTGAAAAAGGCGGTTACGTTCTGAGCGTTGAAGACATTGTTGCTTCTATTGCGACATTGGTTGAACTGCGTAATGGTCATGGCGAAGTAGACGATATCGACCACTTGGGCAATCGTCGTGTTCGTTCTGTGGGTGAGTTGACTGAAAACCAATTCCGCAGCGGTTTGGCTCGTGTAGAACGTGCAGTTAAAGAGCGTTTGAACCAAGCAGAATCTGAGAACTTGATGCCGCATGACTTGATCAATGCAAAACCTGTTTCTGCCGCGATTAAAGAATTCTTCGGCTCTAGCCAATTGAGCCAATTTATGGATCAGACTAACCCATTGTCTGAAGTAACCCATAAGCGCCGTGTATCTGCATTGGGCCCGGGCGGTTTGACTCGTGAACGTGCAGGCTTTGAGGTGCGAGACGTACATCCGACCCACTATGGCCGTGTATGTCCTATTGAAACACCTGAGGGTCCAAACATTGGTTTGATCAACTCATTGTCCGTTTATGCGCGTACCAATGATTATGGCTTCTTGGAAACGCCTTACCGTCGTGTTGTCGATGGCAAAGTAACTGAAGAAATCGATTACTTGTCTGCTATCGAAGAAGGTCGTTATGTGATTGCACAGGCGAATGCCGATTTGGACAAAGACGGTAATTTGATTGGCGACTTGGTTACTTGTCGTGAAAAAGGCGAAACTATTATGGCAACGCCTGACCGCGTTCAATATATGGACGTGGCAACCGGTCAAGTGGTATCCGTTGCAGCATCTTTGATTCCATTCTTGGAACATGATGACGCGAACCGTGCATTGATGGGTGCCAACATGCAACGTCAGGCCGTACCGTGCCTGCGTCCTGAAAAACCAATGGTTGGTACCGGTATCGAACGCTCTGTTGCCGTTGACTCTGCAACTGCAATCGTTGCCCGCCGCGGCGGTGTGGTTGAGTATGTAGATGCCAACCGCGTCGTAGTTCGTGTTCATGATGATGAAGCGACTGCCGGTGAAGTGGGTGTCGATATTTACAACTTGGTTAAATTCACCCGTTCCAACCAGTCTACCAACATCAACCAACGTCCGGCCGTAAAAGCAGGCGATGTGTTGCAACGTGGTGACTTGGTGGCCGACGGTGCATCTACCGACTTGGGCGAGTTGGCTTTGGGTCAAAACATGACCATCGCCTTCATGCCATGGAACGGTTACAACTACGAAGACTCGATTCTGATTTCAGAAAAAGTGGCTGCGGACGATCGTTATACTTCGATTCACATTGAAGAACTGAACGTTGTTGCACGTGACACTAAACTGGGTGCGGAAGACATTACCCGCGATATTCCGAACTTGTCTGAGCGTATGCAAAGCCGTTTGGATGAATCCGGTATCGTATATATCGGTGCAGAAGTAGAAGCCGGTGACGTCTTGGTAGGTAAAGTAACGCCTAAAGGCGAAACCCAACTGACTCCTGAAGAAAAACTGCTGCGTGCCATTTTCGGTGAAAAAGCATCTGACGTAAAAGATACTTCATTGCGTATGCCTACTGGCATGAGCGGTACCGTTATCGACGTTCAAGTCTTTACTCGTGAAGGTATCCAACGCGACAAACGTGCTCAATCCATTATTGATTCTGAATTGAAACGTTACCGTCAAGATTTGGGCGATCAATTGCGTATTTTCGATAATGACGCATTCGACCGTATCGAGCGTATGATTGTTGGTCAAAAAGCCAATGGTGGTCCGATGAAGCTGGCTAAAGGCAGTGAAATCACTACCGAATATCTGGCAAGCCTGTCCAGCAAACATGATTGGTTTGACATCCGTCTGGCTGACGAAGATTTGGCCAAACAGTTGGAACTGATTAAATTGAGCCTGCAACAAAAACGTGAAGAAGCGGATGAGTTGTATGAGATCAAGAAGAAAAAACTGACCCAAGGCGACGAGCTGCAACCGGGCGTACAAAAAATGGTGAAAGTATTTATCGCCATCAAACGCCGTCTGCAAGCCGGTGACAAAATGGCGGGTCGCCACGGTAACAAAGGTGTGGTATCACGCATTCTGCCGGTGGAAGATATGCCTTACATGGCTGACGGCCGTCCAGTAGACATCGTACTGAACCCATTGGGCGTACCTTCCCGTATGAACATCGGTCAGATTTTGGAAGTTCACTTGGGTTGGGCGGCAAAAGGTATCGGCGAACGCATCGACCGTATGCTGAAAGAGCAACGCAAAGCCAGCGAGCTGCGTGAATTCTTGAACAAGCTCTACAACGGTAGCGGTAAGAAAGAAGATTTGGACAGCCTGACAGATGAGGAAATCATCGAATTGGCTTCCAACCTGCGTAAAGGCGCATCTTTCGCCTCTCCTGTATTCGACGGTGCAAAAGAGTCTGAAATCCGCGAAATGTTGAACTTGGCTTACCCAAGTGAAGATCCTGAGGTTGAGAAACTGGGCTTCAACGATAGTAAAACTCAAATTACGCTGTATGACGGCCGTTCAGGTGAAGCATTTGACCGCAAGGTTACAGTCGGTGTGATGCACTATCTGAAACTGCACCACTTGGTTGACGAAAAAATGCATGCCCGCTCTACCGGTCCATACAGTTTGGTTACCCAGCAGCCTCTGGGTGGTAAAGCTCAGTTCGGTGGCCAACGTTTCGGTGAGATGGAGGTTTGGGCATTGGAAGCATACGGTGCGGCATATACGCTGCAAGAGATGCTGACTGTGAAGTCTGACGACGTGAACGGCCGTACCAAAATGTACGAGAACATCGTCAAAGGCGAACACAAAATCGATGCCGGTATGCCTGAATCCTTCAACGTATTGGTTAAAGAGATTCGCTCACTGGGCTTGGATATCGATTTGGAACGTTACTAAACAGAAGTTTTCAGACGGCCTTTTAAGGTCGTCTGAAAAAGCGGTTTCAGAATAAGAATGAAGCAATCGGCATTTAGGCCGTCTGAAATCAAAAGTACCGTTTCCCAATATCGAAAATCCGCCATGCGGTAAAAATACTTCCTTCAAGGAGCAAAAATGAATTTGTTGAACTTATTTAATCCGTTGCAAACTGCCGGCATGGAAGAAGAGTTTGATGCCATCAAAATCGGTATTGCCTCTCCCGAAACCATCCGCTCATGGTCTTATGGCGAAGTTAAAAAACCTGAAACCATCAACTACCGTACGTTCAAACCTGAGCGCGACGGTTTGTTCTGCGCCAAAATCTTTGGCCCGGTCAAAGATTATGAATGTTTGTGCGGTAAATACAAACGCTTGAAATTTAAAGGCGTAACCTGTGAAAAATGTGGCGTAGAAGTGACCTTGTCTAAAGTACGCCGCGAACGCATGGGCCACATTGAATTGGCTGCACCAGTTGCCCACATTTGGTTCTTGAAATCCCTGCCTTCCCGCTTGGGTATGGTACTGGACATGACTTTGCGCGATATCGAACGCGTATTGTACTTTGAAGCATTTGTGGTAACCGATCCCGGCATGACTCCGCTGCAACGTCGTCAATTGCTGACAGAAGACGATTACTACAACAAATTGGACGAATACGGCGACGACTTCGATGCCAAAATGGGTGCAGAAGGTATCCGCGAATTGCTGCGTACCTTGGATGTAGCAGGCGAAATCGAAATCCTGCGTCAAGAGCTGGAATCTACCGGCTCTGACACCAAAATTAAAAAAATCGCTAAACGTTTGAAAGTATTGGAAGCCTTCCACCGTTCCGGTATGAAACTGGAATGGATGATTATGGATGTGCTGCCGGTATTGCCACCTGATTTGCGTCCGTTGGTTCCATTGGATGGCGGTCGTTTTGCCACTTCCGATTTGAACGATTTGTATCGTCGCGTTATTAACCGTAACAACCGTCTGAAACGTCTGTTGGAACTGCATGCTCCTGACATCATCGTTCGTAACGAAAAACGTATGTTGCAAGAAGCAGTTGACTCCCTGTTGGATAATGGCCGTCGCGGTAAAGCCATGACCGGTGCCAACAAACGTCCGCTGAAATCATTGGCTGACATGATTAAAGGTAAAGGCGGCCGCTTCCGTCAAAACCTGCTGGGTAAGCGTGTGGACTACTCCGGTCGTTCAGTGATTACCGTAGGCCCATACCTGCGTCTGCACCAATGTGGTCTGCCGAAAAAAATGGCGTTGGAGTTGTTCAAACCATTCATTTTCCATAAATTGGAAAAACAAGGTTTGGCTTCTACCGTTAAAGCTGCGAAAAAACTGGTAGAACAAGAAGTACCTGAAGTATGGGATATCTTGGAAGAAGTAATCCGCGAACATCCGATTATGCTGAACCGTGCGCCAACCCTGCACCGTTTGGGTATTCAAGCGTTCGAACCTATCCTGATTGAAGGTAAAGCGATTCAGTTGCACCCATTGGTGTGTGCCGCATTTAACGCCGACTTTGACGGTGACCAAATGGCTGTACACGTTCCATTGAGCTTGGAAGCACAAATGGAGGCACGCACGCTGATGCTGGCTTCAAACAACGTATTGTCTCCAGCCAACGGCGAACCAATCATCGTACCTTCTCAAGATATCGTATTGGGTCTGTACTACATGACCCGCGACCGTATCAATGCCAAAGGCGAAGGCAGCCTGTTTGCCGATGTGAAAGAAGTGCATCGTGCATACCATACCAAACAGGTTGAACTGGGTACGAAAATTACCGTACGTCTGCGCGAATGGGTGAAAAACGAAGCAGGTGAGTTTGAGCCTGTCGTTAACCGTTACGAAACAACCGTCGGCCGTGCATTGTTGAGCGAAATCTTGCCTAAAGGCCTGCCGTTCGAGTACATTAACAAAGCGCTGAAGAAAAAAGAAATTTCTAAACTGATTAACGCATCATTCCGTCTGTGCGGCCTGCGTGAAACTGTTATTTTCGCCGACCACCTGATGTATACCGGTTTCGGTTTTGCGGCTAAAGGCGGTATTTCCATTGCGGTTGACGATATGGAAATACCGAAAGAAAAAGCAGCCTTGCTGGCCGAGGCTAATGCCGAAGTTAAAGAAATCGAAGACCAATACCGTCAAGGTTTGGTAACCAATGGTGAACGTTACAACAAAGTAGTCGATATTTGGGGACGTGCCGGCGATAAGATCGCTAAAGCGATGATGGACAACCTGTCTAAACAAAAAGTTATCGACCGTGACGGCAACGAAGTTGATCAAGAGTCCTTCAACTCTATTTACATGATGGCCGACTCTGGTGCCCGTGGTTCTGCGGCTCAGATTAAACAGTTGTCCGGTATGCGTGGTTTGATGGCCAAACCTGACGGCTCTATTATCGAAACGCCGATTACCTCTAACTTCCGCGAAGGTTTGACCGTATTGCAATACTTTATTGCTACCCACGGTGCGCGTAAAGGTTTGGCGGATACCGCGTTGAAAACGGCAAACTCTGGTTACCTGACCCGTCGTCTGGTAGACGTAACTCAAGACTTGGTCGTTGTTGAAGATGATTGCGGTACTTCAGACGGCTTTGTCATGAAAGCAGTAGTACAAGGCGGTGATGTAATTGAAGCTTTGCGTGAGCGTATTTTGGGTCGCGTTACTGCTTCTGATGTTGTCGATCCTTCAACTGGCGAGACTTTGGTTGAAGCCGGTACATTGTTGACCGAGAAACTGGTAGATATGATCGACCAATCCGGTGTCGATGAAGTCAAAGTCCGTACGCCAATTACTTGTAAAACCCGTCATGGTTTGTGTGCACACTGTTATGGCCGCGACTTGGCGCGCGGTAAACTGGTTAACGCTGGTGAAGCTGTAGGTGTAATTGCTGCACAATCTATTGGTGAGCCAGGTACTCAGCTGACCATGCGTACGTTCCACATCGGTGGTGCGGCATCTCGTGCGGCAGCAGCCAGCCAAGTGGAAGCCAAATCCAATGGTACAGCTCGTTTCAGCAGCCAAATGCGTTACGTTGCCAACAACAAAGGCGAATTGGTTGTCATTGGCCGCTCTTGTGAAGTAGTGATTCACGACGATATCGGTCGCGAACGTGAACGTCACAAAGTACCTTACGGTGCAATCCTGCTGGTACAAGACGGCGAAGCCATTAAAGCCGGTCAAACTTTGGCAACTTGGGATCCGCATACCCGTCCGATGATTACCGAACACGCAGGTATGGTGAAATTCGAGAACGTGGAAGAGGGTGTTACCGTTGCGAAACAAACTGACGATGTAACCGGTTTGTCTACTCTGGTAGTGATTGACGGCAAACGTCGTTCTTCTAGTGCTTCTAAACTGTTGCGTCCGACTGTCAAACTGTTGGATGAAAATGGTCTGGAAATTTGCATTCCTGGTACGACTACCCCAGTTTCTATGGCATTCCCGGTCGGTGCGGTGATTACCATCCGTGAAGGTCAGGAAGTCGGTAAGGGTGATGTGTTGGCGCGTATTCCACAAGCGTCTTCTAAAACCCGCGATATTACCGGTGGTCTGCCACGCGTAGCCGAATTGTTTGAAGCACGCGTGCCGAAAGATGCCGGCATGTTGGCTGAAATTACCGGTACCGTTTCCTTCGGTAAAGAAACCAAAGGTAAACAGCGCCTGATTATTACCGACGTAGACGGTGTAGCATACGAAACCCTGATTTCTAAAGAGAAACAGATTTTGGTACACGACGGTCAAGTGGTAAACCGCGGTGAAACCATCGTGGACGGTGCTGTAGATCCACATGACATTCTGCGTCTGCAAGGTATCGAAGCATTGGCTCGCTACATTGTCCAAGAGGTACAAGAGGTTTACCGCCTACAAGGTGTGAAGATTTCCGATAAACACATCGAAGTCATCATCCGCCAAATGCTGCGTCGAGTGAACATTGTTGATTCCGGTGATACAGAGTTCATTACTGGCGAACAAGTTGAGCGTGGCGATGTGATGCTTGCCAATGAAAAAGCCATGGCTGAAGACAAAGAGCCGGCACGTTACGAAAACGTGTTGCTGGGTATTACCAAAGCCTCCTTGTCTACAGACAGTTTCATTTCTGCGGCATCGTTCCAAGAAACAACCCGCGTCTTGACAGAGGCCGCTATTATGGGCAAACAAGACGAACTGCGCGGTTTGAAAGAGAACGTGATTGTCGGTCGTTTGATTCCTGCCGGTACAGGTTTGACCTACCACCGCAGCCGCCATCAACAATGGCAGCAAGCCGATCAAGAAGTTTCTGAAACCGAAGCTTCAGACGAATAATCCCGAGCGATTATTGTGAAAATAAAACCGCAAGCCAGTCTTGCGGTTTTATTTTTTAGAGGACTTAAAAGAGGGTAGAGATTAAGGCCGTCTGAATAAATAAGGAAAGCAATGGAGAAAAAATAAGTAGAGAACCATATTTAAAATGACAAAGGCCGTCTGAATGTTTCAGACGGCCTTTGTTTCTAAAATTTAGACATAAATTGGAAAACACCAAACTTTATCAGTCATTTGCTTGACTAAACCCTTGCAATAAAAATATAATTCCAATCTTGTCGACATGGTGTCGGCAAGTATTTAACTCAACAGGACGAGAAAATATGCCAACTATTAACCAATTGGTACGCAAAGGCCGTCAAAAGCCTGTGTACGTAAACAAAGTGCCTGCACTGGAAGCTTGCCCGCAAAAACGTGGCGTGTGCACCCGTGTATACACAACTACCCCTAAAAAACCTAACTCTGCATTGCGTAAAGTATGTAAAGTTCGCCTGACCAACGGTTTTGAAGTAATTTCATACATCGGTGGTGAAGGCCACAACCTGCAAGAGCACAGCGTCGTATTGATTCGCGGCGGTCGTGTAAAAGACTTGCCAGGTGTACGTTACCACACTGTACGCGGTTCTTTGGATACTGCAGGTGTTAAAGACCGTAAACAAGCCCGTTCTAAATACGGTGCTAAGCGTCCTAAATAATTATCGGGACTCAAATAGGCACGTCGGCCGCCTAAGCTGAACAACGGCCGAGTAAGTGAATACTCAATTGGGTATTCATGGGAATTGCCCCAACTGAATAGATTAAAGGAAATTAAAATGCCAAGACGTAGAGAAGTCCCTAAGCGCGACGTACTGCCAGATCCTAAATTCGGCAGCGTTGAGCTGACTAAATTCATGAACGTATTGATGATTGACGGTAAAAAATCTGTTGCAGAACGTATCGTTTACGGTGCGCTGGAACAAATTGAGAAAAAAACCGGCAAAGTAGCAATCGAAGTATTTAACGAAGCCATTGCAAACGCCAAACCTATCGTGGAAGTGAAAAGCCGCCGTGTAGGTGGTGCAAACTACCAAGTTCCTGTTGAAGTTCGTCCTTCACGTCGTCTGGCTTTGGCAATGCGCTGGGTTCGCGACGCGGCCCGTAAACGTGGTGAGAAATCTATGGACCTGCGTTTGGCAGGCGAATTGATTGATGCGGCTGAAGGTCGTGGCGGTGCGTTGAAAAAACGTGAAGAAGTACACCGCATGGCTGAAGCTAACAAAGCATTCTCTCACTTCCGTTTCTAATATCGAAAGGCTAACAAAATGGCTCGTAAGACCCCTATCAGCCTGTATCGCAATATCGGTATTTCTGCCCATATTGACGCGGGTAAAACAACCACAACAGAACGTATTTTGTTCTATACAGGTTTGACTCATAAATTGGGCGAAGTGCATGACGGCGCGGCTACTACCGACTACATGGAACAAGAGCAAGAGCGTGGTATTACCATTACTTCTGCTGCTGTGACTTCTTATTGGTCCGGTATGGCGAAACAGTTCCCTGAGCACCGTTTCAACATCATCGACACCCCGGGACACGTTGACTTTACCGTAGAGGTAGAGCGTTCTATGCGTGTATTGGACGGCGCAGTAATGGTTTACTGTGCAGTAGGCGGTGTTCAACCTCAATCTGAAACCGTATGGCGTCAAGCTAATAAATACCAAGTACCTCGCTTGGCATTTGTAAACAAAATGGACCGTCAAGGTGCCAACTTCTTCCGCGTTGTTGAGCAAATGAAAACCCGTTTGCGCGCAAACCCAGTACCTATCGTGATTCCGGTTGGTGCGGAAGACAGCTTCAGCGGTGTTGTTGACCTGTTGAAAATGAAATCCATTATTTGGAATGAAGCCGATAAAGGTACAACCTTTACCTATGGCGATATTCCTGCTGAATTGGTTGAGACTGCTGAAGAATGGCGTCAAAACATGATTGAAGCTGCAGCAGAAGCCAGCGAAGAATTGATGGATAAATACTTGGGCGGTGATGAGCTGACTGAAGAAGAAATCGTAGGCGCATTGCGTCAACGTACTTTGGCTGGTGAAATTCAACCAATGTTGTGCGGTTCAGCATTTAAAAACAAAGGTGTTCAACGTATGTTGGATGCAGTTGTAGAATTGCTGCCTGCTCCTACCGACATTCCTCCAGTTCAAGGTGTTAACCCTAACACTGAAGAAGCCGACAGCCGTCAAGCCAGCGATGAAGAGAAATTCTCTGCATTGGCGTTCAAAATGTTGAACGATAAATACGTTGGTCAGTTGACTTTTATCCGCGTTTACTCTGGTGTTGTGAAATCCGGTGATACCGTATTGAACTCAGTAAAAGGTACTCGCGAACGTATCGGTCGTCTGGTGCAAATGACTGCTGCAGACCGTACTGAAATTGAAGAAGTACGCGCTGGTGATATTGCAGCTGCGATCGGTCTTAAAGACGTTACCACTGGTGAAACCCTGTGTGCTGAAAGCGCACCAATCATCTTGGAACGCATGGAATTCCCTGAGCCGGTAATTCACATTGCTGTTGAACCAAAAACCAAAGCCGACCAAGAGAAAATGGGTATCGCCCTGAACCGTCTGGCGAAAGAAGACCCTTCTTTCCGCGTTCGTACAGACGAAGAATCCGGTCAAACCATTATTTCCGGTATGGGTGAATTGCACTTGGAAATTATTGTTGATCGTATGAAACGCGAATTCGGTGTGGAAGCTAACATTGGTGCGCCTCAAGTTGCATACCGTGAAACTATCCGCAAAGAAGTTGAAGCTGAATACAAACACGCTAAACAATCCGGTGGTAAAGGTCAATACGGTCACGTTGTGATCAAAATGGAACCTATGGAGCCGGGTGGTGCAGGTTACGAATTTATCGACGAAATTAAAGGTGGTGTGATTCCTCGCGAATTCATTCCGTCTGTCGATAAAGGTATCCGCGATACCCTGCCTAACGGTATCGTTGCAGGTTACCCAGTAGTTGACGTACGCGTACGTTTGATCTTCGGTTCTTCACACGACGTTGACTCCTCTCAACTGGCGTTCGAATTGGCTGCTTCTCAAGCCTTTAAAGAAGGTATGCGTAAAGCCAATCCTGCTCTGCTTGAGCCAATCATGGCAGTTGAAGTGGAAACCCCTGAAGAATACATGGGTGACGTAATGGGCGACTTGAACCGTCGTCGTGGCGTTGTATTGGGTATGGATGATGACGGTATCGGCGGTAAAAAAGTCCGTGCCGAAGTACCTCTGGCAGAAATGTTCGGTTACTCAACCGACCTGCGTTCTGCAACCCAAGGTCGCGCTACTTACTCCATGGAGTTCAAAAAATACGCTGAAGCTCCTGCTCACGTAGCTGCTGCTGTAACTGAAGCCCGCAAAGGCTAATCAGAAAAGACCGTCTGAAACTGAAAATAAATTTTCAGACGGCCATTGTTCTTTAATCGATCTTTATATGTAAAGGAATTAGCTCATGGCTAAGGAAAAATTTGAACGTAGCAAACCGCACGTAAACGTTGGCACCATCGGTCACGTTGACCATGGTAAAACCACTCTGACTGCTGCTTTGACTACTATTTTGGCTAAAAAATTCGGTGGCGCTGCAAAAGCTTACGACCAAATCGACAACGCTCCTGAAGAAAAAGCTCGTGGTATTACCATTAATACCTCACACGTAGAATACGAAACTGAAACCCGTCACTACGCACACGTAGACTGCCCGGGCCACGCCGACTACGTTAAAAACATGATTACCGGTGCTGCCCAAATGGACGGCGCGATCTTGGTATGTTCTGCCGCTGACGGTCCTATGCCTCAAACTCGCGAACACATCCTGTTGGCTCGCCAAGTAGGTGTACCTTACATCATCGTATTCATGAATAAATGCGACATGGTTGACGATGCCGAGTTGTTGGAACTGGTTGAAATGGAAATCCGTGACCTGTTGTCAAGCTACGACTTCCCAGGCGACGACTGCCCAATCGTACAAGGTTCTGCAC